>CAZJGT010000186.1:0-4460 GCA_964545565.1 uncultured Thermoleophilia bacterium
AGCGTCTCGATCCTCGCCGCCGGCGTCCTGCCGCTGGCCACCGCCTACGTGGTCTGCGAGGCCTTCGGCTTCGAGTCCGGCCTCGACAGCTCCTTCCGCGAGGCGCCCGCGTTCAACGGCATCATCACCTTTCTGATGATCGTGCCGGCGGCCGTCGCGATCATCCCCGGCCTGCCGCTGGTGCGCGTGATCCTGGTGGCCCAGTCCCTGAACGGGATCCTGCTGCCGGTGATCCTCATCTTCACGCTGCTCATGATCAACGACCCGGCGGTCATGGGCGAACACGTCAACGGGCGCGTCCGCAACGTCATCGCCTGGGGTTTCACGGTGGCGTTGATCGGGATGAGCGCCGCGCTGCTCCTGTCGCCGCTGTTCACCTGAGGCGCGGGCCGCCTGCCGGGGCCGGTGGGCGGAGCCTTGCAGGAGCCGGTGGACCGAGCCTACCCGGCCGCTCCTCAGCTGCCGTCCTCGCGCTCGTGGGTCCTGGGCTCCACGTGCACGAGGACGTCGGTGTTGGGGATGCAGGCACGGATGTCGTCTTCGATGTGCTCGGCGATGTCGTGTGCCTCCACGATGGTGAGATCGTCGTCCACCGTGACGTGAAGGTCGACGTGCCGGCGGCTGCCGGCGCGGCGCGCGCGTAGCGCGTGATAGCCGGAGATGATCTCGCCGCGGTGCTCGCGCACGCAGCGCCGGATCTCCTCGAGCTCTTCTTCGGGCAACGTCTCGTCCAGCAGCACGCGCGTGGACTGGGTGACCAGGTCGTAGCCGGTCTTGATGATGAGGACGGCCACGGCGATGGCGGCGATGGGGTCGAAATAGGGCCAGCCGGTGAGCTTGACGAGCAGCAGACCACCGGCCACGCCGAAGGATGTGTAGACATCGGTGAGCAGATGGGCGGCGTCGGCCTCGAGCGCCGCCGACTGGGTCCTCCGCGCGACCGGGTACAGCACTCTGAGCGAGACGATCAGGTTGACGATGCCGGAGACGACCATCACGCCGATGCCCAGCCAGATGTGGTCGAGCTCAGGGCCGTCGATGATCTTCATGACGCCCTCGAAGATGATGATGCCGGCGGCGGCGATGATGAGCAGCGCCTCGATGACGCCGCTCAGGTTCTCGACCTTCTCGTGGCCGTAGTGATGGCGCTCGTCCGGCGGCTCCGCCGCGCGGCGCACCGACCAGAAGGCGATCAGCGCGGCGACGAGGTCGGAGCCGGAGTGCAGCGCCTCGGAGATGATGGCGATCGACCCCGAGAGGATACCGGCCGCGAGCTTGAAGACGATCAGGATCGCGTTGGACGCGATCGAGACCGCGGCCGCACGCGACTTCAGCGAGTGATTCGTGAGGTCGGCCAGCGAGGCGGGCGGCCTCTTCGCTTCAGGTCGCCTGGACCCCACGCAGCAAACCCTCCCGTCGCAAGACGTCGACGAGGGCCCTGCCGGCCGAGGCGCGGTGGCTGGCCTGGTCCTTCTCCCTCTGTGGCCACTCGGCGACCGTCAGGGCCGACCCTTCGGGGATGAAGACGGGATCGTAGCCGAACCCGCCCTCCCCGCGCGGGGCGTCGGCGATGACGCCCCACCAACGTCCTGTCGCCGCGTAGCGTGCCATGTCGGGTGCGACGGCGACAACGGAGCAGACGAAGCGCGCCCGGCGCGCGAGCGGGCCGGCGAAGCCGGCCATCTCGCGCAGCAGGCGCGCGACGTTGGCGGCGTCGGCGCCGGGCCCGTCCACGCCCGCGTAGCGGGCGCTGGTCACGCCCGGCGCCCATCCGAGCGCCTCGACCTCGAGCCCGGAATCGTCGGCGAGGAAGAGCACCTCCTCACCCGGTCGCACGCCGCTCTGCCCCAGGAGCGCGGGATCGGCGGCGGCCGCGCGCGCGAGCGCCACGGCCTTCCCCCGGGCGTTCGCGGCGAACGACTCGACGCCCTCGGGAGGCAGATGCACGCCTGCCGGCATGACGTCGACCCGGCATGGCGCGAGGATCGCGCCGAACTCCTCGACCTTGTGGCGGTTGCCGGTCGCCAGCACGAAGCGCACGACGGCTACCCCAGCTCGGCCACGGCCGCGGTCTGCGCGCCCGCCAAGGCGGTCGCGCCGGCGGCGGCCAGGTCGAGCATCGCCTCCAGCGCCTGCCGCGAATACGGCTCGCCCTCGGCCGTCGCCTGCACCTCGACCAGGCGCCCGTCTCCGGTGATCACCGCGTTGAGGTCGACCTCGGCCGCGGAGTCCTCCTCGTAGTCGAGGTCGAGCCGCGTCTCACCGTCCACGATGCCCGTGGAGACGGCCGCGACCGAATCGAACAGCGGGAGCTCGTGCAGGCCGAGCAGGTCCTTGATCTTGAGCGCGACCTGGTGCACGGCCACGTAAGCGCCGGTGATGCTCGCCGTGCGCGTGCCGCCGTCCGCCTGAAGCACGTCGCAGTCGACGGCGATGGTGCGCTCGCCGATGATGCCCAGGTCGACGACGCTGCGCAGGCTGCGGCCGATGAGGCGCTGGATCTCCATGGTGCGGCCGCTCTGCCGCCCCCGCACCGCCTCACGCGAGGTCCGCGTGGGCGTGGCGCCCGGCAGCATGCTGTACTCGGCGGTGAGCCAGCCGCGACCGGAGCCACGCAGCCAGCCGGGCACGCCGTCGCTCAGCGACGCCGTACAGAAAACGTGCGTGTCGCCCAGCTCGATGCGTGCGGAGCCGGCGGCGAACTTGGCCACCGCCGGTGCGATATGCACCGGCCGGAGTTCGTCGGGCGTGCGTCCTTTTCTCACGTCTTCCTCCTCGCCGCCCGCGGCGGCAACGGCCTCGTCACGCGGCCGGTCGGGTGATGCCGAACAGATCGCGGCGCGAGCGCACCACGAGCAGCAGGCCGAGACCCGCCGTGGCCATGACCACGGCCTCGCCGAGGCCGACCCAGGCGGCGCTCGCCCAGTATGGCAGGTCGAGCAGGAGCGCGAGCATCGCCGCCACGCCGAGACCGTTGACGACCACGGGCACGGCCAGGGCGACGACCCGCGGCCCGATGAGATACATGAGGGCGGCGGCGGCGAGCGTGAGCGCCGCCCCCGCGACGACGTCCACCGGCATCAGTGGACTCCCGAGATTGGCGATCGCCGTGCCCACGGTAAGGCCGAGCACAGCCGCCGGATCGAAGCACGCGAACACGAGGAGCGCCTCGGAGACCCGGAACTGCACCTGCCCGTATGCCAGCGCGTTCAGCCCCGGGGCCAGCGTGAGCACGGCGTAGAGGGCGGCGTAGACGGCCGCCCGCACGAGAACCCGGCTCGTCATGACGCGATGAGCTCGCCGAGCCGCTCGAGCGGCAGCGCGCGGACGCGCGTGAGCGGCATCTGCAGGAACCGTGCCCCGGTCGCGCGGAAGCGCTCCACGTCGCCGGTGGTGTAAAAGCGATAGGAGCCGAGGACGTCGCCCGGCCGCTCCAGACCCTGGCGGGCGAGCGTCTCCTCGACCTCGCGGGCGATCTCGGCGGCGGGGTTGATGAGGGTGACGTCGCGCCCCAGGAAGCGCTGCAGCATCGGAGCCACGAGCGGGTAGTGCGTGCAGCCCATGATGACCACGTCGGGGCGCCGCTCTCTGAGCGGCTCCGTGAAGCCGCGGACCGCGTCGGCGAGCCCCTGGCTGGCCACGTCTCCGGCCTCGATGAAATCGACCAGGCCCGGGCACGCCTGCTGGATGACCTCGGCGCCCGAGTCGAGGCCGTGGATGGCCGTCGGGTAGGCCCCGCTCGCCACGGTCGCCTCCGTAGCCAGCACGCCGATGCGGCGGTACCGCGAGCTGCGCACGGCGGCGCGCGCGCCCGGCATGACGACGCCGATGACCGGCGTCTTGAACTGCTCCTGCAGCGCCGGCAGAGCCGCCGAGGTGGCCGAGTAGCAGGCCACGACGATGAGCTTCACCGGGACGGTCTCGAGGAAGGCGGTGATCTGCCGCGAGAAGAGCTCGAGCTCGTCGCGGCTCTTCTCGCCGTACGGGAACCGCGCCGTGTCGCCCACGTAGGCGAAGTGCTCTCCGGGCAGCCGGACGAGGCACTCGTGCAGCACGGTGAGGCCGCCCATGCCTGAGTCGAACATGCCGATGGGCAGGGCGGCGAGCTGCTGCGGGTTGTCGGTGGGAGAAGCGGTCATGAAGAGGCGCCCCGAGGCGCCCCGGTAGTATCCCCCACGACGCGATGCACTGTCCAGACAACGGGTCCGCCGCGGACCGCTCAAGGAGCGCGCGGCGCCGTCCGATAGGAGAGCTGAGACGGCATCTCCAGGGCGGAACAGAGGGACGTGATGGACGAGAGCTGCAAGATCGAAGTGTTCGTCTTCCCCGACGGTACGTCCGTCGAGATGCTCGTCTTCGACGCGAAGGCTCGCGGCCGAGGCGGCGCCGCGCCGGCCGCGACCGCCCAGCGAGTGGCATCCGCTGACGCGCCGCGCAAGACGTCCAGGCCCGCCCCGTGC
>CAZJGT010000187.1:0-4380 GCA_964545565.1 uncultured Thermoleophilia bacterium
TGGTCGTGGTCCGGACTAACGAGGGGTGTTCCCATTGGACGCGGCGGCGTCACCTATTTCTTTCTCGGCGTGCGCCCGGCCAGCCGGCCGGACGGTCGGGTCCACTTCCCGACCGGCCTCGGCCCGCACCCCGGCCCGCCGACGCGCTAGACGAGCGAGATAGCCTCCACGGGGCACTCGGAGGCGGCGTCCTCGCAGCAGCCGGCCTCGGCGCAGGCGTCGGGTGCGATGACATGCGAGTAGCCATCGTCGTCGAGTTGGAACACTGCGGGGCAGAGGTCCTCACACCGTCCGCAGCCGATGCACAGGTCTTCGTCGACGACGGGTCTCATGGATGATCCTCCTCGGGTCGTTGGCGGACGATCCTGCTATACCCGCCGGTCGTCCGTCTTCTTCGAGAGTCACAGATGTCACTCAGTCGGCACTCAGCGGATTCTCAGACTGCGGCGGTACAACCTATGACGAATCCGTGAGCTCGTCCGGTCCGACGGGCAGCAGGCAAGAAAGGCAGCGCACAATGAAGAAGTTCGTCAGCACCATGGTCGCCGGATTTCTCGGGGCGGCCCTCCTGCTCGGCGGCGCCTACGCGACCGGCGTCGTCGGCGACACGACCACGCAGACCGTCGTCAGGGGCGAGCCCGCCTCCTTCACCACCACTGGCCTGACGCCGCAGCAGGTGTACGAGCAGAACATCGCCAGCGTCGTCGAGGTCCGGTCCACGTTCTCGGGCGGCTACGACATGTGGGGCCAGCCCACAGGTGGGCAGCAGGGCATCGGCACCGGCTTCGTCGTCTCCGAGGACGGTGACATCCTGACCAATGCCCATGTGGTCAGCGAAAGCGGCATGACGGCGAGCTCCGTCACCGTGGTCTTCAAGAGCGACGGCAGCCAAGGCGCCGAGATCCCCGCGACGATCGTCGGGTCCGACGAGTCGACCGACGTCGCCCTGCTCCGCATCGACGCGAGTCAGGCGCCGACGCTGAAGCCGGTCACGCTCGGGGACTCATCCCAGGTGGCCGTGGGCGAGGACGTCGTGGCCATCGGCAACCCGCTCGGCCTCGACTTCTCGCTCTCCAGCGGCGTCGTGTCCGCGACCGACCGCGAGCTGCAGTCGCCCAACGGCGCCGTCATCACGGGCGGTATCCAGACAGATGCGGCCATCAACTCCGGCAACTCCGGCGGCCCGCTGTTCAACGTCGAGGGCGAGGTCATCGGGATCAACGAGCAGATCGCGTCGCAGTCCGGCGGCAACGACGGCATCGGTTTCGCCGTGCCGATCAATACCGCCGTGAGCGTGATGCAGCAGATGCAGAACGGCTCCTACGCGCCGCGGGCGCAGGACCAGACGCAGAGCCAGAGCGGCTCGGGCGGCTACTCCTGGCCGTACTGAGCTGGTAGCCCGGCGGCCGAGGGCCGCCGTAGGATGAGAAAATCTCGACGAGGGCCGGGGCGGCGTTGCCGCCCCGGCCCTCGTCTCTACAGCAGCCGCGAGAACAACCGCGCCACCGAGTTGCGGAAGCGCCGGCCGCGCGTCAGCGACGAGAGGAAGTCCTCGGTGATCAGCTCGCAATCCTCGATGTCGCGCTGGTACTGCTCCGCGTAACGCGTCGTGACGCCCTGATCGTAGAGGATCGCCACCACCTCGTCGTGCAGGATGATGCTGCGGATGTCCCAGTTGCAGGTGCCGATGATCGAGAACTGGTCGTCCACGGTCACCGTCTTGGCGTGCATGAAGCCGGCCGTGTACTGGTAGACCTTCACGCCGCAGCGGAGGAGCTGCGGGTAGTAGGCGAGCGCGGCGTTGAAGGGGATCTTCTTGTCCGGCACGCCGGTCATCATGAAGCGGACGTCGACGCCGCTCGAGGCCGCCGCGCACATCGCGCTGATCAACGGCTCGTCGGGGACGAAGTAGGGCGACTGGATCCAGACGCGCTCGCGCGCGCTGAGGAGCGACGTGATGAAGACGTCGCGGATGGTCTTGAACGTCGTCTGGACGCTCGAGTGGAGCACCTGGACCGGGATCCCCTCGTGGCGATGGTGCTCGGCGGGTGGCGGCATGTAGTCTGTGGCCAGGTCCTCCTTGCGGCCGGTGTACAGCCAGACTGCCGCGAAGAGCATGAGGTACGGCGCGACCACCGGTCCGCTGAGGCGGAACGAGGTGTCGCGCCAGACGTCGAACCGTGGGCCGCCGTCGATGTACTCCTGGCCCATGTTCATGCCGCCGCTGTACACTGACTTGCCGTCGATGATCACCATCTTCATGTGGTTGCGATAGTTGATCTGCGACAGGCGCTTGTAGCAGGGCACGACCACGGCGCCGGCGGCGGCGAGTTCCTTGAGTTCGTCCTTCTTGTAGGTGATGCAGCTGAGCCAGTCGTAGATGAGGTGCACCTCGACGCCTGCCTTGAGCCGGTCGAGCAGCACCTCTTTGACTTTGGCGGTGAGCTCGTCCTGCTTCCAGATGAGGTACATGAGGTGGATGTAGCGCTGGGCGCCGGCCATCTCCTCGAGCAGGGCGGGGAACTTCTGCGCGCCGGCGGTGTAGACGTCGACCTCGTCGGCGGGGAGCGGCGCGACCTTCCCCTGGACCCTGCCGACCGACTGGATCCGTCCTCCGGGCGTGCCCTCGAGGTCGGCCACGGCCGCCTCCGTGAATTCCCGATTGGCGGCCTCCACGGGTCTCAGGGACTCGGCGGCGACCGCATCGAGCTGCGCGACGACCCTGCGCCGGCGCGGCGTGTCGCGACGGAAGTTGCGCCCGATGAAGAAGTAGGCGACGAGGCCCAGTACGGGCAGCAGGAGCACGACGAAGAGCCACGCGAGCACGGTGCTCGGGTCGCGGTCGTCGGTCGCGAGGACGATGACCACGCCGGCGATGGCCAGCAGCAGGATGATGTCGATGGCCCAGAAGCCGAAGCTGAAGAACCGGTTGGTGAAGAAGGATCCGACGAGGATCCCGGTGGGACCAGCCGCCAAGCTCGCGATCATCATGCCTCCACGTGATTCATTGGCCTGTGGCGCTGCATTGTGTCATACATCGCCGGTGCGCGGACGTTCCATTGCCTCTTGGATGACCATCTGGTAACTTGCGCCTCTGTCAGTCCACATACCGATCGGAGAACCCATGTGCTGTCTCTTCACCACGCTGCTCCTGTTGGGCCCTCGCGCCGCTGTCGTCATCTGGTGGATCGCCAGCCCGACGCGCTGGGATCTCGCCTTCAGCAGCTGGCTGTGGCCGGTGATCGGTTTCTTCATCGCGCCGTGGACCACCCTGATGTGGGTGGGGGTTGCGCCCGGCGGGGTCAACGGCCTCGACTGGCTCCTGATCGCGCTCGCCGTGGCGGCCGATATCGCCATGTGGAGCGGCGGCGCCTGGGGAAACCGGGATCGGTTCTCGGGGTCGCAGACGGCGTGACAGGCGGCGCCCGTCGTCCTCCGACGGCGCGCGACACGCGCACGACATGAG
Source organism: uncultured Thermoleophilia bacterium (assembly GCA_964545565.1). Taxonomy (GTDB): domain Bacteria; phylum Actinomycetota; class Thermoleophilia; order UBA2241; family UBA2241; genus CAIXSE01. The sequence continues at coordinate 3,467 of CAZJGT010000187.1, forward strand.
CGAGGCGCCGGGTGGCTGTGCAGTCACCCGGCGCCGTTATGGGTACGTTGTGCGGGAGTCCCCGGTGCCGGTTGAGTCGCCGGCGGAGAGCTGTTGACGCTTGCACAGCGAAGGGAGCAGCGACATGGCCGACCTGAGCAAGAAGCGGATCGCCGAGTTCATCGAGCCACTGCGGGTCACGCCGGGCCGCAAGGTGACGCTGGCCCGACACTTCGACCCGGCTTACGAGGCCGGTTTTCTCGACAAGCAGGAGGGTGAGGAGCTTCTCGCGCGCGGCGTGGAGTTGCTCAGCGAGTACCAGGAGCGGCTGGCTGCCCAAGACTCGCACGGCGTCGTGGTGGTGCTCCAGGCGCTTGATGCCGCCGGCAAGGACGGCACCATCCGTCACGTCATGAGCGGCGTGAACCCGCAAGGCGTCTCCGTGCACTCGTTCAAGGCGCCGTCCACCGAGGAGCTCGACCACGACTACCTCTGGCGGTTCGCCAAGAACCTGCCCCGCCGCGGCGAGATCGGCATCTTCAACCGCTCCTACTACGAGGAGGTCCTCGTGGTGCGCGTGCACCCGGACATCCTCATGAAGCAGCAGCTGCCCGCGCGGGCGCGCGGGCGCGACGTCTGGAAGAAGCGCTACCGCGACATCAACAACTGGGAGCGCTACCTCACCGACAACGGCTTCACCGTCGTGAAGCTGCTCCTCAACCTCTCCAGGGAGGAGCAGCGCACCCGCTTCCTTCGTCGCATCGACCTGCCCGACCACAACTGGAAGTTCTCGGCCGCGGACGTCCACGAGCGCAGCTACTGGAACGATTACCAGAAGGCGTTCTCCGAGATGCTGTCGGCCACGAGCACCGAGTGGGCGCCCTGGTACGTGGTCCCGGCGGACCACAAGTGGTTCGCGCGCATCTGCGCCTCGG
>CAZJGT010000188.1:0-1770 GCA_964545565.1 uncultured Thermoleophilia bacterium
GCCCGGGTGCTCGAGGTGGGCGGCGCTGATGATGCGGCAGAGGTTGCTCCACCCGGCGTAGTCCTTTGCGAGCAGCACCAGGTGGTACCCGCCGGCGCCGGCGGCGCGGGCGGCGGAGGGCGGCACCGTGGCCGCCGCCTTGAGGTGGGCGATGCGGCCGTCCGGCGCGAGCGCGGCCGCCGCCGCCGGATCGGCGAGCTCCGCGCCGGCCGGACCGTCGGGCGCGCCGGCCTCGTCCGCACCCGGCTCCCAGCGGCGGCCGCCCGGGCCCACCGCCGGCTCGACCGTGAGCTCGACGCCGACGATGGGCTTGATGCCGGCCGCCTTGCACGCCTGGTAGAAGCGCACGGCGCCGTACAGCCCCTCATGGTCGGTGACGGCCAGTGCCGGCATGCCCAGCTCGGCGGCGCGCATGACCACCTCGTTGATGCGACAGGCGCCGTCGCCGAACGAGAACGTGGTGTGTAGATGCAGATGGACGAAGCTCATCCGACCTCCCGCTCGAGCGCCCACGCTTTGGCGGTGCGGTCGTAGCGCAGGTCGAGCACGCGCCCGCCGGCACGCACACGCCAGTACGAGCGGCTGACGTGGCCCTCGTCCTTCCACCAGCCGGTCTCGAGGACCCACGTCTCGAGCACGCGCTCGACCCGGTACGTGCGGCAGCGCCAGACGAAGGCGACCGGGCGCCGCTGCCGCTCGTCCCAGGTGACGGCGACCGGCACCGCCTTGCCGTTGGGGCCCGGGCGGCCGGCGCGCGCCCGGGCGGCGCCGGTGGGACGGCCGGTCGGTCTGTCTCCGGAGGTGGCTCCGCCGCTCGGCATGTGGGGCTCCTGACGTGCGGGTGGACGATGCTGCGGGGGCAGTGAGCGTAGCACGAACATATGTTCGTGTAAACGTCGGACGGAAAGACTAGGTGGAAAGCCCGTAGGCGGTCCGGCGGCCTCGCGATATGAGACGCTCGATGTGCCCGTGCGGGGTGGTCTGCTGCATGCCGGCAGGTGGCGTCCCGACGCGGAGTCCGAGCGCGAGAGCGCGGGCGCCCCTTCGGTAGTGCTTGCCGTTCACGGCGTTACCGCGTCGCACATGAACTGGGCCGCGCTAGCCGCCGGCGCGCCTTGGCTCGATGTCGTGGCGCCCGACCTTCGAGGCCGCGGCGGAAGCGCCGGCCTTCCAGGCCCGGCGGGTCTGTACCAGCACGCCGACGATCTGCTGTCGCTGCTCGACACTCTCGAACTCGAGCGCGTGGTCGTGACGGGGCATTCGATGGGCGGACTGGCGTCGGTCGTGTTTGCCGACAGGTACCCCGGCCGTGTCGAGAAACTCGTCCTCGTCGACGGAGGGCTGCCGCTCAGCGCACCCGCAGGGATGTCGACCGACGAGATCATGAACGCCACGCTGGGGCCTGCGGCCGAGCGCCTGTCCATGGTGTTCGACACACGCGAGAACTATCGGGAGTACTGGCGCTCGCATCCGGCGTTCGCCGACGGGCTCGATGAGAACATGACCGCGTACTTCGACTACGACATACAAGGGGTGCCGGGGGGCTTTGCGAGTCGCGTGAGCCTCGAGCGAGTACGCGAGGACGTTGCGTCTCAGTTCGCTCCTGATGTGTTGCCGCCAGCGTTGGAGCGCCTGCGGGTTCCAGCGGTGTTTCTGCGGGCTCCACGCGGCCTGTTCGACGAGCCGCAAGCCCTCTACTCACGGGAAGAGGCGCAGGAGTGGGAGGCGCGCCTCCCATTGCTTTCGTGCCGGGACATCCCGGACGTCAAC
>CAZJGT010000188.1:1870-4340 GCA_964545565.1 uncultured Thermoleophilia bacterium
AACACCATGACCAACCTGCTGCCAGGAATCGAACTGACGCATGTCGAGACTCCGCGACTGCGCACCGCCATCCGCACCGACGATCGGCAGGACGGTGAAGTCGTCCTGTTCGTCCACGGAAACGTGAGCTCGTCTCTGTTTTGGCAGGAGTGCATCCTTGCGCTGCCCGAGGGCTATCGCGGAATCGCGGCGGACCTGCGTGGGTTCGGCGAGAGCGAGACGGCACCGATCGACGCCACGCGAGGCGTCAGGGACTTCTCCGATGACGTTCTTGCACTGCTCGACGCGCTGGGCATCGAACGTGCGCACCTCGTCGGCTGGAGCATGGGGGGCGGCATCGTGATGCAGATGCTGCTCGACCGTCCCGAGATCGCCTCGACGCTCACCTTGGTCAGCCCGGTGTCTCCGTACGGATTCGGCGCGACCAAGGGCGCGGACGGTCAGCTTACCTCTCCGGACGGCGCTGGATCAGGTGGGGCCAGTGCCGGCCCGGACTTCGTCGCCGCGATTGCGGCGGGAGATCGTGGAGCCGAGTCCCAGAACTCGCCGCGCAACGTCCTCAACGGCCTGTACTTCGCCAATGGCTTCCGCTCGGAGCACGAGGACATGTACGTCGAGTCGATGCTTTCGACCGTGGTCGGCCAGGACAACTACCCCGGCGACTCTACTCCGTCTGAGAACTGGCCTGGTTTCGCGCCGGGCACCCGGGGAGTACTCAATACGATGACGCCCGGCTACTACGACGTGAGCGGGGTCATCGACCTGCCGAGCAAACCGGCGATCCTGTGGATACACGGGGCCGATGATGCGATCGTCTCCGACGCCTCGATGTTCGACTTGGCGACCCTCGGCAGCATGGGGGCCATCCCCGGCTGGCCAGGAGCCGAGGAGTGCCCGTCGCAGCCGATGGTCACGCAGATGCGCCATGTGCTCGATGCCTACACTGCCGCTGGAGGCGCCTGTACCGAAGTCATCTTGGAGTGCGGACATGCTCCGATGGTCGAGAAGCCCGACGAGTATCAGGCCGCTTTCACGGAGTTCCTTCTCGGCTGAGGTCCGTGGGGCCGCGCGTGGCTGAGCGCCGTCATCACGAGCTGAAGCTGCGCAGGGTACAATCGTGACTCGTCCAGCCTGCCGTATCCACTGGAACAGCTGCAAGTACACGATCTCAACAGAAGGAGAACCATGCTGCACATCGATATCCCGAGTCAGGACGACGTCCGCCGGCTGGGCTCGTATCGGGGCTCCAACTGCATGACGTTGTGCCTGCCGACATCGCCGGTCACGCCGGACACCGATGCCGACCGCATCCTGCTCAGGAATCTCGTGCGCGATGGTATCGATCAGCTTCGCGAAGCAGGAGCGTCGCGTGGCGACATCGAAGCGATCACAGAAGAGATGGACAGCCTGGACACGGACGTGCCGTTCTGGGCGTATCAGGCCAACAGTCTCGTGATCTTCGTCAACCCCGAGCACCTGGTCACGTTCCGCCTGCCCAACAGGCTCGATCCGCTCGTCGAGACGGGCGATCGCTTCTACCTCAAGCCGCTTCTACGCAGCCTCACCGTTCCGCAGTCGTTGTTCGTGCTCGCGCTGGCGCAAGGCGGCGTCCGGCTCATCGAGGTCTCCAACGACCTGCCGCCCTACGACGTCACGGTCGCCGATCTGCCTACCGACATGGAGACCGCCGTTCCCGAGAGGCCGCTGGCCGACAAGATGCCGCGCGGCTCCGAGGACGGGCGCATGTCGCCCAAGATCCGCATGCAGCAGTACGCGCGCAAGGTCGACCAGGCGTTGCGTGGGTTCCTTCCCCGCGGCGAGGTGCCGCTGGTCCTGGCCGCCACGCGTCCCATGGACTCCATCTACCGCTCGGTGAACACCTACCCCTACCTGCTCGAAGAGGGCTTCCGCGGCAATCCCGAGAGGATCACCGAGGCCGATCTTGCCGCCGGTACGCGTGCGGTGCTCGACGAGCTCTTCGCGCAGAAGATGGCCGATCTCCGCGACAGATTCGCCGTCCGCGAAGAGCGCGGGCTTGCCTCGGGCGATATCGCCTACGTCGCGCGTGCGGCCACGTTCGCTGCGGTCTCCACGTTGATGGTCGACATCGATGCGGTCGTGCCCGGCACGATCGACGAGGCGACCGGCGTCGTGTCGTACGCCACCGACGAAGGCACTCACGCGTATGGCGTCATCGACGAGATCGCGCGGCGCACGCTTGCGACCGGAGGCGAGGTGCTCGCACTGCGCAGCGATGACATGCCCGACGGCGCTCAGGTTGCAGCCATCCTGCGCTTCGCCGTCTAGCTCGCGTTGGCTTCGCGTCGCGTGTGCGCGCGAGCGCGCGTGAATCGGGCGGCCGGCAGCTAACGCCATCGTTTGCAGGAGAGACGCGGTCACATGGTCCCAGCCACGAAGGAAGCGCAGCGCGCCGAGCTCCACAAGACGATCTGGCGCATCGCCAACGATC
>CAZJGT010000189.1:0-4317 GCA_964545565.1 uncultured Thermoleophilia bacterium
ATGGGCGAGCTGCGGCGCATGACGCAGTTCAAGGATAAGACGGCCGGGGCCGAGGGCGAGAGCGTTTCCGTCGGCCTGTTCGACTACCCGGTGCTCATGGCGGCCGACATCCTGCTCTACCGCGCCGATGCGGTGCCCGTGGGTGAGGACCAGAAGCAGCACGTGGAGCTCACGCGTGACGTAGCGGAGCGCTTCAACAACGCGTTCGGCAAGGCGCTCGTGGTGCCCGAGCCGATCATCCGGGAGGGCGGCGCGCGCGTGATGAGCCTGGACGATCCGGCGAAGAAGATGAGCAAGAGCGCCGGGTCGGAGAACAGCTTCATCGCCGTCATGGATGCGCCGGACGTCATCCGCAGGAAGGTCCGGCGCGCGGTCACCGACTCGGGCACCGAGGTGCGTGGTGGACCGGACAAACCGGCGCTCACCAACCTGCTCGACATCTACGCCGCCCTCAGCGGCGATTCCATCGCCGATATCGAGGCGCGCTACGAAGGCAGGGGCTACGCCGACTTCAAGGACGACCTGGGCGAGGTCGTCGTCGAGGCCCTCGCTCCCATCCAGGCGCGCATCCGTGAGCTCGAGGCCGACAAGAGCTACACGCTCGAGGTCCTCAAGACCGGCGCTGAGCGCGCCGAGGCCATCGCCGGACGCACGCTCGCCAAGGTGCGCGAGCGCGTCGGCCTGGTGCCGCGGCCGTAGTCGCCTGCTACACTGACCATCCGCATCGCTCGCCGGAGGCCGCATGATGTCGATCGAAACGATGAAGCTCCGTACCGCCGACAAGATCGGTGATGAGTTCCCGCTGGTGTTCTGGCGTGGCAAGGGCCGCATCGTCGCTTCGGATGACGTGAGCCTCGCGCTGCTCGTGCGCGGGATGCGCGTCGACCTCACCTGGGACCGACTGGGCACGACGTGGCAGCGCCTCCAGTCGAACCATACGCTCACGGTGGACGAGCTCGGCGGGGGCGCCGACGCCGTCGGCGTCGTGAGCCTGTTCGCCTCTCTGCAGGCAGACGGCGTCGCCGTCCTCGACACGGACGGCCTGCTGGTCGTGGACGACGCCGAAGGCACGCCGGTGCACCAGTTCGCCGACATGTCGCGACCCACGTCCTGGGCGCCATGGCGGCGAAAGATCCACGGGGACTGAGTCGGCCGCCCGTCGTGGCGCCGAACCGGGTCCCGACGACGGAAGAGGACTGGGGATCGATGGGTCAGGCATACGGAGCCCAAGGCATGGTCGGCCGCCTGCGTCGCGTGATGATGCGGCGGCCCGGCGACGCGATGGCGGCTGCGGATCCGGCGGTCTGGCACTACGCCGGCCCGATCGATGTCGAGGAGGCGCGGAGCGCTCACGACGCGTTCGCCGACGCACTCCGCGCTTGGGACGTCGAGGTGCTCTATCACGACGGGCCGCTCCCGGACCACAGTGACAGCGTGTTCGTGTTCGACCCGGTCCTCGTGACCGATCGTGGCGCGCTCGTCCTCAGCATGGGCAAAGAGCGGCGGCGCGGCGAAGAGGAGCCTCTCGCTCGCGCTCTGCAGGACTGCGGTGTCCCCGTCTACGGTCGGCTGGAGGGAGAGGCCCGCGCCGAGGGCGGCGACACTCTCTGGCTCGACCATGACACGTTGGCGGTCGGCCGCGGCTTTCGCACGAACGCCGAGGGCGTTCGTCAGCTCCGCGGCCTGCTCGAACCACTCGGCGTCACCGTGCTGGACTACGACCTGCCGTACTTCTCGGGGCCGGAGGCGTGCCTCCACCTGCTCAGCCTCATCAGCCCCGTGGACGTCGACCTCGCCGTCGCCTACCCGCGACTCATGCCGACTGGGTTCTGGACCGAGCTCCGACGCCGGGACGTGCGGCTTCTCGAGGTGCCCGAGGAGGAGTTCTTGCAGACGCAGGCGACCAACGTTCTCGCCGTCGCTCCTCGCAGGTGCATCATGCTGGACGGCAATCCGGTGACGCGGCGGCTCCTCGAGGGGGCCGGCTGCGAGGTCGTCACGTTCCCGGGGGCGCCGCTCTCCTTCAAGGCCGAGGGCGGGCCGACCTGCCTCACGCGGCCGGTGCTGCGCGACCCGGAGTGAGAGGCCCTGGTCATGGGCGCCGAGCTCAGCAGGGCTGAACGCACTGCGCTCGAGGCGCTTGATGGCGACGGGCTTGTCGCCCTGCTGCGCGAGCTGATCGCGATCCCCAGCCTCGACGGCGAAGAATCCCTCGCGCAGCGAAGGGTCGCGGCCTGGATGCGGGCGGTCGGACTGGAGACCGACGAGTGGCCGATCGACCTCGAGGAGCTCTCGCGTCACCCGGACTGGTGTCACGAGGTCGATCGCAGCGAGGCGCTGGGCGTGGTCGGCTGGAATGGGGAATCGGCGGCAGGCCGGGCTGTCGCGGGCGGCAGTGCCGGCCGCGACCTCATGCTGAACGGCCATATCGATGTGGTCCCGGTCGGCGACGAGGCCGCCTGGACGACGCCGCCTTGGGATCCGGCCGTCCGGGAGGGTTGTGTCTATGGCCGCGGCGCCGTCGATATGAAGGGCGGCCTGTGCTGCGCGCTCTTCGCGCTCAAGGCCGTGCACGACGCGGGCGTCCGCCTCCGTGGCCGGCTGAGCGTCGCCAGCGTCGTGGGCGAGGAAGACGGCGGGACGGGGACGCTGGCGACGATCCTGCGCGGGCACTCGGCGGACGGCGCCGTCGTGGTAGAGCCGACGAGGCTTCGCGTGGTCCCGGCGCAAGCCGGCTCACTGATGTTCCGGCTCACCGTGCGCGGTTTGTCGGCTCACGGCTGTGTGCGTGAGGAGGGCGTGAGCGCGGTCGAGAAGTTCGTGCCGCTGGTGGCAGCGCTGCGACGGCTGGAGGCAGAGCGCTGTGGAGTGGGCGGCGCGGGCTCCATCGACGGTGCTCGGCAACAAGCGTCCGCCGCCGGAGACCCGCAGGGGCCGCTGTTCGCCGGCCACCGTCTGCCTTGGCCGATCGAAGTGGGCACGGTGCGTGCCGGCGACTGGGCGAGCAGCGTCCCAGATACGCTCGTCGCGGAGGGACGCTACGGCGTGGCCGTCGGCGAGGACGTGGACGCGGCCCGGCGGGCGTTCGAGCTGGCGATCGCCCGCGCCGCCGCGGCCGATCCCTGGCTCGCCGGGCATCCGCCCGACGTGGAGTGGTGGGGCGGTCGTTTCGATCCGGCCGTGACCGCCGTCGAGGACCCGATCGTGACCGCCGTTGCCGGCTCCCTGGCGGCGGTCACCGGCTCGGCGCCTCCGGTCGAGGGCGTGACCTACGGCGCCGACATGCGCCTGCTCGTCAACGTGGCGCGCATCCCGACGGTCCTCTTCGGGCCTGGCGATGTGCGCGTCGCTCACATGCCTGACGAGTATGTGCCCATAGACGACCTGCTGGCGGCGGCGCAGACGCTGATCGTGACTGCGGTGCGCTTCTGCGGCGTGAAAGCGTAGGCCGGGCGCGATGGGCTTCGTCGCGCCCGGCCTCGATGCTCAGTTGACGCCGACGACGTCCTTGCGGAACACGGGCAGATTGCGCACGCCGAGCTCGGCGATGAACGCGTCACGTACCTCGCGGGTGAGCTCCTCGGGGCAGACCATGCCCTTCTGGGCGATCTTGTCCTCGACGATGAACTCGGCATAGATGCTCGCCGGGGTGCTGGTGCCGTAGCTCACGCAGGTGGCGCCGGGGATGCGGCCGTTCACCCACTTGATGTCCGGCGGGAAGATGTAGTAGCCGACACTCGCTGCTTTACCGTCCTTCTCGCCGACGCAATCCACGGTGACGACGCCGTAGTCAGTGATCTGGCCGTCAAGGGCGAGCTTGGCGAGCTCGTCGGCCGGTGGGTTGGGCTCCAGTGTGGCCACGAACACGTCGATCGGCCGCACCTCGGTGCCGTCCTTGAGCTTGACGGGGTACTTGCTGGTCATGCCGGAGCCGACCAGGGCGAGGTCCGCGTCGATGGCGCTGCCGTCCGCGTCGCCGCCCATCTTGAAGTCCACGTAGCGGAGGCCCTTGTCGCCGTACACCTTCGGCAGCAGGCGCGGCAGGGTGGCGACCTCCTCGTGGTCGTGACAGATGACTGTGCCGAGGCCGAACGGTTCCGGGAACTCATACTGCTCGCGGCGACCGAAGATGTCGACGCGCTTGAACTCGCCGTCCTCGTACAGGAGCGGAGGCTGCGCGCAGTCCGTGTAGTAGGTCTCCTGCGACCACACCTGCAGCGGCACCGGCGAGTCGAAGAGGGCGAAGTCCTTGATGCGGATCTCGAAGCACTTGTCGAGATCCTCGTAGCCGTTGGCGGCGAAGGTGTTGGTGACGCC
>CAZJGT010000190.1:0-4309 GCA_964545565.1 uncultured Thermoleophilia bacterium
CCCCTGGGGAGGTGGGGGGTGGGGGCTTCGAGACTTGTTACCACAGGGTTAGAACTGGGCGCGGACGGGCAGAGGCGGACGTAAGTACACAGCGCACTGATCGGAGGACCCCATGGCTGAGATCACTCGTTCCATCGACGTCGACGCCCAGATCGGCGACGTCGACCAGGAGTGGACGGAATTCATGTTCCGCACGCTCGTCGGCCACTACCGGACGGCTGCCGGTGACACGGAATGGACGCCGGCCGATGACGCCGAGAGCGAGGGCGTCGTCCGACTCGAGGAGCTTCCCGATATGCGCACGCGCGTGAGCATCTCCGTGCAGTTCCAGGGTGACGAGAGCGCGGTGACGGCGCACCTCGACCGCGACCTCAAGCTGTTCAAGGCCTTCGCCGAGACGCGCGCCTGAGCCGTCCACGTCGCACGCGATCGTGCACATCGCCATCGCCTCCCCGGACCATCCGGACCGCCCGACAGGTCGGCCCTGATCGTCGCCGGCGCCGGGAGCGCGGGGGGCAGGAGATCGTGGCGCGCACAGCATAGCCTCGCCGCACCGCCGCGTCGTCATACCCAGGGTGGAGATGGCGGCCCGACGGCGAATGCGCAGGCGTCCGGGGGGCGCTAGACTGACCCGGCACGGGGCCCCATCGGGCGCCCCGAGACGACCGACGCACAAGCATCCGGGGAGGCCATCCGTGGCATCATCACTGATCGAGCAGCTGGCCGCGGCGCCGGCCGTGGGGCAAGACTACAGGCCGTTCGCACTCGCGCCGGGCGGCGACGCCGTCGCGTTCGAGTGGTATCAGGGCGGCGACTGGCAGATCTTCGTCAAGTCGCTGCCGGACGGCGAGCCGCGTCGCGTCGGCGACCTCAGCGACCGCTGCGGCTGCCCGCAGTTCTCGCCCGATGGTCGCTATCTCTACTTCACCTGTGACGATCGCGGCTCGGAGTGCTACGACATCTACCGCTACGAGCTCTCGTCAGGGCAGTTGGTCAACCTGCTGCCCGACACGCCGGAGCTCGCTCCGCTGCCCGACCCGGACCTCTCGCCGGACGGCACCCGGCTGGCCCTCACCATCGCGCACGGCGCGGGCTACGCCGTCGGCGTGATGCCGGCGCAGCCGAGCCCCGGCGGAGTCGACATGCGCCTGCTGACCGAGCACCCGTACACGGAGAGCTCGCCGCGCTGGTCACCCGACGGCGGCCACCTCGCCGTGACCAGCGGCACGCACGGCCAGGACACGGCGATCGTCGTCATCGACGTGGAGTCCGGCGAGACCAGCGTCGTCGGCGGCTCCGAGGAGTTCTTCGCCGGCCAGCTCGACTGGTCGCCGGACGGCCGGCGTCTGGCGTTCGCGGGCGGGCCGGGAGACCATCCGGCGATCGGCGTCTACGAACTCGCCACGGGCTCCGTGAGCTGGGCGTGGGAGGACCATCACGTCGATGCACACCACCCGGTGTGGGCGCCAGACGGCGCGGCGCTCGCCTTCCTCGTGGACGACGAGGGCGAGACGGGCCTGCTGCACATCGACCTGCGGACCGGCGAGGTGATCGAGTACAGCGTCGGCCCGGGCAACCACTACGCACCGTGCTTCACGCCGGACGGCAACGCGCTCGTGTGTGTGCTGAGCAGCCCGGACGCGCCACCGGACCTCTTCCGCACCGAGCTCGCGGACGGGGAGGTCACCGCGCTCACCCGCTCGCTGCCGGAGAAGCTCCAGACGATCCCGTTCGTCTCCGGCGACCCCGTATGGTTCACGAGCTGGGACCACCTCGCCGAGGTGCCCGGCATCCTCGTCGAGCCCGACGAGCCCAACGGAGCCGCCGTCGTCATCGTCCACGGCGGCCCCACCTGGCACCACTCCAACGAGTGGGACGTACTCCGCCAGGCGTTCGTGGCGGCCGGCGTCACCGTCCTGCACCCCAACTATCGCGGCAGCGACGGCTACGGCCGCCGCTGGCAGCTCGCCAACCGCTGGCTCATGGGCGAGGGCGAGGTGCTCGACGTGGCGGCCGCGCACGAGTTCCTCGTGCGCCACGGTTGCGACCCGGCGCGCATCGCGATCACGGGTCGCAGCTGGGGCGGCTTCCACACGATGGCCGCCGTCACGCAGTTCCCCGGCCTGTGGGCCGCCGGGGTCGCCGGCGTCCCCTTCTTCGACTTCATCGACAGCCAGATCGACACGGCCGTCCGTGAGGATCTACGCTGGTGGGACCGCGAGAACACCGGCGACATCGAGAAGGACAGGGCGAGGCTCGAGTACTATTCGCCGATCAACCACCTGGATGATGTGGAGGCGCCGCTCCTGCTGCTCGGCGGCGCCCTCGACCCGCGTTGCCCTCCGCGGCAGATCGCGGAGGTCGCCAAGCGCCTGCGTGCGCGCGGGCAGGTCTGCGACTACGTCGTCTATCCCGACGAGGGTCACGAGATCAGCGGGCTCAAGCACCGCATCGACTACGACCGGCGCACGGTCGACTTCATCCTCGAGCACACGGGCAGCGCCTGAGCGAGCGGCCTCAGCGCTGGGTGATCAGGTAGTCGAACGCCGCCAGGGCGGCCTTGGCGCCCTCGCCGGCGGCGATCACGATCTGCTTGTCTTTGGTCGCCGTCACGTCGCCGGCGGCGAACACGCCGCGCACGCCGGTGTCGCCCATGGCGTCGACCACGACCTCGCCGCGCTGGTTGGTGCTGACGAGGTCGAGGACCAGATCGGAGTTGGGCGAGAGGCCGACCTCGATGAACACGCCGTCGACCCTCAGCGTCCGCTTCTTGCCGTTCTTGAGGTTGCGCAGCACGAGCTTCTCGACCACCTCGTTGCCGGCGATCTCGACGGGCTCGTAGCCGACGAGCTTCTTGACGCCCGGCGCCGAGCCCGCCTTGTCCTTGAGGACGTCGTCGCCGCTCCAGGCGCTGCGACTCACCACGTGGACCCGCTTGGCGATGCCGCTCATCTCGATGGCCGCCTCCAGAGCCGAGTTGCCGCCCCCGACGATGGCGATGGTCTTGTCGCGATAGAACGGGCCGTCGCAGGTGGAGCAGTAGACCACGCCGCGGCCGGAGAAGTCCTTCTCGCCGGGGATCTCGAGACGGCGCTTCTCGGCCCCGCTCGCGACGATCACGGACCGCGCCTTGACCTCCTTGCCGGAGACGAGCTCGAGGACCTTGGCGCGGCCGTCCACGCGGATGCTCGCGACGCGCTCCCCGATGAGCCGCTCGAGACCGTACATGTACGCCTGCTCGAACATGAGACGCACCAGCTCGGGCCCCTCGATCACGGGCAGACCCGGATAGTTGGTGACGAGGTGGGTGATGCCGACCTGGCCGCCGAGGTCGAGCGTGATGAGGATGGTGGAGAGGTTCTTGCGGGCGGCGTACAGCGCGGCCGTGAGGCCGGCCGGTCCGCCGCCCACCACCGCTACGTCCCACACGGTGGTGAGGTCCACCGTGGACTCGATGCCGAACATCTGGTCGAGCGCGCCGGTCGCGTTCATATAGGCGAGGCTGTCGTAGCCGCCCACCCACTGGCCGTCGATGAAGAACTGGGGCACGCCGCGCTGCCCGGTGCGCTCGACCATCTCCATGGCGGCCTCGTCGTCGTGCGTGACGTCGACCTCGTCGTACTCGATGCCCTTGGCGCCGAGCAGCGCCTTGGCCTTCGCGCAGTACGGGCACCACTCCATGGAATACATCTGCACTCGCGCCATCGTCGCCTCCACGCGTCACGTGTGTCCGGACACCCACCTGGACCGCCTATTCCCGCTCTCGAGCGCTCCGTCACCGCAGCCGCGCATCCCGGCGTCTTGCGATAGACTCGGTCCTGTCCCCGTTACCGACTCTCCGGGCAGGTGAGCGATGAACGTGCGCGTCTACGTCGTCCCCAAACAGGGCATCCTCGACCCCCAGGGTGCAGCGGTCGAACGATCGCTCCCCAACCTCGGCTTCGAGGGTGTGAGCGGCGTACGCATCGGCAAGATCATCGATCTCACCATCGACGGCGCGGGCCTCACCGAAGAGGCCGCCCGCGCCCAGGTCGACGAGATGTGCCGCAAGCTCCTCTCCAACCCGATCATCGAGGACTTCACCTTCGAGATCACAGAGGGGTGACGGCACGATGGTAGCTGCTTCTCCCCTGCGCGTCGGCGTGGTGGTCTTCCCCGGCATCAACACCGACGGCGACACGCACCACGCGCTCGAGACGTTCCCCGGCGTCAGCGCCGAGTACCTGTGGCACAAGGACACCGACCTCAAGGACGTCGACGGCATCGTCATCCCCGGCGGGTTCAGCTACGGCGACTACCTGCGCTGCGG
>CAZJGT010000191.1:0-2897 GCA_964545565.1 uncultured Thermoleophilia bacterium
TTAACCGCTTAGCAGGCGGTTGCCTTCAGCCACTCGGCCACTTCTCCGCGCGGGAGACACACTATACCGTACCCGCTCCGGCCTCGAAAGCGGGCGGGCGGGGACCAGAGCACACCGGTATGATGGTCACGGCAGTCACCGGAAGCGCGACGTGGAGGGGGGTCCGGAGTGGACATCGCGGGCGTGGATCCAGGGGTCGTCGCCGAGGTCGAGCGCGAGACGAGCGAGCTGCTCAGCCGGCTCATCCGGATCGACACCAGCAACCCGCCCGGCGACGAGACCCGGGTCGCCGAGTTCATGGCCGCGTGGTTCGCGGAGCGCGGCCTGCGCGGCGAGATCGTCGGCGAGCTGCCCGGGCGGCTCAGCTTCGTGCTGCGCGTCGAGGGCGCGCGGCCCGGTCCGTCCCTCCTCCTGCTCGCCCACGAGGATGTGGTCCCGGCCAATGCGGCAGACTGGCGGGTGCCGCCGTTCTCCGGGCTCATCAAGGACGGTTACGTCTGGGGCCGCGGCGCCGTGGACATCAAGAACCTGGTGGCCGCGCACGCCGTCGCCACGGCGCGCGTCGCGGCCTCGGCCGTCGGCTTCGCCGGCACGCTCGTGTACGCGTGCACCGCCGATGAGGAGGAGGGCTCCGTCGGCGGCGCCCGATGGCTCGTCAAGCAGCGCCCCGACCTCATCCGCACCGACTACGTGATCAACGAGGGCGGCGGCCACTTCCTCGAACGCGCCGGCCGCCGGGTGTACGTGCTCGAGAGCGGGGAGAAGGGCACCGCGCAATTCCGCTTGACCGTGCGCGGCGAGGCCGGTCATGCCTCCGTGCCGCTGCGCCACGGCAACGCCGTCGTCGCCGCGGCGCGCGTGGTCGAGGCGCTTGCCACCCACGAGCTGCCCATCGTCGTCGACGCATCGTCCGAGGAGCTGGTGCGCCTGCTCGTCGACGCCCCCGCGCTGCGCCGGCGCCTGCGCGAACCCGCCACGGCGCGCGAGGCGCTCATCGAGCTCGCGCGCCGCGACGTCCAGCTCGCCGACATGATCGAGCCGCTCTACGGCTTCGCCTTCTCGCCGACCATCATCACCAGCAACAGCGGCGCGGTGAACGTCTATCCGTCCGCCGTGCACGTCAGCGTGGATTGCCGCATGCTGGCCGGTCACGACGAGCAGGAGGTGCTGAGCGAGGTACGTGCCGCGCTCGACGGCGTCGAGGCCGACTGGGACCTCGAATGGGTCGGTCCCGTGGTGCGCGGCAACGCGTCGCCCTACCCGTCGCCGCTCGCGGACGCGATCCGCGCCACGCTTGAGCGCCATATCCCCGGCGCGGAGCTGGTCAACAGTCACTCGCCCGGCTTCACGGATTCCAACTGGTTCCGGGCCGCGTATCCGGACACGGTGGCCTACAACTTCGCGCCCTACCTGGTCGAGGAGTACAGCGAGGTCACGCCGCGCTACCACAACGTCGACGAGCGCATCCTCATCCGCGATCTCGCCTTCCAGGCGCTCTTCGCCGAAGGGGTGGCGCTGGAACTGCTCCGCTGACGCCGCAAGCGGCGAGGAGCCGAGCTGCCATCCGGAGCCGCACCTCGTTCGCTCACCGCCCGGCTTCGCTCAGGCGACCGGCCAGTCCACCTCGGTGAGCAGTTCGCTCTCGGGCACCTCGCCCGGGTCGTTGAGATAGATCTCCCGGGCCATCCCCGCGGGGCGGCGGCCGTTGTCGGTCATCCACTTCTGCATCGCCGTGTACGCCTTGCCCACCTCGCGGTACGGGCCGACGTGAGTCGTGGTGGCCACCGGGCCGCCGGGGATCTCTTCGAGCGCGACGCCGTTGCCGCCCGTCGCGCCGGGGACCACCGGCATGCAGAGGATGATCTCGAACTCGTCGCTGCAGTCCTTCGGGTACAGGATGAACGGCGGCCCGGCCCAGTGGGCGCCGGTCTTGCCGGCGTGCTCCATGAGCACGCCGAACCCGGCGCCGACGTCGTCCGCGATCGTCGCCATCGTCACCCTTCTGCGATGCGTCAGCGCCAGCTGGGGCGCCAGTTCCTTCTCGCCGACCTGGTAGCTCATGGCAGTCCTCCGTCGGACGCGGGATCGTCGGCGCACATCCCCCACCCGATGCGTCGCCGTCGCCTCTCGAGAGACTATCGCTCGCGCGAGCGCATGACGAGCGTTTGTCGCGCCAGTCCGCCGCGGCGTCAGGCCTCGCGCCGGATGGCGCAGCACGGTCTTCAACCGCCGAAGGCGTGCAGCCGCGCCACGGCAGGAGCCTCGTCGGCGCCTCCCGGCCGCGCGGTCACGGTCGCTGGACGAGCACGACCCCGACGCCGGCGGCCATGATCGCGACCTGGATGGAGATGCCCCAGCCCGGCCCCGACCTGCCGTGAGGGAAGCTGTCCCAGTGGCTGGGGAAGAACTTGCGCGCGTGCTCGCCGCGCATGATCGCGATCAGCACGTCCCAATCCGGCGCCCCCGAGACCAGGCCCATGAGGGCGATCCACCACGGGTAGCCGAGCAACAGCCAGGCGCCGAGAAACGCGGCCAGTGAGGCGAGGAAGTCGCACCAGCCGTAGATCACCGGGTGCCTGGAGTGCGTGTAGTCCCAATGCGGGATCAGATCCATGAGCACGTGCGCGACCACGACCAGGATGAGGATGATCCACCACGGCTCGCCGAGGGCGGTGGCGATGCCGAGACCGGCGAGGACGTGTGTCGTGACCCACATGGCGTGGTGAGCCTACGGCATGGGACGGCGGGGACGCCAGAGCGCCGCCGTCCCCGTCCGCATCGCGACAACGGCAGGCTTGGCACCGGCATGATGGGGTACTATGGTCACAGCGAATGGAGGAGGGAACCTTTGAAGAAGATCATATTCGTCATGCTGCTCGTCCTCGTCGGCGTCGGCG
>CAZJGT010000191.1:2997-4263 GCA_964545565.1 uncultured Thermoleophilia bacterium
CGTCGGCGTTCACTCAGCAGCCCGGCTCCCGCTCCCAGCCGCGGTCGTCGTACATCTCCTTGGGGCCAAGACGCTGGACGTGCACGGTGGTCTTCACGTGGACGGCCGGCGCGGGCTTGAGCGCGTCGACTCTCTCCTTCTTCTGACGCGCGTACACATGCGAGCACTCCACGACCCTGAAGGGCGTACGCGTGCCGCCATAGCCGAACGCCTGTTCCTCCGTGTCCCCGGTCACGTTGCGCGGCAGGTGGATGATGTCGCCGGCCCGGGGCAGTGGTGCGTCGGCCGGAAGGTATTCGATCGGCTTGGTCCCGTGCCCGAACGGAGCACGTTTGTGGGTCGGGTCCCACAGCCACACCTCGACGACCTCGGGCTCTGTCCTGCTCGGCATCACGGCCTCCTCCGGAGACCTGGGTGGCGCCACGGTATGCCGTGAGGCGGCGCAAGGTCCCCGATCGCACTGTCTTGTCGCGGCGAGTATACGGCCACCCGGGCCGTTCCGCTTCGTCCTCGAGGAGGCCGGAGTCGCCGACTGCTTCTCTCTGATCGACGAGGGTGCAAACGTCGACGTCACTCCACCCGTACGGTCGTTGCGTGGCGTGCTTGCCGGGTCCGGCTTGGACGAGGCCGACTCGTCCCGAAGGCGAATGCGGTGGCCGGAAGTGGCGGAGGGGGTGGGATTCGAACCCACGAACGAGTCACCCCGTTGGCGGTTTTCAAGACCGCTGCCTTCGACCTCTCGGCCACCCCTCCGGCAGCGTCAGTGTAGCAATCGCCCGGGTTGGCCGCTCGTCCCCGCGTCTGCCATACTCTGCGGCCATGAACTCACTCATCATCGGCTGCTCCGACGGCCGCATCGCCGCACAACTCGAGGCTCTGCTCCGCGAGGTCGACGCCCTCGAGGCCAACCGGCTGCTGGTGCCGGGGGGCCCGTTGCCGCTCACGCGCCCCGGCGCAGAGCGTCGCGTGGCGCTCGACTGCGTCCGCGAGATCGTGGAAGTGCACGACGTGCGCCTGATCTACCTGGTCGCGCACCAGGAGTGCGCCGCCTACGAGCGCGCGCTCGGCGGTCTCGGGTTCGACCAGCAGGAACTGCTCGAGCGCGACCTTCGCCGCGTGAAGACGCTGCTTGAGACCACGTTTTCCGGCGTGGAGATCCGCTCCTACGTCATCCCCTGGCGGGAGAACGGAGACGGCGCCGCCTACGGTCCGGCCGCCGCGGTAGACTGAGCGCTCGCCGGCGACGGCCGGGCTTCGCCAGACACC
>CAZJGT010000192.1:0-4260 GCA_964545565.1 uncultured Thermoleophilia bacterium
GCAAGAAGAAGGACAAGAAGAAAGACAAGAAGAAGGACAAGAAGAGCAAGAAGAAGGACAAGAAGAAATAGAGACGCCTGTGAGACGGGGCGGGGCGCCGGCGGGCGCCCCGCCCCGTCTCGCGTCAGGAGGAGCGCAGTCCGCGCTCGGCGCGCCGCCTCCGATCGTACTGCGGCCCATCGTCTTGAGCCGCTTCCGCCGCCGCCGCGTATGATGGCTCCATGGCGAGTGGATCCGGCAGCCCGGAGACCCTGCGCGTCGCCCTCGTGCAGCTGACGCCTGCTGAGGGCGACAAGACGCGCAACCTCGCCGCCGCCGGCGCAGCCGTCGCGGCGGCGGCGCGGAGGGGCGCACAGGTGGTCGTGCTCCCGGAGTACGCGCTGACCGGCTTCCCCGCGGAGCGGATGAAGGCGCTCGCCGAGTCCACGGACGGACCGAGCGCCGCCGCCTTCCGCGTCATGGCCGTCGAGGCCGGCGTGCTGCTCGTGGCGGGCCTGCCGCGCCTCGATGCGGCGGGCCGCATCTACAACGCCACGGTGGTCATCACGCCGGACGGCGAGGTGGTCAGCGTCTACGACAAGACGCACCTCTTCGGTGACGAGCAGGCGGTCTTCACGCCCGGGGTCGCGCTCATGCCCCCGTTCGCCTTCCGCGGCATGCGTTTCGGCGTGCTCTGCTGCTTCGACATCGAGTTCCCGGAGGCCGCGCGCACGCTCGCCCTTCGCGGCGCCCGATGCCTGCTCGTGCCCAGCGCCAACATGGAGCCGTGGGGCGAGTCCCACCGTGCCTTCGTGCGCTCGCGTGCGCTGGAGAACCATGCATGGGTCGCCTACGCCAACGCCGTCGGCGCCTTTTCCGGCTACGTCTTCGAAGGGCAGAGCTGCCTCGTCGACCCGCTCGGCCGGGTGCTCTGCGACGCCGGCCGCGAGACGACGATCGTGGACGGCGACGTCGACCTCTCGGTGGACGCCGAGGCCCGTCAGGTGGGCGACTACCTGAGCCAGAGGCGACCGGAGCTGTACGACTGAGAAACGGCCGCCGGCGCGATCCGGTGCCGGCCGGGACTGCGGACCTTCCCGGCGCTGAGGTAGGGTTGCGCCATGAGTCTTCTCGTGCCTGCTTGCGTCGCCTGCGTCGTCGCCTGGATAGCGCTCGTCGTGGTCGCGCACCTGCTGAACCCGGACCAGGACGCCTTCTCGATGGGCATGAGCGGGCTCGCCCGCGGTCGGGCGCCGTGGGTCATGAGGTCGGCGTTCATCGTCCGCGGTTTGGCGGCGCTGCTGCTGGTCCCGGCGCTCTCGGACGTCATCGGCACCGGGGGCTTCGCGCTCTTCGGCCTCTTCTCGCTGTGGGTGTGGGGTGCGGGCTCGGCGGCGCTCTCCGGGGTCGAGACGGACATGCCCGGCGAACCTCCGTCGAGAGCGGGGACGGCGCACACGATCATCGCCCTCGTCGCCTGCGTTGCGGGAGTCCTTGGGGCGTTCGCCGTCTCGGTGGTGCTGCGCGGGGATGACGCGACCGCCGGGGTGGCGCGATGGGCGCTGCCCGTCGCGCTGGCGGCGGCGGTCTTCCTCGCCCTGCAGCTCATCGCCTTCCGGGCGGCGGCGCGCCGGGAAGGGGGCGCAGCCGCCGGGTCCCCACGCGACCCGGCGGCGCCGGATGCTCGCGCCACCGCGCCACCGCCGCTCACCGTGGGCACCGCTGCTCGCGCGCGCGGGTCGTGGGCGGACGCCTTCCGGTCCGCGGCGCAAGACCTCGCCGGGTACCCCGGCCTCTTCCAGCGCATCTTCGTCGGCCTCCTCATGCTGTGGACCCTCCTCGTCGCGCTGGGCATCTGAACGGCTGCGATCCGAGTCCGTGCACGTGATGTTTAGTGTGGAATCGGGAACTAAATAGCCGTGTGCATACACGCAGTCATCTGACTTCCGTGGCGATCCCAAGGAGTTGCATCATGGATCCACGTCAATCACTCGGGGCGGGCTGGCGGACGTACTCCGGCCTCGTACTCGCCTTCGGCGGCCTGTTCGCCGTCATCTCCGGCCTCACGGCCGTGTACAGGTCGACCTTCTTCGCCGCAGATGCCGTCTTCGTGTTCAGTGACCTGAACACGTGGGGATGGATCATCTTCGGGCTCGGAGTACTCGGCATCGTCTCCGGCCTCGCCGTCTTCAGCGGCCGCGAATGGTCCCGCTGGACCGGCATCACCGTCGCCGGATTCGGGGCTCTCGGGCAGCTGCTCTTCGCGCAGGCTTACCCGCTCTGGTCGCTCATGATCATGGGCGTGTACCTGCTCGCCATCTACGGCCTGGCCGTCTACGGCGTGCGCGAGAACGCCGTGGGCTCGGGCACCCGGTACGACTCGTCGACTGCGGAACGGACGACGAGCCCCTCCGGCGTCACCGAGATGACGGAGAGGGAGCGCCGCGCGGCGTAGCCGTTCGCGGCGCATGCCCACGCGCTTCAAGCTCGGCGGCGCACCAGTGCGCCGCCGAGCTTCGTTTCGTCGTCGTCGGATCGTTCAGACGAGGGGCGCCGCGACGAGGGGCGCCGCGATGTCGCGGGCGAAGTCGGCAAAGGGCGTCGCCGGCCTGCCCAGCAGGAGCTGGACGTCCGTGGTCACGCGGCCGGCCAGGCCCAGACGGCAGACGAGGTAGATGCCGCGCATCACCCTGATGAAGTCGGGCGCGACCCCTTGTGCGGCCATGTGCCTGGCGAAGGCGCGACCGCTCGGGCGTGTATACACGATGTGCCGGCCGAGTGCTTCGCTCAGGATCCCGGCGCACTCCTCGTAGGTGAGCGCGGCGGGACCGGTGAGGTCGTACGTCCTGCCGCTGTGTCCGGGTCCCGCCAGCGTCACGGCCGCCGCGGCGCCGACGTCGCGGACGTCGACGAGGCTCGTGCGACCGCGGCCCGCGGGGACCACGATGCGCCCGCAGCGCAGATCGGCGAGGTGGGTGGTCGTGAGGTTCTGCATGAAGAAGCTCGGACGCAGCATGGTCCAGGGGACACCCGACGCACGGAGCCGCTTCTCGATGTGGTGATGAGGCGCCAGCGGGTTGCGATGGGCGCCGAGAAGGGAGAGAAAGGCGACGTGGCGCACCCCGGCTCCGCGCGTGGCGGCGATGAAGGGCGCGAAGGCCGCCGCGTCGGCCATGTGCGGCGGCCGCATCAGGAAGACCCGGTCCACCTGGTCCAGTGCCTCGGCGAACGTGCTCGGGTCGTCGAAGGCGAAGCGCTTCCACGGGACGTCGCCGGGCAGCTTCTCGGCGTCGGCGCCGTCGAGCACCGCCGCGCGCAGCGGTGTGCCGCGCCTGGTCAGCTCGCGGACCACCTCGGCGCCGACGTTGCCGGTGGCCCCGGTGACGAGCACGAGCCCGGAGCCGTCTGCTGTCCTCGAGCCGTGGGTGCTCACGGCTGGGCCCCCGAGCGATGTTGCGGGCCGCGCATGTCCGCTCCGGCGGGCGCTCCGCGGCATGCTGCGTCCAGTGACGAGGCGGCGCGCGCCAGCAGCGAGAGCAACTGCGCGCGCTCGTCGGCGCGGAGGCCGGCGAGAGCGTCGCCCGACGCGGCCGCGGAGGCGTTCTCCAGATCGCGGCGCGCCGCCGCCGCCCGTGCCGTGGGGACCAGCAGGCGTGAACGTCCGTCCCCCGGGTTGGGGGTCGTCTCGATCCAGCCGTCCCGGCGCAGGCGCTCCACGAGACCGGTCATGGTCGGGCGGTCGATACCGAGCCGACCGGCGGTCTCGCTCACGGTGAGCGGCGCCGCCGCGGCGGTCAGCGCCAGCAGGACGGCGGCCTGGGGTCCGGTCAGGCCGAGCGGTTCGAGTTCATGGACGAGTCGGCCGCGGAGCAGGCGTGCGAGCCGGTTGGTCAGGTAACCCAGATCGCTCTGTTCCTCGATGGTCTCGCTCATCGTCACCCCGGTCGAGATGTTTTGTACACGAACGATGTGGTGAGTATACGAACTATCCCCTGCGCTGCAACCGGGATCGTGAACCGAGGAGACGAGTGATGAGGATCGTGGTGCTCGGCGCCAACGGCGCTACGGGCAGGCTGGTCGTGGCTGAGGCGCTGGCGCGCGGGCATGCCACCGTCGCGTTCGTGCGCGAGCCGGAGCGCGTGCCGCCGGCGCTGCGTGCCGAAGGACTTCTGAGCGTGGCCGAGGGAGACGCCCTCGAGCCGGCCGCCGTGGCGGCGGTTCTCGAGGGCGCCGACGCCGTCGTCTCCGCGCTGGGCCGCTCCAGCCGGGGCGGCCCAGCGC
>CAZJGT010000193.1:0-4258 GCA_964545565.1 uncultured Thermoleophilia bacterium
CACGAGCGCGTGGCGACTGCTCCCGCCACGCGCTCGTGGGCGCGGTCGATCGCGGTCTCGCGCCCGGCGGCGGACCAGTGACGGTGCGACTCGGCTACTGCCAGAGAAGGGGCAGCGGCCGGCGACGCAACGGCAGGTCTGCTCGCATGCCGACGACCTGCCTGCCCGCCCGCCGAGCCTCCGGCCGCGCGCAGGTCGATGCCGGCGGCGATCGTGCGCGCCGTCGTGAGCGTTTCGGCGCCCAGCGCCATCTCCTCATAGCTGAAGATCCGGCCGCCGGAGACCATGCCCACGCCGGTAAGCATGTCGACGCCGGCGGCCAGCGACAGGTACGTGGTCGTGGTGTCGTCGAGCGCCGACTGCCAACCCGGCTCCTTGGCGCCGCTCGAGTTCACGCCACACTGGGTGGGCAAGCCGTAGAAGTGGCCGACATCGCCCACGGCGGCGGCCATGATGGTGTCTTCGGGCGCCCCGCCGGTGAAGTCGCCGGTCTTGAGGTCCATGACGCTCGGGATGAAGCAGATGAACACCGGAGCGCCGGGGGCGGCAGCCTGGATCGCACACACCGAGCTGAGAGCCTCGGCGATGCCGACGACGAGCGAACCGGCCATGGTGATCGGCGTCGTCGACCCACCCATGGGCATGGTCACGAAGCCGATCGGGATGCCGGCCTCGGCGAACACAAGGCCGGCCTCGAGCGTCCCGGCGTCGTTGCCGAGTGGCGTGACCGTTCCGAGCAAAGCGCTGATCGGCGGCGCGGCGCGGAGCCGCTCCTCCGAGCCGCTCAACACCAGGGCCATCCGCACGGCGACCTCGGCGAGGTCGGGTTCCACCACGGTCACGGTCTGCACGTGTTTGCCGGTGTTGGCGATCGCGAGGTAGAGCTCGTGCAAGCCGCGGACCGAGGCCTCCCGGTCCTGCGCGCTCACCGCCGGCCAGCAGAAGTCGATCTCGGGAAGCGCATCGACGACGCGGCTGATCGTGGCCACGTCGTCGGCGGTGGTCCCGCGCTTCTCGCCGCTCTCGAGGTCGTAGATCTCAACGCAGCAACCGTCGGTGGTGATCAGGGCCCGCTCGCCGGTGACGATGGGAGCCGCGGCGCGGGCACCGAGCGTGATGCGCGTCGGCGCCAGGCCGACGAGCCGGCGCACCAACTCGGCGGGCAGCTTCACGCGCGCGCCGTCGGCCGTGGCGCCCTGCGCCACAAGCGCGGCGCGTGCCCTCTCGGAAGGAATGGACACGCCGGTCTCGGCGAGGATGTCGAGCGCGGCCACGTCCAGCCGCCCGAGATCCTCGCGCGAGAGGATGGCCAGACGGCCGGCCGAACCGATGGTGTGGGCGAGAGTCTCCATCATCGCGTTCTCCACTTCGTCCGCGGGTCTCCCCACCTGCGTCGGCGCCACGGAGCCCGTCCATCCGCGCTCGGCGCAGACCGGCCGCCGCCTCGGCGTCGCCGCGTGACGGGCAGTCACCGGGGTCGTAGGGGGCGCCAGTCTACCACGCTGTGGCGCCCCCTCTCGCAGGCGGGTACCATCCGGGCATGAGCAGTGACGACCCGCACTCCGCGCCGCAGGCTCCAGCCGGCGCCAGCCGTGGCCGCAGGTCGCGCTGGGTCCGCCTCATCGGCGATCTGCTGTTGATCGTCGGCGGGCTGGTGCTCGCCTACCCGTTCTGGTCGGCCGCCTACGCGCAGGTGCAGCAGTCGCGGCTCGACTCCACCTACCGGCAGCGGAGCACCGCGTTCGCCGAGACGGTGAGCGCCTCCGGCGACACCCGCCCGCGCAGCATCCCGGACGAGGAGTTGCTGCGGCGGCTCGCCTTGCGCTATGGGC
The DNA here is from genome assembly GCA_964545565.1 of uncultured Thermoleophilia bacterium. GTDB lineage: Bacteria > Actinomycetota > Thermoleophilia > UBA2241 > UBA2241 > CAIXSE01. Next base: position 1,833 of record CAZJGT010000193.1, read on the forward strand.
GCGACCTCAAGCCGGGGGACCCCGTCGGACGGCTCCGTATCCCGCGCGCGGGAATCAACCGCTTGGTCCAGCAGGGCGTCGGCGGCCGGCTTGGCCTTGATCCGGACGGCGACCGGGCGCTGCTGCGCAGCGGTCCGGTCCACTATGCGGTGACGCCACTGCCGGGAGCCGGCGAGCCCTTCGCCGTCGCCGGTCACCGCACCACCTACGGGGCGCCGTTCTACAAGCTCGACCGGCTGCGCAAGGGCGACCCCATCTCCGTGGACACGCCCTACGGCAGGTTCCGCTACACGGTCGCGAAGACGACGGAGGTGCGCCCGTCAGACATCAGCGTGCTGCGCGACCGAGGGTACGCCCTCGTCCTCACGACGTGCACGCCGCCGTACAGCGCGGCGTATCGGTTGATCGTGTGGGCTTCGCTGAGGGAGGCCAAGCCGCTCCGCGTGCCCACAGACCGCTGACACACGCCTGCCGCTGCGGCCGGCCGCCCGGCGCTACCCGGGGAACGGCGGCCGCACCGCGGAGCTGCCCTCCAGGAGCGTCACCAGCAGCAACTCTCCAGCGTCGCCGCCCGGGTATCCGGGCGGCACGAAGAAGAGCCCTTCCGCACCCGCCATCGAGCTCAGGATACCCGAGCCCTGGGGGCCGGTCGTGGTGGCCCTGAGAGCGCCGTCTTCGTGCGTGAGCCGGCAACGGCGCGCCTCGGTCCGGTCCTTCGTCGGGCGCACCGGCTCAGCCGCCTCGGCGAACAACCACGGCCGGAAGACATCCGGCCGGCCCTGGAGCGCCAGCAGAGCCGGCCGGATGTACAGCTCGAAGCTGACCATGGAGGCCACCGGGTTGCCTGGGACGCCGAACGCCAGCGTATCGCCACGGACCCCGAACGCCAGAGGCTTGCCCGGCTTGGTCGCGACGCCCCAGAAGCGGCGTGACACGCCGAGTTCCTCCTGCACCTGCTTCACGAAGTCGTAGTCGCCGACCGAGACACCGCCCGAGGTCATGACCACATCGTTCTCGAGCGCGGCCGCCATCAGACGCCGCGTCTCCTCCACGTCGTCCCGGGCGATGCCCAGAAGGATCGGATCTCCGCCGGCCGCGAGGACCTGGCCGTAGGCGGTGAAGGAGTTCGAGTTGCGGATCTGCCCCGGCTCGAGCGGCCGGCCGGCGGGGACGAGCTCACTGCCCGTGGCGAGGATCGCCACCCTGGGTCGGCGCACGACGCGCACGCGCTCGAGGCCGACCGCGGCGAGAAGGCCGATCTCCGCCGCCCCGAGGCGCGTGCCGCGCTCGAAAAGGACGTCTCCAGCGGCGACGTCCTCGCCCGCGCGGCGCACGTTTGCTCCCTGTGGCGGGACCTTCTCGACCGTCATGTGGTCGTCGAGCACCGAAGTGTGCTCGACCTGCACGACCGTGTCCACGCCCGGGGGCAGAGGCGCGCCCGTCATGATGCGCGCCGCATCAGCGGGAGCGACCGGCTCGGAGACGAAGCGCCCGGCGGGGATATCGACGACCACGCGGAAGTCGCGGCGACCGGCCCCCAGCTCCGACCCGGAGACGGCGAAGCCGTCCATGGCGGAGTTGGCGAAGGACGGCACGTCGTCGGGCGAGACGATCCGTTCCGCGGAGGCGCGCCCGAGAGCCTGCAGCAGCGGGACTTCTTCCGCCTCCAGCGGACGGACGGCCGCCAGGACGCTGTCGAGCGCTTCGTGGATGCTGATCACGTCTCTCTCCCGGGTGGAATCATTTCTGCCTACGCATCTTAGTAAACTCGGGCGCCTCATGACCCGATTCTCTGGCACGAGAGGGAGCGAAGGAGGAAGTGGTGGCCGGAGAGCAGCAGCAGAGTCGCGCGGATCGTGACTTCACCGGTTCGCGCGAGCGACGGGTCGACCTCCTCAAGGACCTGGTCGCCGGGCGCGGCTACGACGTGCCGGCGGAGGACGTGGCCGCGAGCATCATCCTCGACGCCATCGTGATCGCGTCACCCACACCACCCCGCTGAAGAGCGCCAGCCCGAGGACCGCCCCGGCGACGTCGACCACGAAGTCGGAAGCCTGCGCGTCGCGATAGGGCAGCGGCGCCTGTATGAGCTCGATCGCCCCCCCGAGAGCGGCCGCCAGCGTGAACCCCACGAGAAGCTCTCGGACGCGGACCTGCCGGCCGCCGAGCGCCGCGGCCAGAAGAAACCCAAGAAGGATGTACGCGGCGAAGTGCCCCGCCGTGGTGACCGTGCCGTCGCGCCCTCCGGAGATGGCCTGGACAGTGCTGCGCGTCGGCAGCAGCCCGCTCGCCGTGATCACGGCCGCCCACGCGACCACGGCGATGCGCCAAGGCCGTGAAGGACCGGTCATCCCGTGCGCGGCGGGACGCCGAGCGGACGCAAAGCCACATCTCCATGCTCCACGGACACGGCGACGGCGCCGTCG
>CAZJGT010000194.1:0-4246 GCA_964545565.1 uncultured Thermoleophilia bacterium
CGTTGCAGGTCGCCCTCCACGACGACGATCTCCGGGTGCCGTTCGCGGGCGAGGCGGGCGGTCGCGGCATCGATCTCGATGCCGGTCACCGCCCCGTACCCACGGGCCTGGACCCACGCGGCGGTGCCTCCGCTCCCGCAGCCGGCGTCGAGAACGCGGCGACGCTCGTCCGGCGCGACCCCGGCGAAGAGGAGGCGGTTGGCCGCCTCTTCGCCGGGGTGCGCGTAGTCGGCGTCGCGGACGAGCGCCAGCAGGCGCTTGCCGGTCGCGTTGTTCATCGCCGTCGGGACCTCGGCCGGCGTCTGACCGGGCCCGTGGTCCGGTTCGCCCGTCACAGGGGCTTCCTCAGACCGACTCGTGCAGCCGCTGCATCAGCGGCGCGAACTCGGGCCCTTTGAAGCAATAGCCCATCTCCGTGAAGGGCGCCCGGAGCTTGCGCACCGCGTCGGCGACGCCGCGGCCGTCAAGGACGACTGCGGCCATCAGCGAGGCCACCTCGGCGAACTCCGCGGGACCCATGCCGAAGCGCGTCATCTCGGCAACGCCGAGGCGCAGTGCGCCGGCGGCCGTGAAACCCTCTTCGTCCGGCGCCGCCTGGTAGTTGACGATGATGCCGCTGTCCTCGAGCCGGCCGGCCACCTCCGGGCCCCGTCCGTAGCCGACCCGCACGATCACCTGGTGGGTCTCGGTGAACTCCACTCCCGGGTCACCGGCGACGTCGAGCCCGGCGTCGTGGAGCGCCACGGCGAAGGCCTTGGCGTTGGCGATCACGGCTTGTTGCCAGGCGTCCCTGAAGTGGTTCATCTCGTAGGTCGCCATCAGCAGCCCGAGAAGCGTTCCCAGGTGATGGTTGCTCACGGAGCCGGGGAAGGTGCGCCGCTCGATCGCCTCCCACAGGTCGTACTTCTCGTCGGCCTTTGCCCAGCGCGCACCGATGACTCCCCGCTGCGTACCGAAGAACGTCTTGTGTGTGGAGCCGGTCACGATGTCGGCGCCCTCGACGAAGGGCTGCTGGAAGTGCGGACCGGCGAGGCCGAGGACGTGGGCCATGTCGTACATCAGCACGGCAGGGATGCTCGCGGCATCGAGGAACTGCCGGACCTCATAGACCGGCTCCGGGTGCAGGACCATGCTCTTGCCGAGGATGATGAGCTCGGGGCGCTCCTGCTCGATCACGTCGAGGAGCGCCCCCACGTCCGCCTTGTACGGGTTGTCCTGGAGCACCGGGATGTCGACGACGGCCGGCAGTTCGGTGCGCGGGTCGCGGGCGACGTAGTCGCGCAGCGCGCCCATAGGCTGCGCGCTCAGGTGGCCGCCCTTGCCGATGTGGTTGTTCACGACCTTGCCGATCCGGCGAGGCTCTGCCTTGCGGTCGGCGCGGTTGAGGTAGTCCACCAAGGCACTGAACACGGCCGTGTTGGCCATCTGGCCGCTCACCGTCCGAGTCTCGACCTCGGGGCAGCCGAGGTAGGCGCGGAACTCGCTCATCAGCAACCGCTCGACCTCGTGGATGAAGCCCGTCCCCTGGTAGTAGAAGACGTCGGCGTCGTAGAAGGCCTCGGACTTCCTGTGCTCGGCGTAGCGGCCCGACGGGTCGCTGATGCTGAGCAGCCGAGCCATCGGTGAGGGCGTCATCTCGCTGGGGATGAGGTCGATGCACTCCTCCTGGCGCCACGCGTGATTGGCGATGGCCTTGCCGAGGAGCCGCAGGGCCTTCTCGCCGGTCTCGCCCCCCTCGATCTCGCTGAGCTGCGGGGTGTGGTCCCAGACGATGGCGCGCGCGCACGGCGGGGCGTCGCTCCGCAGATGATGCGGCACGACCAGCGCCGGAACGCGGCGGCCACGCACGTCGACCTCGACCTCGTCGTCCTCCAGGACACGGCTGTCGAGGTACGCGAGGGCGATGGAACGCAGCTCATGCTCCTCGGTCTGGAGAGAGCAGAGACCGTCGCCCTCGATGCCCCAGTAGGGGACGGCGGTGCCGCTGGTCACCCAGCCGAGGAAGGCGTCGGCGCCGAGGCGCTCTTCCGCCGGGGCGGCGTGCACCGCAGCGCCCTCGCGTGCGATGCCGCGGCCCGTCACCGCCAGCGGCCGTATGAGCCGCGGCAGAGCGTCGAGCAGCGTGTAGTCACGCTGCAGGATCCGCGCGTAGGCTCGCTGCTGACGCTCCAGGGCGGGACGGCCGACGAAGTCGCCCTTGCGTGGTGAGAAGCTGACGGCGAACGTCGCCAGGGGGCACGCGAAGATGGGGATCTCGCGCCCCTCGGGATCGAGGCCGAGCTCGTGGCCGTAGAGCGGCAGGCCCGCCTCCAGGCGCAAGGTGTCGCGGGCGCCGAGGCCGACGGGCACGGCGCCCGCCGCGACCAGCGCATCCCAGAGCGGGGGACCGTCGTGCGCCGCCGTGAAGAGCTCGAACGCGACGGGCTCGCCGGTGTAGCCGGTGCGCGCGATCTTCGCTGCAACGAGGCGCCCGTCATCCGGCAGGCGTAGTGTCGCGAGGCTGAGCTCGTTGCGCAGCGGTTCCGGCAGGCCGCCGCTTTCGACGAGCTCTCCGAGGATGCCTCTCGACGTCTTGCCCTGCAGGGCGATCATGCTGAGCTCGCCCGTCTCGTCGCTGATCTCCACGTCGGGAACGCGGGAGAGATGCTTCTGGACGTGTTCCCATACCTTGTGGCGGTTGGACGCGTTGACGACGAGGAGGTACTCATCGGGGACGAAGCGGTAGAGGTACGCGTCGTCGACGGCTCCGCCGGACTCCGAGGGAATGATGGTGTACTGCGACTGCAGGAGGTCGAGCGCGTCGGCGTTGTTGCTGAGCACGTGCTGCAGAAACGTCGCCCCTCCGGGTCCTCGAAAGACGAAACGCCCCATGTGCGAGACGTCGAAGAGGCCGGCTCCCCGGCGAGTGGCCAGGTGCTCGGCGATGATGCCCTCGGGATACTGGACGGGCATGTCCCAGCCGCCGAAGTCGACCATCCTGGCGCCGGCGGCGATGTGCTGCGCGTGGAAGGGCGTGCGCAGCAGGCGCGGGGCGCCTTCCTCAGCCGCGGCGCTCACTGTGCCCACGCCTTCAGACGCTCGAGCCCGTCGCGGATGGCTGCGACGCTGATGCCGGAATAGGCGAGGCGCACGTAGCGGCGCTCCTCGCCGGGCAGCGCACGGCCGAAGTGGAGACGGGTGCAGAAGCTGACGCCCGTCTCCTCAAGCGCCGCGCGCCGCAGTTGATCGTAGGTCTCCAAGCCTTTTCGCTCCATGAGGCCGGTGACGTCCGGGAACAGATAGAACGTCGCTTCGGGATGATAGCAGGAGACCCCGGGGATCTCGCGCAGAAGTTCGACCGCGGTATCACGGCGCTGCTTGAGGACACGCAGGATCTCCTCCGGACCGGACTGGTCGCCGGTCAGCGCCTCGACGCCTGCCCACTGTATGAAGTGAGCCGTGCACGATTCCTGGTTCACGTTCAAGGTGGCGATGTGTGCGATGAGGTCCCGGGGTCCGATCGCTCCGCCCAGGCGCCATCCGGTCATGGCGTACTTCTTGCTGAACGTGTAGAGGATCACGGTGCGCTCGAGCATCCCGGGGAGCGACGCGATGGACGCGCTTCGCCCGGAGTAGCGGATGTCCCAGTACGCCTCGTCCGACAAGACGTGGAGATCGTGCTTGAGGACGAGGTCGGCCAGCGCTTCGATCTCCGCGTCCGGGCTCTCCGCCCCCGTCGGGTTGTGGAGGTTGTTGAAGATGAGCAGTCGTGTGTGCGGGGTGATGGCGGCTTCGATGGCATCGACGTCGAGCGCGAAGTCGTTGTCGCCGGGCACGAAGCCGTAGGGCTTGGCGACGCCGCCGAGGAACTCGATCTGGCTCTCGTAGATGGGAAAGCCGGGGCTGGGATACAGGACTTCGTCGCCCGGGTCCATCAGCGTGAGGAGGAACTTCTCGATGACCGGCTTTCCCCCCGGCTGCACGGCGACGTGCTCCGGGCCGAGCGTGAGGCCGTGAGAAGCGCCGACGTCGGCGGCCAGCGCCTCGCGCAGCTCGGGGATGCCGGCGTTGGGGCAGTAGCCGGTCTTGCCGTCTCGGATGGCGCGGAAGGCGGCCTCGACGACGTTCTGCGGCGTCGGCAAGTCCAGATCTCCCAGATGGAACGGATAGACGGTGTTGCCGAGTGCCTCCCATTCGTTGGCCTCGGCGGAGACTGCGAACGCCGTCTCGGTCCCGAGACGACGTATCCGTTTCGCCGTCGCGGCCC
>CAZJGT010000195.1:0-4229 GCA_964545565.1 uncultured Thermoleophilia bacterium
TCGTGGTCGGGCCGTACGGGTAGAGATCGCCGATGATCTGCTGGAGGCCGTCGTCAGCCACTGCTCACCTCTTCCGGTAGAGGAGCGGCGATCGGCCACCCGCCGTGGTCGCCGCCGCACCGTTCGCGCGCACCACTGATTCGGCCGTATGGGGCCGCTCCGATGCTAGGCCGTCGGCGGTACGTCGTCAATGGACGGCGCGGCGCTGCCGCGCGGACGGGGGGTCGCCAGTCAGACGACCGCTGGCGGGCACGAGCGCCCGGCCGTAGAGTCTCCCTTGTGACGGCGACCACTGCCCACGAGGCCATCGGTGAAGAGGGCATGAGCGATGAAGGCGGCCGCCCGGCAGGGCGGCCGCCGCTCGTACCCGTCGTCGCTCTGGGACTGCTCACCATCGTCACCTACGGCGCCTGTTTCTACGCCTACGGCGTGCTGATCGCCCCGATCGCGGCCGAGACGGGCTGGTCGCAGGCGGCGCTGGGTGGCATCTTCAGCGGGGTGCTGCTCCTCGCCGGCATCGGTGGGATCCTCGCCGGAGGGCTGCTGGACCGCTTCGGCGAGCAGCCGCTGTTCGCCTTCGCGGCGACGGTCGGCGCCGGCGCGCTCTTGCTCGCCGCCTTCCAGACGCAGCTCGCGACCTTCGCGCTCTTCTATGTCATGGGCTGCGGCCTGGTCGGCGCCCTTGGCTTCTACCACGTCACGCAGACGATCGCGGCGAGGGTCGCCCCGGACGCCGCGGCCAGGGCGATCATCTGGCTCACGCTCATCGGCGCCTTCTCCGGCCCGCTCTACCTGCCGGCGACGGGATGGCTCGCCGAGACGATCGGTTGGCGCGGGGCGATCAAGGTCGACGCCGCGACCGTCGCTGTGGCCTTTGTCGGGACGGCGCTCCTGATCCGCGGTCACGGCGGCCGGCCCTCGCGCAGGCCGCGGCAGAGCCCGCTCCGTGCTCTGCGACGTGCCCTCCGCGACGTGCGCATGGTGCGTTGGCTCGCGGCCACGCTCATCGCCGGCGCCGCCGTCGATGCCCTGATGCTCTACCAGGTCCCCGCCATGGTGAGCCTGGGGCTGCCCTTGTCGCTGGCGGCCGCGCTCGCCGGCCTGCGGGGCGCCGCGCAGCTCGCCGGGCGCCTGCCGCTGGGGCCGCTCATCGCGCACTTCGGCTCACGGCGCACGATCATCGGCGCCTTCGCCCTCACGGCCGTGGCGACGCCGCTGCTGCTCGCCAGCGGCCATCTTGTGGCGGCGGTCGCCTTCGCGTTCATCATCGGGGCCGCCACCGGCGCCCTCTGCGCGCTGCAGGGCATCTATACGCACGAACTCGCCGACGCGGCGCATCTCGGCACGCTGCTGGGCACCCAGCAGGCGCTGTTCGAGGTGGGTGGAGCGTTGGGGCCGGTGACGGCCGGGGCGCTGCTGGCGGCTTCGGGCAGCTACGTACCGATGGTGCTCGTCGTGACCGGAAGCCTACTGGTGGCGGGGGCGCTGCTCTTCGGACGGATCGCGCAGAGCGATGGACAGGCCGACAAGGATTGGTAGCGCATACGGGATTCGAACCCGTGTTACCGCCGTGAGAGGGCGGCGTCCTAGGCCCCTAGACGAATGCGCCACGCAAGAACGGGCCTGCTGCCGCGGCGGGACCTTCGCGCTCGTCCCGCCCACTTGCTGATCCTGCTGATCCCTCAGCGGCAGCGGCGCATTAGGGTAGCACAAGACCTGCGCACGGCAAACCCTCGAGATGCGTGGGCCGGACCCTGCATGATACGGTTCGTTGACCTGCGGACGCATCCTGGGAGGCTCGTGAGCCACGCCGACGAGGTCATCACCGACGTCAACACGCGGCGCGTGATGACGCGCGTCCGCGACGACTGCTTCACGATCGCCTGGGACTACCCCGGGCGCACGCTGCTCGAGGTCCGCATCCTGCGCTCCTCGAGGGGCTTCGCGCAGGCTGCAGACGACGGTCCCGGCACCGGCCAGGAGCTCGTCTATCAGGACGTCACCGGTTCGTTTCGCGACGCGGGGCTTCTGCCGGATCGTCCCCACTACTACACGGTCTTCGCGCGCGAGCCCGATGGCGAGTGGGTGCGCTGGGGCGAGTACCCTGTTCCGCATGAGGTCGAGTGTGGCCGGGGTGCGTCTCCGCGGCTGGTGCCCGAGCGGTTGCGCGCGGGCCTCTCGCGCGGTCCTCTCGGGCTGGTCGTGCTCCTCTCCGCCGTGACGCTTCTCGCGGCGGGAGTACCCGGCGCCGCCTTCGCCGCCGGTGCTGCCACCGACAAGGCCAAGGAGCCCACCGGATCCGAGGCTGCGATCGCTGCCGCCCAAGCGGATCCGGAGGTGGCCGCCGTCCTTGCCGGGAGAGAGGCGACCCCGGCGGCCGAAGCTTGGAGCCAGGGCGCCGAGGCGCCGGCGGGCTACACCGTGGTGTTCCGCTGGCCGACCTCGCAGGCCGGCTCCGTCAACGTCGTCTGGCCGCTGCTGCACACCGGGGCCGACACGCCTGAGCCACCCTACGATGCGGCGGAGTACCGCCTCCGCGTGGATGATCTCACGGGTCTCCGCGTCGACGTCCTGACCGAGGGCGAGCGAGTCCTGCAGATCATGCCGGTGGACGGAGAAACGCGCTTCACCCTGCGCGAGCAGACCTGGGCGCCGTTCTCGTGGTTCCCCTGGTTCACGCAGCGACCGTGGGTGCTCGCTCCGGTGTTCCTCGGGCTCGCGGCCTTCATCATGCTGCGCGCCTGGCAGCGCTCCAGGGCCTGGAACCGGCGCACGCCGAGCATGACCCGGCACGACCGGGAGTTCATCGGCCGGGTCGGCATGCTTCTGTTTCTGGTGGCGGGCTTCGTGTGGCAGTGCTACGAGGGCTGGTACGCCGCCACCGGGCCCTCGGTGGAGGCGAGCGGCTCCTCCGCGGGCGACCTCGCCTCGCTGCCGCTGCTGTTGATTCCCCCGGGGCTCTATGCAGCGGCGCTCGTCTTCGAGCTCAGCCCCGCGCCGCACCGCGGCTCGTGGGGTCTCATCGCGATCCTCTCCGGCGCAGTCGCCGTGTTCAACCTTGCCACCGCTCTCACCGGCGCCGTGACCAATCTCAACCTCAGCTACTTCATCTTGCTCTCGGTTCTCGCTCTGGTCGCCGTGCCGCGCGCCTTCTCGATCAGCAAGATGGGGTGGAGTCGCAGCTACAAGCCGCGCTACGGCTGAGGCGCCGGCCGGCGAAGCCCCGCCGGTCTCAGCGCTCTATCAGCTCGATCGCGTTGCCGTCCGGGTCTTCCACGAACGCCAGCCGGGGGCCGTCGCCTCCCTCGAGCACGAACGGTCGGCGCGTGACGCGGCCGCCGGAGCGTTCGATCGCCGGCAGCACGGCGTCGATGTCGTCGGTCTCGAAGGCGAAGTGGCCGAAGCGCTCTCCGCCCTCATAGGCGTCATCCTTGCCCCAGTTGTAGACGAGCTCGATGGCGAAGTTGCCGGCCTCGGGCTCCATGAACGCCAGCGTCGCCCTGCCCTTGGTCAGCTCTCGCCGCCGAGAGCAGTGCATGCCCAGCTGTTCGTAGAACTTGATCGCTCCCTCGAGGTCCTTGGTCCTGGTCGCGACGTGCACGAACTTCATGTGGCCCTCCTTCGGCGCGAGCGGCCGTGCTGCGCGCCTGCTGTCGCTGCGATTGATGCCAACGTACCCGGTTCGACTCCGGGCCGCGCATCTGGTGCTCCGCCGCGAGAGGCGGCGTCCTTGGCCGGCCGGCGGGTACGCTGACCTCATGGCCGAGATCGCGCAGAAAGACACGTTCTTCGCCGCCGACCGCGCCACGTGGCGCCGGTGGCTCGAGCGGCATCACGCGGCGTGCAGCTTCGTCTGGCTCCTGCTGAACAAGAAGCACGTGGAGGAGCCGAGCGTCCGCTACGACGAAGCCGTCGAGGAGGCCCTGTGCTGGGGCTGGATCGACGGCCTCACCAACCGTTGGGATGAGCGCAGCTACGCAGTGCGCTTCACGCCGCGCAAGCCCGGCAGCGTGTGGAGCGAGAGCAATGTCGAACGTGTCCGCAGGATGATCGCCGAGGAGCGCATGACGCCGGCGGGCTTGGCTCTCGTCGAAGAGGCCAAGCGGCGTGGCGCGTGGGATGACGCGACGTCAGGCAGGCTCGAAGTCACGCCGCCGGACCTCGAGGCGGCGCTCGCCGGCGTCCCTGCGGCGCAAAGCCACTGGGGCGCTTGGGCGCCCAGCTACCGC
>CAZJGT010000196.1:0-4223 GCA_964545565.1 uncultured Thermoleophilia bacterium
TCAGCGTGCGGGCCGGCGCCCTCGTGATCTCGGCGATCTCGCCGGCCCGCGGCGGTTGGGTCCCGGCCCTGCGTCGTCGTCTCTCCGAACGAGATGAACCGCCATGTCCGCACGGTCGTCGTCGTACCGCTCACGACGTCGAGCCGACCCTACCCCTCCCGCATCCAGGTCAGGTTCGCAGGCAAGGGCGGCCAGGTCGTCATCGATCAGCTCCGCACCGTCGACAAGGCGCGTCTGGCAGCGCGCCTCGGCGCCTTGGATGCGCAAGAATCGGCCGCGGTCCTCGCGGTGCTCAAGGAGTTCTTCGCGCCGTGAGGTCGGCGGCCCTTCGACCCGTGCCGCCGGCTACAGAGCGCGGTCGACACGCTCGGGATGATCGTGCAGCCAGGTGAGCAGTGCCTCGCGGACGGCGCGCACGTCGTCGACGCCCGTCACGCAGATCTCGTAGAGCTCGGGCAGCCGATCCTCGCGCCACGCCGCGGCCAAGCGCCACCAGCCCGTGCTCGTCGCACAATCGGGTGAGTTCCGGCGGACGGAGTCGCTCACCGCGCTGCCGGCGACCGCGTCAGCGCTCCCGCACCAGCTTCTCCAGCTCGGGCACGATCGCGCCGCTCTTATCGAAGCGCATCGCAAAGCAGGGCGCCTCGTCCACGATGCGCTCCAGCAGGTCCATCTCCTTGTGCCACCAGTCGGCGGTGACCATGGGCCGGATCAGCGTGGCCAGCAGGCGTTGCCAGATCAGCTTACGGTCGGTGAGCGGCACGATCTCGTTGCTCGGCGACTGCTCCAGGAAGAGGATGGCGCGCAGCGGCGCCCCGGCCGACGAGACGGCGGGCACGTCGCCGTGGCTCCACGTGCCGTGGACGAAGAAGCCGGGCGGGCCGGCGGCGGCAGCGTCCCCGGGGCCGCCGGCGTGCCCCGGGCCGCCGGCGTAGCCCCGCGGCCACCAGCGCACGATGTTGCGGTCGTCGCAGAGGATCTCGGCGCGCTCGCCGAGCGCGTCGCGCACCAGCTCCATGGTGGTCGACTTGCCGGCGTCGGAGTGCCCCGCGAAGACGAAGCCCTGTCCGTCGATCACCATCCCCCCGGAGTGCAGATAGCAGGCCTCGCGGTCGGCGAGCAGGCGCGCCAGCCAGATCTGGTCGCTCGGGAACAGGCTGAGCGCGCCCAGCCCGCCCTCGCGCCACACGCGCTCGCTCTCCTCGGTGTTGTAAAGCTCACTGCGCGAGTGATCGGCGTTGAAGACGGCCACGCGGTGCAGCGTCGGGTCGTCGGCGTCTGGCGAGATGCCCGCGTAGACCCACGAGCCCCCACTGCGCGTGATCGCCCAGGGCGGGTGCCGGTACACCTCTTCCCCGCCCTCCATGACGGCCGCGAGCTCCTCCGCGCCGGGCAGCCCGAAGTGATGCCGCAGCAGCACCGTGTCGGCGCCCGGCCCCTCCGCGGCGAAGCTCGCGAACCGGGCGTCGAAGGTAGCGTCGCCCATCGGCAGGTCGCTCTCCACCTGGACCGTCACGCCGGCGATCTCGTAGAAGCGGCGATGATCGCGCACCCAGTCCTCCTTGAAGGCGCGGTTCTCGCGCGCCACGGCGCACAGATGCTCCACCCTGGCGCCGTGGCGCCCGTGCTCAAGATACCCGTACACGCCGCACCAGCGGCAGTCGTCGCGCAGCTCGCAGGCGCCGCACCCCTCGAGGTACTCGCGCCCGCCGCGCACCACATCCGCCTGCCCCGGGATGAACTCGTCCCAGGCGGTCCGCACGGCGCCGGCGGGAATACCCGCCGGCGCCTCCCCAGCCGCGGCGTCCGCCCCCGCGCCCCGCCGCAGGTCGTAGCGCAGCGCCGGGTCCTTGACGGACCCGCAGAAGCTCATGCCGCCGTAGGGGTCCACGTGGAAGTCGCGCCGGGTCGCGATGCAGGCGGCGTACAGGCGGTCGTCACCGGGCGCGGCCGGCGCTGCGCCGCCGCGGCCGGCGCCGGTCCCGTCGGCCGCCGTTCTGGCCGCCGCCTCGGCGGCCTCGCGCTCCTCGTAGGCCACACTGGGCTGGTCGAGCTCGACGACGTCAGTCGGCTCGAGCCGCTGCCCTTCGATCTCGGCGTTGCGGCGCGCGCCGCCGCAGGCCGTCTTGAACAGCCAGGGTGCGCCCACGCGCCAGTGCCTGCTCCACGCCTGCGCGAACGCCACCATCTGCTCCCACTGCTCCCAGTTGCCCCGCATCGGGATGAGCTGCACGGTGAAGCCGGCGTCGGCCTCCTTGAGGTACGCGAGGCCGTGCAGCAGCGCCTCGAAGCCGCCGGGGTTGCGCGTCACGTGGTCGTACACGTCCGCCGTGGCGCCGTACACGGCGACCATCTTGTTGCCCTTGCGCTTGAGCAGCCGCGCGATCCGCGGCGTGACCAGCGTGCCGTTGGTGTTGAGCGAGTAGGTCGTCGCCCTGGCCGTGACGTACTCGAACAGCTCGGCGAAGTCCTCGCGCAGCAGCGGCTCGCCGCCGGAGATCGCCCACTCCCGCGTGCCCAGCGCGCGCGCCTGGTCGACGACCGCGCGCCACTCCTCGGTGGTCAGCTCGCGGGCGCGCTCGGGCTCGGTGTCCGCCTCCCACAGCCAGCAGTGGCGGCAGCGGTTGTTGCAGCGGTAGGTGAGGTCGACGGAGGCCTGCAACGGCAGGCGCGGCAGCTCGACGCAGGCGACGCTTCTGGCGTACTCAGCGGGCAGGGTGGTCCCTTCGTCGAGGACTCAAGCCCCGGGGGGCGAGCAAGCCCGCCGGCGATCCTGTGCCGCGCCCGCACGGCTTTGCACCAGGCCGCGAGCGCTGGGGGATATCCCGTTTGGGCCTTGGTACCACTGGACGTACCTCTGACCGTACAGACGTACGTTCGCCCGTACCCCGGGTCGTACCACCCTCCAAACGCACTACCCGCTCCCCCCTGGCAACGTCACCTTCGACCAGCCGGCAAGCTCTACCCGCCCACAGTCAGGCGCTCGCCGAGGCGACGCCGTCTGAACGCGGTCAGGGCGCGACCGTGAAGTACCCGTCCGTGTAGTCGCTCGCCGTCCAGGCGCCCGTCTGGGGCCCGTAGCTGACCCGGATGCGGTAGCGCCCCGCGGGGACGGTCACGTTCCAGACCGTGCTGTACGACGTCGTGCCGTCGGGCGTCGCGTTGCCGACGCCGTACCAGCGGCCCGCCTCGGAGATGGCCCACACGGCGAAGACGCCCGTCTCGATGGGATCGCCGAACGTCCAGGTCACCGTGGTCGGCGCCCCTACGCGCAGCGTCTCGCCACCGTTGGGGGCGGTCAGCGTGGGTCCCTGGCCGACCGTGAAGTAGCCGTCCGAGTAGTCGGTCGCCGTCCAGCTGCCGATCTGCGGCCCGTAGCTGACCCGGATGCGGTAACGCCCCGCGGGGACGGTCACGTTCCAGGCCACGCTGTAGGAGGCCGTGCCGTCGGGGGTCGCGTTGCCGACGCCGTACCAGCGGCCCGCCTCGGAGATGGCCCACACGGCGAAGACGCCCGTGGACACCGGACTCCCGAAGCTCCACGACACCGTGGTGGCGGCTCCGGCGTGCAACGCCTCCCCGCCGTTGGGCGTGACCACGGCGAACACGCTCGGGACGGCCGCCACCGTGAAGCGTGCGCTCACCCTCTGCACGTTGCCGGCGGCGTCGGTGGCCGTGAGGCGGAAGTCGTGGGCGCCGAGGGCCAGCGCGTCGAGGCGGGCGCCCTCGGCGATGGCCTGGCCGTCCACGGTGGCCGCCTCGGCGGCCAGGCCGGAGGCGGCGGCGCCGCCGGGGTCGGTGGCCGTCCAGGCGGCGCTCACGGCGTAGCCCTGCGTGTAGACGGCGCCGTCGGTGGGCGCCGTCAAGCTGACCGCCGGCGCCGTGGCGTCGATCCGCACCTGGGCGCTCTTCACGGCCTCGGCGTTGCCGGCGACGTCGACCGAGTAGTACTCGACGGCGTGCACGCCGTCGCCGGCGACCGCGAAGCCGGCGCCGGTCTGCCAGGCCGCGCCGTCGACGCGGTAGCGGGTCGCGGCCACGCCGCTGCCGCCGGCGTCGGTGGCGCTCAGCGTGATGGTCACCGGCGAGCCGGTCCACCAGCCGTTCTGGCCGCCGGCGCCGGCGGCGGCCGCGGTGGTGACCGGCGGCGTCAGGTCGGGAACGGTCGCGGCCGCCACCGTGAAGCGTGCGCTCACCCTCTGCACGTTGCCGGCGGCGTCGGT
>CAZJGT010000197.1:0-4217 GCA_964545565.1 uncultured Thermoleophilia bacterium
CTTCCTGGTCGCTCGTACCGTTCTGCTGCCGCGGCGCGGTCGCTCCGGAAGGAGATCGTCGTGATCGGTCTGCGCGGGCTCGAGGTGAAGGCGGGCGACTTCGCCGTCGGGCCCGTCGATCTGTCTGTGGACGACGGCGACTACTGTGTGCTCCTGGGGCCGAGCGGCGCCGGCAAGAGCCTCGTGCTCGAGGCCGTCGCCGGCGTGCGCGACATCGCCGCCGGCGAGGTGTCGGTGAACGAGGTCGACGTGACCGCCCTCCCCTCGGAGCGGCGTCGCGTCGGCCTCGTCTTTCAGGACGGACTTCTCTTCCCCCACCTGAGCGTGGCCGCCAACATCGCGTATGGGGTTCGCAAAGGTTACGGCCGCGGCCGAGGTGCGGCGCCTCGCTGTGGAGGTGGGAGTGAACGGCCTGCTCGAGCGCCGGCCGGCAACGCTCTCTGGTGGTGAGCGGCAGCGAGTGGCGCTGGCGCGGGCGCTCGCCGCCCGGCCCCGCGCCCTGCTCCTGGACGAGCCGCTCAGCGCTGTCGATTCGGCCGCTCGCGAAGACCTGCAGGATGTGCTTCGCCGCGTCTGCCACGAGGAGAGTCTCCCGGTACTGCACGTGACCCATGACCGTGCGGAGGCCTTTGCGCTGGCCGACACCTGTGCCGTGATGGTCGCCGGTCGCGTCCGTCAGGTGGGCCGGCCTCGGGACGTGCTGCGGCGGCCGGCCGACGAGACCGTGGCACGATTCCTCGGAGCCCGTAACGTGCTGCCGGCGCGGCGGGATCCGGACGATCCGTCGTGCGCGCGGCTGCCGGCCGGAGGCATGCTGATGACCGACCGTCCTTTGCCGGCCTCCGACGTACTCGTGGTCATCCGGCCCGAAGACGTCCGGCTGGAATGCATCGAGTCCGGCGGGTCGGCTGCCGCGGAGACATCCGCGCGCGGCGGCCTGGAGGGTACGGTCGGCCGGCTCACGCTGCAAGGGGGTCACGTCCTGGTCCGGGTGGACGGCCCCGTCGCCGTGGACGTTCTGGCGCCCATCGGAGCACTGGAGAGCCGCGGCATCGGCGTCGGGTCACGCGTCCGCATGCGTGTGGACGCGAGTACTGTTCACGTGCTGCCCGCACCCTAGCGTCGTTTGCGGACGCGGCTCACGGGAATGTGAAGCGGGTACACCGTTGGCTGCGCGATAGCCACTGACGAAGAGGAGCGATCATGACGCTGAGCGCACGCAATCAGTTGCCGGGCACCGTGAAGAGCGTCGTCCAAGGCACCGTGATGGCCGAGATAGTCCTTGACGTCGCCGGTCATGAGGTCGTCTCTGTGATCACACGCCACGCCGTGGAAAAGCTCGACGTCAAGGCGGGAGACCAGGTCACGGTGGTCATCAAGTCGACCGAGGTCATGCTCGCGAAGTGACGCTCCGGCGTGCGGGCGGTACACTGGGAGTGTGACTACCTCAGCCTCACGTGAGCAGGGCAGGGTCGACTATCTGCGCCTCTCGATCACCGACCGCTGCAATCTGCGTTGCACGTACTGCATGCCCCCCGAGGGCGTCCCGGCGCGCGCCCACGGCGACATTCTCAGCTACGAGGAGCTCGCCGCCTTCGCCCGTGTCGCCGTCGACTGCGGGATCAGCAAGGTCCGCATCACCGGCGGCGAGCCGTTGGTACGGCTGGGCTGTGCCGGATTCATCGGCATGCTCAGCCGCACCAGCGGCATCGACGACATCTCGCTGACGACCAACGGGGTCTTGCTGCCGAAGTACGCGGCCGACTTGAGAACCGCAGGTCTCGGGCGCGTCAACATCAGCCTCGATAGTCTCGACCCCGACCGCTTCGCGCGCATCACTCGAGGCGGTCGTCTCGACGACACGCTGGCCGGCATCGATGCCGCGTTCTGGGCCGGCTTCTCCCCCGTCAAGGTCAACACGTTGCTTCTGCCCGGCGTGGAAGACGAGCTCGACGCCTTTGTCGACCTCACGCGCGAGCGTGAGGTCCACGTCCGCTTCATCGAGTTCATGCCCCTCGACCGGCGCATCGCCGGTGCCGACCAGCTCGGTGGAGAGACGCGGCTGCTTCCGGCCGGTGACATCGTGACCCGTCTGAAGGAGCAGCACGGTCTGGTGTCTCACGAAGGGCCGTACGGGCACGGTCCGGCGCAGTATTGGCATGTGCCCGGGACCAAAGGCACGATTGGCTTCATCGCGGGGGTGTCCGAGCATTTCTGCGAGACCTGCAACCGTCTGCGGCTCACCGCCGACGGCCGCCTGCGCACGTGCCTCTTCTCGGGCACCGAGACCGACGTGCGGCCGCTCATCGGCGACCCTGCCGGGCTGCGCGCCGCGATCCGCACCGCCGTTGCCGGCAAGAGCTACGACCGCTGTCGTGAGGCCCTTGCGAACGATCGCTCCATGTCGCAGATCGGAGGGTGACCGATGCCGGACCTCAGCCATATCGACGAGCGCGGGCGGGCCACCATGGTGGACGTCGGAGGCAAGGCCGAGACGGAGCGCGTGGCGCGGGCCGAGGCCAGTTTGATCATGGCGCCCGAGACGCTCGCGGCCATCGTGGACGAGTCGCTGCCCAAAGGCGATGTGATCGCCACGGCCCGCCTGGCCGGCATCATGGCCGCCAAGCGCACGCATGAGCTGATCCCGCTCTGTCATCAGCTCAATCTGACCAAAGTGGCGGTCGAGATCGAGCCGGATCCGGAGCTTCCGGGTCTGCGCGTGTTCACTGAGGCGCGACTGCGAGGACGCACCGGTGTGGAGATGGAAGCCCTGGTGGCCGCCTCGGTGGCCTCTCTCACGGTGTACGACATGTGCAAGGCGGTCGATCGAGGGATGGAGGTCACCCAGGTGCGTCTGGTGGAGAAGAGCGGCGGGCGTAGCGGGGTCTGGCGACGGGCAGAAGCAGAGACAGGGCAGGGTGAGGCGTGAGCGGTTCACCCGACGGCCGCGTCCTCTCGGTGAACGTCTCGGCCGCCAAGGGCGTCCAGAAGCAGCCGGTGGACTCGGCGACCCTCGTCGTCGATCACGGCATTGAGGACGACGCCCATGCCGGGCCGTGGCATCGTCAGGTCAGCCTGCTCGCCGACGAGAGCGCCGAGACCATGCGCGGCGCCGGAGCCGACATCGGTTGCGGCGATTTCGGCGAGAACGTCACCACCGAGGGTCTGCGGTTGTGCGAACTGCCGGTGGGATCCAGGATGCGGATCGGACCGGCCTTGGTGGAGGTGACGCAGATCGGCAAAGAGTGCCACACGCACTGTGCCATCTATGAGCAGGTCGGCGACTGCGTGATGCCGCGCGAGGGCATCTTCGTGCGGGTGCTGGAGGGCGGCGAGGTCGGGGCCGGCGACGAGATCCATCTCGACAAGCCGACCCTCATCCACGCCGCCGTGCTCACCGTGAGCGACAAGGGCTCGCGCGGAGAGCGCGACGACACAAGTGGCGCGGTGCTCGAGGAGGCGCTGCTCGAGCTCGGGGCCATCGCCGTGGAGCGCGCCGTCGTGCCGGATGAAGCCGAGCGGATCGCCGCCGAACTGCGGCGCTGGGCAGACGAGACGCCGGTCAATCTGGTGCTGACGACCGGCGGCACCGGCATGACGACCCGCGACGTGACGCCCGAGGCGACCCTGACGGTGCTCGACCGCCAGGCTCCGGGGTTCGCTGAGGCGATGCGCGCCGGATCACTCGCGAAGACCCCGCACGCGATGCTCTCGCGGGCGCTGAGCGGCATGCGCGGCAAGACACTGATCATCAACATGCCGGGCAGCCCGCGAGCCTGTCGCGAGCAGTTCGCGATGATCGCCGCGGCGCTGCCGCACGGTGTGGAGAAGCTGCTCGACCTGGGCGGCGATTGCGCTGCGCCCTCGCCGCCCGACGCCGGCTGACCGCTGCGCGCGACGACAGTTCCTCGCTGGGCAGCCCTTCTCGGCGTCTGGCCGTCAGAGGCGCGGGTGGGACGGCCGCTGGTAGCTCAGGTACATGGCGATCGCCGCGTCGGCTTCTTCGACGGCGCGACGATGCCCGGCGCTCAGTCTGTCTCCGATGCTCTGGCGGGTCACGCCCAGGCGCTCCGCGACCTCGCGCTGGTGTCCCAGCTCACGGTAGGCGGCGATCGCCATGTACTGCTTGACCGTGCGCGCGCGGATAAGCGGGTCCACGAGCCGGCAGAGGGCGCCGAGGAGCACGTCGCCGGCGTCGCCGGTGCCGAGGTAGCGGG
>CAZJGT010000198.1:0-4195 GCA_964545565.1 uncultured Thermoleophilia bacterium
ATTGTACCGCCGCGGCCCAAGCAGCTCACAGATGACAATGAGGGTGTTGCGGCTAACGCACCGCGGATAAGCTGCGAGCGCGCCGGCCTCTCGTGAGGCCGCCGGCGCTGCGGCAGACCTCCTGGCGTTCTGCTCGATGCGCTTGTTCGGCGTGCTCACCCTCACAGGTCCTCGGGCCTGAGTCCGCTGTGCTTGGCGATGCGCGCGAGCATCCTCGGGCCGATCTCCTCGCGGTCATGGAAGGCGAAGACCAGGTTGGGCCAGCCGGGACGAGAGAGGATCGTGTGCGAGCCGCTCTGGCGCGCGACCGTCCAGCCGATGCGCAGGAGGGCTGCGAGGACGAGCTTGGCGCGCGTGCTGGGCCAGTCGCTCACGCAGCGGCGAAGGAGATGTTCAGGTACTCGCGGCCGGCCTCTTCGTTCTCGAGCCGGTCGGCGACGACGCGCAGGGCGAGTGCCTGCACGCGAGCGATGGCGTCGTCCTGGCTTTCGCCGTAGGCGAGCACGCCGGGCAACTCGACCACCTCGGCGATCCAGCGCCCGTCAGCCTCGTGCTCGAGCTCGATGCGAAACACGACCGCCATCACTCACCTCCCTGAGACATCACGACAAGGATACTACCCCGTCCTCGCTCACAGGAGACGCCGCGAACCTGCCACGCCGAACGCACCGCGGATAAGCTGCGAGCGCGCCGGCCTCCCGTGAGGCCGCCGGCGCTGCTGCGAGCCAGCTTGATCCGCTCGTTGGGCGATCGCGTCAACGCCCGAGGACGATGTCGATGCCGAGCAGCACGAGCTCCAGCTTCTTGGCGGGCAGGGTGCCGACGCGCTCGGTGAGCGCCTCGCGATCGAGGGTGACGAGCTGCGAGACGTTGGCGACCGAGTCCTTGGGGAGTCCGGTGTCTCGCACGCTGAGCAGGACGTTGCCGGGCGCCTCGGCCCAGCGCAGGTTGCTGGTGAGCGCGACGCAGACGACGGTGGCGATGTGGCTGCGGTTGAAGGCGTCACCCTGGACGACGACGACGGGGCGCCGGAAGCCGGGCTCAGAGCCGGAGGGCTCGGCCAGGTCGGCCCACCAGACCTCGCCCTGGGCGGTCACCAGTCGCTGCGCTCGAAGGTGCGGCGTGCGGCGGCGCCTGCGAAGTCGCTGCGGCACTCGACCTCGTCGCAGAGGCGGTCGAGGGCCTCGGTGACGCTCTCAGCGGAGTGGCGGGCGACGTACTCGCGCACCGCGTCACCGTAGAGGCGGCTGCGCGACTTCTTCAGCTCACGTGCCAGCTGCTCAGCGTCGGCGAACAGGTCGTCGGGTATGGAGATCGCCGTCTTCATACCGTGAGTATAACCAGAACGTGCCGTGATGCAACGGCCCGAGGGCAACGTCCACCCTGCGCTCCGGACTCCGCCACGGGTCGCCGAGCGTATGCCCAAGAACAATTAGACAGTCTGCGTTTGTCATCGACACAGACAGCCCCTATCTGTATATGAAGCTATCACGAGCCTGAGGGTGCGTGGAAGGCAGACTGCCTTTCCCCGACGAGGTCGTCGATCGGGCCGCGAACGCCCTGGCCGCCGCCGTCGAGCACGCCGTGACGGTCACGCCGTCCGCTCCGGGCCACGCTTCATGCCCGCGCCCCCCGCGAGCGCGCGAGCTCGACGGCGAACGCCAGCCACTCCGGCGGCGTGAGCTCCTCCGGACGCGCCGCCTCGCCCAGTTCGAGCCGCCGCAGCCCCTCGCGGACGCCGTCGCGACTCAGGGTGACGCCGGCGTGAGCCACGCTGCCGAGCGAGTTCACAAGCGTCTTGCGGCGCTGCCCGAAGGCAAGCCGGACGAGATGGGACACGGAGGCGTACGCGACGGCGTCCGGCCCATCGTCCCTGCGCGCGAAGCTGATGAAGTTCGATTCCACGCGCGGGCGCGGGCGGAACGCCGTTGCCGGCACCGCGCGCGACCTCTCCAGCCGGCAGGCGAGCTGCGTGAGCACCGAGACCGCCGCGTAGGCCTTGGTCGAGGGCGCGGCAAAGAGCCGCTCGCCGAGCTCCCGCTGCACCATCACCGACCAACGGCGCACGGACGGCAGTCCGGCGATAGTGGTCATGATCAGCGGGATGGCGATGTTGTAGGCGAGGTTGGCGACCACGGCGGTGGGCGCCGGATCCAGGGCCCCCAGATCCGCCCTGAGCGCGTCTCCCGGGTGCAGCGCCAGGCGAGGCTCGGCGGCGGAAAGCTCCTCGAGCCGGGGCAGCCAGCGGCGGTCGATCTCGAAGGCGTGCACCAGGCGCGCCCGCTCCAGCAGCGGGCGCGTGAGCTGCCCGCCGGCGGCCCCGACCTCGAGGACGACGTCGTCGGGGCCGACGGCCGCCTGGTCGACGATCGCGCGCAGGATGTTGGCGTCGACCAGGTGGTTCTGGCCGTAACGGCGCATGGCGTGCGGCCGCGGGGGGCGACTGCGGTCGCCCGCGGCCGATCCGCCCCGGGGCGCGGCCACGTCAGTCCGCCTCCGCGAGCCCGAACACACGGCGCGCGTTGGCCGTCGTGAGCCGCGCCAGCTCGGCGGGCGTGACACCGCGCTCGTCGGCGAGCAGCGCGGCGGTATGCGCGACCCACGCGGGCACGTTGCTGTTGCCGCGGTGGGGCACCGGGGTGAGGAACGGCGCGTCGGTCTCCACGAGCAGCCGGTCGTCGCGCACCAGCTTCGCGGCCGCGCGCAGAGCGGCCGCGTTCTTGTAGGTCACGTTGCCGGCGAAGCTCGCGTAGTAGCCGCGCTCGTTGCACTCGCCGACGTACTGCGGCAGCGAGAAGCAGTGCATGACCACGGTGAGGTCGCCGGCCTCGGCGGCCAGTTGCGCCATCGCCTCGTCGGCGGCCTCACGCACGTGCACGACCAGCGGCAGGCCGGCACGTAGCGCCAGCTCGATCTGGGCGCTGAAGGCGCGGCGTTGCGCGTCCCTCGGCGAGAGGTCACGGTAGAAGTCGAGACCACATTCGCCGATGGCGACCACGCGCGCCCGCCCGGCGAGCTCCTCAAGGTCGGCCAGGCACGCCTCGTCCAGGAGATGCGCCTCGTGCGGGTGCAGGCCGACCGTGGCGTACACGCCCGGCTCGTCGGCGGCCAGGTCGATCGCGGCACGCGAGCTGGGAAGGTCGATCCCGATGGTGACGATCTGCCCGACCCCGGCCGCGCGCGCCTCGGCGACGGCGCCCCGCGTGTCGGCGATCATCTCGAGGTGGCAGTGGGAGTCGACGAGACTCATGGGCGGCGGGCGGTGGGGAACGAGGCGGGCGTGGATGTCACGAGGGGCCGCCTTTTCAGCGGGCGCTCTCGAGCCGGGGGAAGAGCGGCGGACCCGCGATCACCGGTGCAGGTGTGAGCGCGGCCCACGTCGCCCTCTCCAACAGAAGGTCGGCGTCGTCGAGCGGCTGCCCCAGACGGCGCAGGATCTCGACCGCGCTCTGCGGGATCACCGGGTAGACGGCGAGCGCTACCAGCCGCAGGCCGGCCGCGAGCGCGTTCAGCACGGCGTCCAGACGAGCGGCCTGGCCTTCATCCTTGGCGAGCTTCCAGGGTGCCTCTTCTTCCACGAGCTTGTTGAGCCGCCGCACGTACTCCCACACCGTGTCGAGTGCGGCGGTCACGGCCACGGCCTCGTACTGCTCGCTCGCCATGGCGATCATCGCCTCGCCCTCAGCAGCCACTGTGGCCAAAGCCTCAGCCTCAGGGTCAGCTTCAGGGATGACCCCGTCACGGTACTTGCCGATCATGCTCACCGAGCGACTCACGAGGTTGCCGAGCTCGTTGGCCAGCTCGTTGTTGTAGCGGTCGCGGAGGCCCTCGACGCTCACGTCGCCGTCCTGACCGAGCGTGACCTCGCGCATGAGGTAGTACCGCAGCGGCTCGGCGCCGACCTCCTCGATGACCGCAAAGGGATCGAGCACGTTGCCGCGCGTCTTGCTCATCTTCTCGCCGCCCACCAACAGGTAACCGTGGATGAGCTCGCCCACCGGCAGCTCGTAGCCGGCGCTCATGAGCAGGGCCGGCCAGATGACGGCGTGGAACTTGAGGATGTCCTTGGCGAGGAAGTGGAAGGCCGGCCAGTAGCGCGCCGTGAGGTCCTCCCCCGGGCGCGCGTACGTGAGCGCGCTCAGGTAGTTGATGAGCGCGTCGACCCACACGTAGATGACCTGCTCCTCGTCCCACG
>CAZJGT010000199.1:0-4193 GCA_964545565.1 uncultured Thermoleophilia bacterium
GATCATGCCGGTGGTCGTCGAGGTCTGACGGCTCGACGACGGGGCGCGGCGCTAGGGATTCCCGCCCGGACGTCGAACACCGCACCATGGCGACAGCACGCCCCAAGGAGCCTCGGCGACGCGCGAGCGGCGCGTCACGTACGCGCACCCGCGCCGCTTCGCCGACCCCGAAGGCCGAACCGGCGGCGTCGCGGCGCGGTCGCGAGCTCGCGGCGATCGCCTGCCTCGCGATCGCCGTCTTCCTCGCCTTCGTGCTCTACCTCGGCTGGGACGGCGGCGCACTGGGCCGCTGGCTCGGCGACGCCGCTCGCTGGCTCGCCGGTCTCCTCGCCTTCGCTCTGCCGGTCCTGCTCGGCCTCGTCGCCTTTCTCCTCGTGGTCAAGGAAGAGCGCCGCCCTCGGCGCGGCCTGGCCTGGGGTCTCGGTCTGATCGTCGTCGGCGTCGCGCTCGCCGCCGCGGCCGACACCTTCGGCATCTTCACGGGGGAGCGCCCGGCCACCCTGTTCCGGGACGAGTACATGAGCGCCCACGGCGGCGTGATCGGTGAGGCCCAGTGGGCGGTCCTCAGCCCGTTCGTGGGCCGCGTGGGCGTGGACGTGCTCGTGGTCGCCCTCATCGCGGCCGGCGTACTCCTGGTGACGGGGTCGTCGCTGCGCCAGTGGGCGTCGCACTCCAAGGACGGCGTCGCCGCCGCCGGCCGAGCCGCGCGCAGCCAGGCGGAGGTCCTCGGCGCTCGCCGCCGCGATGCGACGAGCACGCGGGCGATGGAGCTCGACGAGTCGGCCACGATCGAGGCCGCCGACCTCATGCGCACCTCAGTCGCGCCGGCACGCGACTTCGCTTCGCCGGCGCCTGCCAGGGCGCCTCACCTGATCGACGGCGTCTCGGAGGCGCCGGAGATCTTCGGCGAGGCGGCGCCGCCGCCGGACGAGCCGGCCGCGGAGCCCATCGTGGCCGCCGACGACGGCGTCCAGCTGTCGCTGGCGGCGGAGGTCGCCGGAAAGGAGGACGCCGCATCCGGCGACGTGGCGCTGGCTTTCGCAGAGGCCGAGCGGCGGCAGTGGACACTCCCGGACCCGGCGCTCCTGCGTCGCCTCGGCCAGGGACACGGTGAGTCTCCGGACTCCATCGACCGCGTCTCCGAGTGCCTCGTCAGCACGCTGAATCACTTCAAGATCCCCTCACAGGTGATCGGCACGGTCTCGGGGCCACGTGTCACCAGGTACGAGCTCCAGCTTGCTCCCGGTATCAAGGTCAGTCGCGTGGCCGGGCTCAAGAACGACCTCGCCTACGCGCTCGCGGCCACGGACGTGCGCATCCTCGCGCCGATCCCGGGCAAGACGGCGGTCGGCGTCGAGGTGCCCAACGACAGGGCCAACTACGTCTCGCTCGGCGATATCCACGGGCTGTTCCCGCAGCACGCCTCGCCGATGGCGTTCTGGCTGGGCAAGGACGTCACCGGCAAGGCCGTGCTGGCCGACCTCGTGCGCATGGTCCACCTGCTCATCGCCGGGACGACGGGCTCCGGCAAGAGCGGTTGCCTCAACGCGCTGATCACCTCGATCTTGCTGCGCGCCACGCCCGACCAGGTGCGCATGATCATGATCGATCCGAAGAAGGTGGAGCTGAGCAATTTCAACGGCGTGCCGCACCTGCTCGCGCCCGTGGTCACGAACATGAAGCAGGCCACGTACGTGCTCGACAACATCACCCGGGAGATGGACCGGCGCTACGACGTGCTCTCGCGCAACGGTTGCCAGGACATCCGCGCCCTCAACAAGAAGCTGACGCGCGCCGGTGAGGATCCCATGCCGTACACCATGGTGATCATCGACGAGCTGGCCGACCTCATGATGGTGGCGCCCTCCGAGGTGGAGGATTCCATCATCCGCCTGGGTCAGCTGGGCCGAAGCTGCGGCATCCACCTCGTGGTCGCCACCCAGCGGCCGTCGGTCGATGTGGTCACCGGCATGATCAAGACCAACATCCCCTCGCGTATCGCTTTCGCCGTGAGCTCGCAGATGGATTCGCGCATCATCCTCGATCAGGGCGGCGCCGAGAGCCTGCTCGGCATGGGCGACATGCTGTTCAGCCCGATGGGCAGCAGCAAGCTCCTGCGCGTGCAGGGCGCCCTGGTGACGAGCGCCGAGATGAAGCTCGTGACCGAGCACTGGCGCAGACAGGCCAAGCCGGACTATCACGAGGAGCTCCTCGAGAACCCGGCGGGCCCCGACGCCGAGCAGGCGCAGCAGGCGGCCGGCGGCGACGAGCTGCTCGGCGAGGCCATCAAGACCGTGGTGAACACCGGCGCCGCCAGCGTGGCGCTGCTGCAGCGGCGGCTGCGCGTGGGCTACGCGCGCGCCGGCCGCCTCATCGACATCATGGAGGAGATGGGCATCATCTCCGGCTACGACGGCAGCAAGGCGCGGGCCGTGCTCATCGACGAGGCCGGCCTGCCGGCCGCCCTGGCGCGGCTGACCGGCGATGTGGTCGACGAGCCCGGCGCTTCCGCAGCCGTGTCGGAAGCGCCCGAGGCGCCGGAGGCCCCGCCTGCGGCGGGCGAGCCGGCGCCCGACAGCGTGACCTTCTGAGGACGGCGTATCCGTTTGTCTTCCCCGGGCCCGCTTACTAGACTGAGCGTTCGGGTGAGCGCCGCGACCGCATCCTTCGCGGCGAGCGAGGAGAACGCCGTCCACCGTGTTTGAGATCGGTATCACGCTGCGCGAGGCGCGCGTCCGCCGCAACCTCACGCTCCAGCAGGTCGAGGAAGACACGAAGATCCGTGTCAAGTACGTCCAGGCCATGGAGAACGAGGACTGGGACCTCATGCCCGGCGCCACCTACGTCAAGGGCTTCCTGCGCACCTATGCCACGTATCTCGCGCTCGACCCCGAGGTCATCGTCGGAGAGTTCCGTTCGCGCGGCATGGTCCCGTCGGCCGAGCATCATGAGCCCTTCGGGGGCTCGTCGGTCATCGGCAAACCACGCAGTCGGCGGGGACGCAACACCATCGTCGTCCTCGCCGTCGTCTGCCTGATCGCCCTCGCGGCCATCTACGCGTTGGGGCTTCGCAGCGACGGTAACGAAGAACCGACCACCGACCCGGATGCGCTCGGCATCGCGAGCCCGTCCCCCCGCGCGAGCGAGAGCCCCACGCCGTCGCCGAGTCCCAGCGCCACCCCCGCGGTGGAGAAGAGGGTGGTCCGCATCGAGGCGGTCGGCGGCGACTGCTGGCTGGAGGTCCGGCGCAACAACTCCACCGGGGTCGTCCTGTTCTCGGGCACGATGAAGAAGGGAAGCACGAAGAAGTTCACGGGCAAGGACATCTGGATGAGTCTCGGCGCTCCGGCGAACGTCCGGCTCGAGGCCGCGGGCAAGAGGGTGAAGCTGGAGAGCGATGTCGGGCCCTGGTCGGTCGAGATCATCAACGGGCGCGTCATCCAGGGCGCCGACCTGAAGGGATAGCACATGGCCAAGGAATCCTCGTTCGACGTGGTCTCGAGGGCTGATCTCAACGAAGTGCGCAACGCCGTCAACATGGCACAGAAGGAGATCGCCACGCGGTACGACTTCAAGAAGAGCGCGAGCTCGGTCGCCCTCGAGGGCGAGGCGCTCGTGCTCGTCTCCGACAACGAGGGCAAGCTCAAGCAGGTCGTCGACGTCCTCGAGGAGAAGCTCGTGCGCCGCAAGGTGCCGCTCAAGGCCGTCCAGTACGGCAAGATCGAGGAGGCGCTCGGCGGCACCGTCCGGCAGCGGGCGCCCATCGCCCAGGGCATCCCGGACGACAAGGCCAAGGCCATGAACAAGCTGCTGCGCCAGCGGTTCAAGAAGGTCAAGGTGCAGATCCAGGGCGATACCGTGCGCGTCTTCTCGGCCAGCAAGGACGAGCTCCAGGCGGCCATGGGCGTGCTGCGAGATGAGGACTGGGGCGTCCCCGTCCAATTCGTCAACTACCGCTGAGTCCCGTCACGGGCGGCGCCTTCTTCATCCGCACGCTCGGCTGTCCGAAGAACGAGGCGGACTCCGACAGCCTCGATGCCCGCCTGCGGGCAGCCGGGCATCGAGCCGCCCCCGCCGACGTCGCCGATGTGGTCGTCGTCAACACCTGCGGGTTCATCGACGCCGCCAAGGAAGAGTCGATCGAGGCCATCCTCGACGCCGCGGATGCGGCGCACGCGCGCGGGGCGCGCGTG
>CAZJGT010000200.1:0-4150 GCA_964545565.1 uncultured Thermoleophilia bacterium
CTCCAGTGACGACCGTGTCCGGCATCG
Organism: uncultured Thermoleophilia bacterium; assembly: GCA_964545565.1. GTDB lineage: Bacteria > Actinomycetota > Thermoleophilia > UBA2241 > UBA2241 > CAIXSE01. Next base: position 28 of record CAZJGT010000200.1, read on the forward strand.
ACTCCCGCTGGCACCGGTCGGGAGTGACGCTCACGTTCTCGGCCGACGACCCCGGAGGTAGCGGCGTCGGCTCGACCGAGGTCGATCTGGACGGGGCCGGCTGGACCCCACTCCAAGGCATGCTGGGCACGCTCCGGATCGAGGGCCAGGGCGTCCACACGGTGTGGTATCGCTCTACCGATCGCAAGGGGAATGTGGAGCAGCCGCGCAGTTGCCGGGTCAAGATCGACTCCGAACGCCCTGTGACGTCGGCGCGCGCGGCGAGCGTCCGCCGGGGCGCGCGCGTGAGGCTGCGTTATCGGGTCGGCGATCTCACGCCGCGCGCGAAGGTACGCATCGTCGTGAAGACGCGCGCCGGCGGGCTGCGCAAGACCCTGCGGCCCGGGTGGCGCGGCACCAACGCGCCTCGCGTCGCGTCGTGGCGCTGCACCCTCCCTCGCGGCAGGTATCGCTTCTTCGTGTACGCGACCGACCAGGCAGGCAACCGACAGAGGACTCTGGGTTCCGCCCGCCTCACCGTTCGCTGACCGGCCGCCGTCCCGGGACGGCCGTCCACCGTATCGAGCGGCACCACTCGCCGCACCGCTCACCCCACCATCCGCGGTACTGGTCGGTACCGTCGCCGACACCGCCGTCGGTACCGAGGAAGCGCCCGGCTGCCTGCGGTAAGCTTGACCACATGACCGAGAAGATCCGACTCACGCAGTACGCGGCCAAGAGCGGCTGAGCGGCCAAGCTGGGTCCGTGCGACCTGCAGGCCGTCCTCGACAGCATGCCCGGCGCCACCGGTGAGTTCGCGCGTCTCCTGGAGACGCGCGACGACGCCGCGGTGGTGCCGCTCCGCGACGACCTCTGCCTGGTGCAGACGGTCGACTTCTTCACGCCCGTGGTCGACTCGCCATTCTGGTTCGGGCAGCTCGCCGCGGCCAACGCTCTGAGCGACGTCTACGCAATGGGCGCCCGTCCGCTCACGGCGATGAACCTGGTGGCCTGGCCGTCGGACCTCGACATGGGGTACCTCGGCGAGATCCTCCGTGGCGGGATGGAGAAGGTGCTCGAGGCCGGGGCCGAGCTCGCCGGAGGCCACTCGATCGACGACAAGGAGCCGAAGTTCGGACTGGCCGTCACCGGCGTTGCCAGGCCGGACGAGATCGTGTACAACGGCGGCGCCGAGGCGGGCGACCGGCTGGTGCTCACCAAGCGGCTCGGCATCGGCGTGCTCGCGAGCGCGCTCAAGAAGGGCATCATCGACGAAGCGGAGATGATGCCGGCCATCGAAGAGGCCGCCGTGCTCAATGCGGCCGCGGCCGCGGCCATGGCGCACGTCGGCGTACACGCCTGCACCGACGTGAGCGGCTTCGGCCTCGCCGGCCACCTGGGCGAGATGCTGATGGCGAGCGGCCTGGCCGCCGTGGTGCATCTCGCGTCGCTGCCGCTGCACGACCGCGTCCTCGACCTGATCGCGGAGCAGGTGTACGCCGGCGGGCTACGGAACAACCGGGACTTCCTCTTGCCGCGGTTGCGCGAGGTCGGCCCGGCCGGCTCTGCGGCGTTCATCGAGGAGGCCGGCGAACCGGCCGGCGAGGGAGCCACCGGCCGGTTCGCCGGGCCGATCACGCAGCAGGATCCGGCCGTGCTCTCCCTCTTCGACCCGCAGACGTCGGGAGGCTTGCTCCTGGCGGTCGCGCCCGAGAAGCACGCGCTCCTCGTCGATGCCCTGGAGCGCGCCGGCGTCGGCGCCTGGACGGTGGGAGAGGCCCTCGCCGGACCCGCCGGTATCCTCGTTGTCGAGGGGTGATGTCGTGCCCGAGGACCCGCGCAGGCGCCGTTCATCATGGTTGGACGGCCGGGTGGATCCCGCTTCTCTGACGCCCGACGACGAACAGCGGGCGGCCGGGTCCGGCGGAGCCTCCAGGGACGTCGCTCTGCGCGCGGCGTCGGTGATCCCTTTCGTCCTCACCGCGGCGCTGGGCGTCATCGGCGTGATCAGCTGGGTCCTCATCCTCGTCTTCGGGGTGGGCTCGGGCGATCCCATCTGGGTGGTGGCGCGGAGGCTCTCCACCGCGGAACTGCTGCCGCAGATCGCGCTCGCCGTGCTCATCGGGCTCGTCCCGGTCGGCATCGCGCTGATCGCCTCCTGGGCGACCATGCATGGCTTCGGCGAGGACTCCGGTCGCCTGTTCTGGACGATCGTCCAGTCGTCGTGGGGGCTCGCCGCCGTCGGGCTCGTCGTCGCCGACAGGACCCGGCATGCCTGGATCGAAGAGGCGGGGTTCTCGTCGCTCGACTGGTGGTTCATTTTCGGCGTGGTAGCGTTCGGCATGATCCTTGCCGGCGTCCGGCTGAGGCGGGCGCCGCGGGTGCAGGGGAGGTAGACGCGTGAGTGAGACCAGGCGCAACGAGGGTGCTGAGGGCGACGGCCGCCAGGCGCGGCTGCGCTCGCTGGCGGCCGTGGACGAGGTGCTGCGCGAGCCGGCCGCGGAGGCGCTGCTCGAGCGGTACCCGCGTGCACTGGTCGTCGACGCGGTCCGCGCGGTCCTCGACAGGCTGCGCGCGGACATCCTGGAGGCCGGAGGAGCGGCGGCCTCCCCCGAGGCCGGTGACCTGACGCCGGCCGCGCTGGTCCCGTGGGTCGCGCGGCTGCTGGAGGCGGCCGTGACGCCGTCGCTGCGACGCGTGATCAACGCGACCGGCGTCGTGGTGCACACCAACCTCGGTCGGGCGCTGCTGCCGCGAGTGGCCGTCGAAGCTGTGGTCACCGCGGCCTCCGGCTACACGGACCTCGAGTACAGCCTGGCACGCGGGGACCGCGCCTCGCGCCAGGACCACGTCCACGACGTCCTGCGCACCGTCACCGGCGCCGAGGACGCGCTCGCCGTCAACAACAACGCCGCCGCGGTGCTGCTCGCGCTCGCCGCCACGGCGCGCGGCGGCGAGGTCCTGGTCTCCCGCGGTCAACTGGTGGAGATCGGCGACGGCTTCCGCATCCCCGACATCCTGCGCGAGAGTGGAGCGGAGTTGGTCGAGGTCGGCACCACGAACAGGACGTACCTCAAGGACTTCATCGCCGCGTGGACCGAGCGCACGCGGGCGATCCTGCGCGTGCACACGAGCAACTATCGCATCGTCGGCTTCACCGCAGAGCCGACGCTGGAGGAGCTCGCCGGGCTGGCGCACGAGCGCGGCGCCGTGCTCATCGACGACCTGGGCAGCGGGGCGCTCGCCGAGCTCGAGCTGTTCAAGGAGGAGCCGGCGCTGACCGACAGCATCGCCGCCGGCTGCGACCTCGTCACCTTCAGCGGCGACAAGCTGCTCGGCGGCCCGCAGGCCGGCATCGCCGTCGGCCGGGCCGCCGTCGTCGACGTCATGCGTCGTCACCCGCTGGCGCGCGCCCTGCGCATCGACAAGCTCGACCTCGCCGCACTCGACGCGGTCCTGCGGCTGTACCTCGACCCGGCGGGTGCGATCGGCGAGATCCCCACGCTCGACGCGCTCGCCGCGCCGCTCGAACAGGTGCGCGGCCGCGCGGGTCGGCTGCGGGAGCTGCTCATCGGCGCCGGCGTGCCTGAAGACCGGCTCGAGCTCGTCGAGACGGTCGCTCGCGCCGGCGCCGGGGCGCTGCCGGTGACCGAGGTCCCGAGCGTCGCGGTCGCAGCCGTGGTGCCCGCGGACGAGGCCGGCCGACGCGCCGAGCTGCTGCGCCGCGGCGCGCCGGCCGTCGTCTGCCGCGTGCAGGACGAGCGCCTGCTCTTCGACCTCCGCGCCGTGCGCGGCGCCGAGCTCGAAGACCTCGCGGGCGCCGTCCTCGTCGCGCTCGTCTGAGGTCGCTGCCGTGAGCGTCCGTCCTCCTCTCACCCTCGGCACCGCCGGCCACATCGACCACGGCAAGACCGCGCTCATCACGCGGCTCACCGGCAAGAACACCGACAGGCTGCGCGAGGAACGCGAACGCGGCATCTCGATCGAGCTGGGCTACGCCGAGCTCGCGCTGCCCGGCGGCCGTCGCCTGAGCGTCGTCGACGTCCCCGGTCACGAGCGCTTCGTGCGTACGATGGTCGCCGGCGCGACCGGCGTCGATCTCTTCCTGCTCGTGATCGCCGCCGACGACGGCGTGATGCCGCAG
>CAZJGT010000201.1:0-4119 GCA_964545565.1 uncultured Thermoleophilia bacterium
ACGCCGCCGTGACCTCGACCCTAGCACCAACGAGGAGAGCCGTCACCGACGCTAGGCTTGACCACCGCTCTCCCGTTCCTCGTCCGAAGCAGCCGTTCGTGATCGTTCAGCCGAAGGAGGAACCATGAAGAAGCTCGTGATCGCGGCGCTCGTCGTCGTCGCCGCCCTCGCCGTGTGCGCCCCCGCGCTCGCCTGGCCCGTGGCCATGCCGTGGTGGGAACCGGCGTCGCGCTTCACCTGCGTCGGCAAGATCCAGGCCGTGGACCCGGCAGCCGGCACCGCGACCGTCCGCGTCCGCCTGGCCTCGAAGGGAGCGGCCGACTGGATCGGCGAGGACCTCACCGTGAGCGTGGCCCCAGGCGCCAAGGTCTTCAAGGCTGTAGGCCGCCGGCTGCAGCGCATCGCCCTGAGCGACGTCGTCGTGGGCGAGAAGCTCCGCGTCGAGGGCGTGGTCGACTACTCCTCCGGCTCCGCCGTGCACATCGGCAAGCGCCTCGTGATGCACCGTCTGCCGCTCAACCAGATCAAGCGCTTCGCCTTCCGCGGACCGGTCACCGCCGTGGACGCCGCCGCCGGGACGCTGACCGCGAGGCTGAACCGCGTCACCCGCGCGCTCAGCCCCTTCTACCACGGCACACGCGAGTTCGTCGTCGGCCCCAACGCCCGCATCTGGGTGATGAAGAACGGCTGGCCGATCAAGGCGACGCTGAGCGACGTCCTCGTCGGCGACCGGGTGCAGGCGCAGGGCAGCGCCGACCGCAGGATCCCGTCGGCGCCGGTCTTCACGATCCGCTGGTTGGTCGTGCGCCACCCCGCGGTCCCGGTCGCCCCGACCCCCTGACCCGCGGTCCCGATGAGGAGGCCGGGCGGCCCTGCCGGCCGCCCGGCCTCCTCATCCCTCATCCTTCGCCTGTCGCAGCGCCGCGGTGAAGTCGTCCCCGTCGACATCGAGGGCTTTGGCGAGGCGCCGGTGCGCCCCGGGAAAGACCTGTTCGATGCGCTGGTCCATTGTCGCGTCGCTGACCACCGCCATCGCCGCCTCACCACTCTCGAGGGCCTCGGCGAGTTCCTCCGCGTCCTTCTTCGGCAGTGCGTCCTCCGCATGCTTGATGAGGGCTCCCGCTCCGGCGCCGAGCAGCGCCATCGGAACGATCGCGAGAGGGAACAGCACACCGACGACGGCGCCGACGCCGGCCCCGCTCCAGATGGTGTGGCCGGAGTGTCTTCTGCGGTCGACGCACGGCCTTCCCTCCGCGTCGCGGGTCACCACGGCGGCGTCGTAGGCCCCCGCCAATCCCTCCGCGTGCAACGTCTTGAGGCCCTCGAAGTCCCGCTCGGCCATCTCCACGCTGTCGTACAGGCCGACGAACAAGTGCAATGGTTCGCGCTTCACTGAGTCCCACCTCCGTCCGGCCGGGCGGTGCGGCGGCGTCCGCCGCCGTCGACCCGGCCCCTCGCATGACCTGTCGTAGTTCTACCCCACGTCGACAGCCGTCCCCTTCCCGCCCAGAGTGACAGCATCTTCGCCATCGGATAGCGTGCGGCCATGTTCGATTTCCTGAACGTCCTACCCGGATGGCTCGAGTTCGTCTTCGTCGTCTACTGGGCGGTGATCGTCGTGCTTCTCGTGATGGACGACCGCGAGCCGGCGATCACCATCGCGTGGCTCTTCATCCTGGTCTTCGTGCCGTTCATCGGCGTCCTCTTCTACGTCTTCTTCGGTCGCGACTGGAAGGTCGTGGCGCAGCGAAAGGGCTGGATCCAGACGCTCGCGCGCGTGGAGCGGGATGAGATGGCGCCGGTCTACGAGCGCAACACCGGCGCCGGACGGCGCTTCGCCCGCGAGTGCGCCGCCACCATCGCCGTCCCCGTCTCCAGGGCCATCACCAGTGAGAATCTCTCCACCGTGCTCCCGGCAGAGTCCCTCGAGTTGTTCTGCGCCGGCAGAGACAAGTTCGCGCGGCTCAAGCAGGACCTCGCGGCCGCGCGGCGCTTCATCCATCTGCAGTACTTCATCTGGGAGCAGGACCGTCTCACGGCGGAGATCGTGCCGATCCTCCTCGACCGGCTGGCGGCCGGCGTGGAAGTCCGCATCATGTACGACTGGATCGGCTGCATCAGCTTCGGGAAGCGCGAGCTGAGAGAGCTCGCCGGGGCAGGAGCCGTCGTGCGCGCCGACGTCACCGACCTGCTGCGCATCAACTACCGCAACCACCGCAAGATCGTGGTCATCGACGGCGAGATCGGCTACACGGGCGGCATGAACGTCGGGCAGGAGTACATCGACGGGGGTGAGCGATTCGCCACGTGGCGCGACACCCACCTGCGTCTCACAGGACAGGCCGTTGCCGCACTGCAGCAGCTGTACGCGTCCCGCTGGTTCGAGCACAAGAAGGTCGACGATGCTCTCTTCTCGAGCGCCTACATGCCGCCGCCCGACCCTGCCGCCGCCGAGACCGGCACGCTCGTCCAGATCGCCGCGCAGGGAGTCGAGGATCCCTGGAGCACGGCGCGACGCGCGCACATGGTCGCCATCGGGCAGGCGGAGGAGTCGGTCTGGATCCAGTCGCCCTACTTCGTGCCCGACTACAGCATCTACGACGTCATGATCAATGCTGCCCTCAGCGGCATCGACGTCCGCCTCATGATGACCGGCGTGCCCGACAAGCGCATCGCTTTCTGGGCCGCCCAGACCTACTACCGCAAGCTCATCGAGGCGGGCGGCCGGGTCTTCCTCTACGAAGCCGGCTTCTTCCACAGCAAGACCATCGTCGTGGACGGCGCCATCAGCGCCGTCGGCACGATGAACATGGACCAGCGCAGCCTCAAGCTCCACAAGGAGCTGATGTGCTGGGTGTTCGAGAGGGAGTTCGCGCAGCAGGTGGCGGACTCGTTCGTCGCCGATATGGCACACTGCCACGAGGTGACGCTCGACGATGTGCTCGCGGTGGGCCGACTGCGGCGCTTTCGCAACCAGTCGGCCCGGCTCTTCTCGAACGTGCTCTGACACGCTCAGGCGAAGGGGGAGCGACGACCCAGCCCGAACCAGAAGAACGGCCGCCGACGCCCACCGGGCCGCGCCGCCGACGGATCGACCGCCACGCGGTCTGGATCAAGCATGCCGTGATCCTGGGGCTGACGGCGGTCGGTCTCTACGTCGTGTGGCCCAGCCTCGCCGCCGTCTTCTCATCCGGGCCGCAGCTCAAGCACGTCAACCCCCTGTGGGGCATCCCGATCGTGCTCGCCGTGATCGCCAGTTTCGCCTGCATGTGGGCGCTCCTTCGTCTCGCTCTCGACGTGAAGCCATGGTTCCCGGTCGCGGCCGCACAGCTGGCCGGCAACGCCTTCAGCCGCATCGTGCCGGGCGGCACCGCCGCAGGCGCCGCCATGCAGTTCGACATGCTGCGTCAAGCCGGGGTCGGCACCAGCTGGGCGGCCACGGGCGTGACCGCCGTCTCGCTCATCTCCACGGCCACCCTGCTCGGACTGCCGGTGATCAGCATCGTCTCGATCCTGATCACCGGCGCTTCCGTCGAGCGCAACCTGTTCCGGGTCGGCTCGATCGCCGTGGTGGTGTCTCTCGCGGCGATGGCCGGCGGGGCGGTCCTGCTGTTCGCCGACCGCCCACTTCTCTGGCTGGGCGACGTCATCCAGAAGGTGCGTAATCGGGTCTTGCGCAAACGCGCGCCTCTGGAAGACCTGCCCGAGCGCCTGGTCGACGAGCGCGACCTCATCCGCCGCGTGCTCGGCGCCGGCTGGTGGCAGGCGCTCATCTACAGCGCCGGCAACTGGCTGCTCGAGCTCGTGGCGCTGCTCATCGCCTTGGCCGCGGTCGGAGCCGAGCCGCGAGCGTCCGTCGTGCTGCTCGCCTACGTGGTCGCCTCCTTCCTCGGCATGATCCCCATCACGCCCGGCGGCCTCGGATTCGTCGAGGCGGGGCTGGTGGGGACGCTCAGCCTCGCCGGCATCGGCACCGACCAGGCGCTGCTGGCGACGCTCTTGTACCGGCTTGCAGCCTACTGGCTGCCGATCCCAGCCGGCGCGGTGGCCTACGCGATGTTCGCACGCCGGTACGGCCGACCGCAGAACGTGCCGGACGATGCCAAGGGCTTGACCGTC
>CAZJGT010000202.1:0-4115 GCA_964545565.1 uncultured Thermoleophilia bacterium
CCCTGCTCCCAAAGCAGGTGCGCTACCAGGCTGCGCCACGTCCCGGACGCGGCGCCAGTATAGCGCATGCCTCGCCCCCGGAGCCCACCCGGGTCCGGGCGTCACTCGCCCAGATACGGGAGCGTGACCCTCTGGCCGGGTTGGATCACCGAGCCGTCCAAAGCGTTGGCCTCGCGGATCGCATAGACGGCGGCGCGCAGATCGACCGCATGACCGTATTCGCCCGCGGCGATGGTCCAGAGGTCGTCGCCGCTCATCACCACATACTGATGACCCGTGTACACCGCCGCGTCTTCGCCGGCGTGGGCGACCCGCACGCCGGCCCACACCGCCAGGAAGATGAGCAGAAGGAAGACGGCGAGCCTGGCCAGTCCGACCACGCGGCGCCTGCGCCGCTGCCGGCGAGAGAAGCGCCCGAGGGCACGCGAAGCGGGTGCGGCGGCTCGGCTCGTGCCCGGTCCGCTCGCGGCCACGTGCAGGTGCACGCGGTCGCCGTTCATCGCGGCACCTCGCGGAGCTCGCGCGGGACGACGCCCGAGAGCTCGCTGCCGCAGTCCGGGCAGTCGACGACGACGCGGCCGGTCCAGATATCGGCCGCGACGACGCGCAAGGAACGCCCCCCGCACCACAGGCAGAGCTCGTCGCGGCCGGCGAGAGCCGCGGCAAGCGCGTCGTCGACGGCGTCGGCGAGACTGGACTGGGCGACTGTGGCGAGAGGCGCGGTACTCATAGCTGGCGAAGGACCCCCACGACTCGGCCGACGAGCTGGACGTCATCGGCATGGACGATGATCGGTGCGTAGTTGTCGTTCTCGGACTCCAGGCGGACGCTCGCTCCGTCACGGTAGATGCGCTTGGTGGTCGCCTCGTCCTCACCGACCCGGACGACGACGATCTCCCCGTCTGCCGTCTGCACTTGAGGGTGGACGACGATCAGGTCGGCATCGAAGATGCCGGCGTCGATCATGGAGTCGCCGCGGACGCGGAGGACGAAGTCGCCGTCGTCCCGGCGCAGGAATCCCGGCACGTCGACCTGATCTTCGATGTTCTCCTCGGCGAGGATCGGCGCGCCGGCGGCCACGCGACCTACGAGCGGGAGCGGCCGGAGGGGCCGGAGCTCCCGAGTCACCTCCAGAGCGCGCGGCTTGGTCGGGTCGCGCTTGATGAGACCGAGCCGCTCCAGGTTGGCGAGATGCGCGTGGACGGTCGACGGCGAGGACAGCTCGAGGGCCGCGCAGATCTCGCGCACGGTCGGCGGATAGCCGCTCACGCGGACGCTCTCGCGGATGAACTCCAGTACCTGCTCCTGTCGCGGTGTCAGACCTTCCACCGTTCCTCCTCCATTGGCGAACACGTGTTCGTATTGACCCTATGGCGAACCCGTGTTCGTGTCAAGAGCCATGATAGGGAAGGGCTCGGACGGAAAACGCGCGAGGGGCGCCGCCGCCCGCAGGCGACGGCGCCCCTCGCGCGTCGGTAGGTGCCGCGTCAGAAGGGGCGCGGCGGCGTCTCGCGACGCTACTTCTTGTACGGCCCGATCGGCAGGACGACGCGGCCGTAAAGCTCGTTCCACACCTGAGCGATAGACCCGTACACGGCGCTGAGCCCCACGAAGATGCCCTCCCAGCCGGCGACCTTGGTGATCGTGGCGTTGCCCGTCCAGTCGCCGACGGCGAGGAGGACGAACAGGATGGTCAGGCTCAGGAAGACGACCTGCAACGACCGGTTGATGCGCAGCGTGCCGATGAACATGAGGCCGGTGAAGATGCCCCAGGCCATCAGGTACCACCCCATGGCCACCTCGTCGGGACCGTCGACGCCCATCCACTTGGGGAAGACGATCAGGCCGACCAGCGTGAGCCAGAAGAGCCCGTACGAGAGGAAGGCGGTCATGCCGAACGTGCTGTTCTTCTTCCACTCCATGATGCCGGCGATGACCTGCGCGATGCCGCCGTAGAAGACCCCCATCGCGAGGATCATCGCGTTCATCTCGTAGAAGCCGGCGTTGTGGATGTTCAGCAGGACGGTCGTCATACCGAACGCCATCAACCCGAGCGGGCCGGGGTTCGCGGTGGCGTCGCGCAGCGTCGCCGTGATGGTGCCGCGCTCGCCCATCGGTCCCGTCGCACTGCCGAGCGGCGTCTTGGGTTCGTCACTCATGTATCGATGCCTCCACTCCCGGTGGCCAGATCAGGGCGCCGGCTTGCCCGGAAACGTCCAGTCACGCTTCAGCGTGGCAAACCCGCGGAGTTCTATCACGAAGCGCGCCGCAAGCCAAGTGGCGGACGAGCGCCGACGGCCTGCGGATTCACTATACTGTCCGCGCCCGGCCAGACACACAAGGCGATGCGCACGTGATAGCACACCCACTGCCCATACAGGACCCCGCCCGTCGCCACGGGGTGACGCTCGCCGTGGCGCTGATCCTGCTCGTCTCCACGGCATTGCGGCTCTGGCAGCTCGGCACGCCCTCCGAGATGATGTTCGACGAGATCTACTACGCGAAGGACGGCAAGGCCATCGTGGACGGTCGCGTCGGGCCCAAGCCTCCGCTCCGCTGGGCGGGTGGCGACGAGGTCTCGTGGCCGCATCCCGAGATGGGCAAGTTCGCGATCGCCGCCGGCATCCGGCTGTTCGGCGATCGCGCCTTCGGCTGGCGTCTGCCGGCCGTGGTGGCGGGGATGGCCTTGCTCGCCTGTGTGTACCCACTGGGACGGAGACTCGGCCTCTCTCCGCCGTGGGCGGTGCTCGCGCTCCTCTTCGCCGCCGCCGACCCGCTCGGCATCGCGCAGTCCCGCATCGCGACGCTCGACATCTTCATCGCCGCGTGGACCGCCGTCTGCATCCTGCTCGCGCTCCGCTACGTCCAGGAGGGCTGGCGCACGCGCTGGTTGTTCGCCTGCGGGGCCGCGGGCGGCATGGCCGTCGCCACCAAGTGGTCCGGCGCGCTCGCCCTCGTCGCCGCGGCGCTCATCATCCTGGCGGCGTGGATCCTGCAGAGGCGCGCAGCGCGCGAATGGCCACAGGGCGCAGCGGACGATGAGGACGATCTGCCCGCGCTCGCCGGAGCGGCGCCGCCCCTGGCCTCGTGTGGGGAGTCCACGACCGCGGTGCCGCCCGAGGGGAGCATCACGCCGCGCGTCCTCCTCGTGGTGGCGGCGCTCGTCGCCGTGCCGATCGGCATCTACGTGCTCAGCTACGCGCAGTACTTCGCCGCCGGACACACGCTCGCCGACTTCCGCGAGCTCCACCGGCAGATGTGGATCTTCAATCTCAACCTCGAGGCCGAGCACAACTACGCGTCCGCGGCGTACACGTGGATCATCGACTATCGGCCCGTCTGGTACTACTTCGAGGGTAAGGAGACCTACTACGGGGTCGTCGCCATCGGCAACCCGTTCCTGTGGTGGCTCGCGCCCGTTTCGCTGTTCGCCGCCGCGGTGCTGGCGTTGCTGCGACGCTCCTACGCGCTGCTGCCGGCGGCGGCTCTCGTCGTGATCCTCTACGTGCCCTGGTTCGCCACCTCGAGGACGTCCTTTCTGTACTACATGACGCCGGTGGCGCCCTTCATCGCGATCCTCGTCGCCGCGGCGCTCTGCGCGTTCGCGGGTGGCGTGATCCCGCGCCGGGGCTGGCCGGCGGTCGCCGGCGCGGCGCTCGCGACCGCGGTCCTGTGGCGGCCGGCCGGTCTCGGCGCCGCCTGGCTGTTCTGGAGCCAGCCCCGGCGCGCGGGCGACATGGTCGGATGGGTCGTCGCTGCCGCCGGTGTCCTGACGGTGCTGGCCGTCCTCGTCGTCCTGCTCACCCCGCAACTCAAGAAGCACAGACCATGGATGGCGCTCATCGTGGCGGGCGCGGTGATCGGCATCGTCGTGGCCTTCATCCCCGTCGTGCTCGGCCTTCCTATCTCACCTGCGTACTTCTCGCACATCACCTGGTTCCCCAGTTGGATCTGACGGGCCGGCCGGCCGCGCGTCAGGCGATCACCGCCGCCATGATCGCCTTCTGCGCGTGCAGGCGGTTCTCGGCCTGGTCGAAGACCACCGAGTGCGGCGAGTACAGCACCTCTTCGGTGATCTCCTCGCCCCAGTGCGCCGGCAGGCAGTGCATGACCTT
>CAZJGT010000203.1:0-4114 GCA_964545565.1 uncultured Thermoleophilia bacterium
TCACCCTGTGGGTGACCAATCTGCTGTTCAGCGGCGGCGCCCTCGGCGGCAGCGAGCCTCCCGAGGACGGCTACAACTACGCCAAGGACATCCTGCCGGTGGCCGAGGAGCGTGCCGCCGCCGAGCGCGTCGCGAAGGCCGTCGCCGACCTCCTCGCAGCCGTGGACGAGACGGGCGCGACCCTGATCGCCGTGACCAATGAGGTCGGGCTCGGGGTCGTCCCGGAGTATCCCCTCGCTCGCCTGTACCGCGACCAACTCGGCTGGGCCAACCAGCGCCTCGCCCGCACGGCCGACCTCGTCTACCTGCTCGTCTCCGGCTTCGCGCTCGACGTCAAAGCGCTCGCCATCGATCCATCGTCGTCCCCGAAGGAGTCCCCGTGACCGACCTGCTCGACCGAACCGTCTCCGCGATCGGTCCTCTTGATGCCGACGCCATGCGCGCCGCGGAGGCGCGCCAGTTGCAGCTCACCAAGCCGCCCAAGGCGCTCGGCCGCCTCGAGACGCTCTCCATCCAGCTCGCAGGGATCCAAGGCAAGCCGTTGCCGGTGATCGAGAGCAAGGCCGTGGCCGTGATGGCGGCCGACCACGGCGTGACGGCCGAGGGCGTGAGCGCCTTTCCGGCCGAGGTCACTCCCGGCATGATCTTCAACTTCGCCGCCGGGGGCGCCGCGATCAACGTCATCGGACGGCACATCGGCGCCCGCGTGCTGGTCACCGACGTGGGCGTCAACGCCGACCTGAGCGCCGCCGAGGGCGTACGCCAGAAGAAAGTCCGCATGGGTACCGCCAACATGGCGAAGGGTCCGGCGATGACGCGGGAAGAAGCCGTGCGCGCGATCGAGATCGGCATTGAAATGGTCGAGGAAGAGCTGGCGAACGGCCTCGACATCATCGCGACCGGCGAGATGGGCATCGGCAACACCACCGCGGCCTCTGCCGTGATCGCGGCGCTCACCGGTGAGCCGGCGGCCAAGGTCACCGGTCGCGGCACCGGCATCAGCGCAGAGGCGCTGCCGGCCAAGGTCGCCGTGATCGAGAAGGCGCTGGCGGCGAACCAGCCGGCCGCGTCTGACCCCGTCGACGTGCTCGCCAAGGTCGGTGGCCTCGAGATCGCCGCCATGACGGGCGTGTTCCTCGGCGGCGCGGCGCACCGTGTGCCCGTGGTCATGGACGGCTTCATCAGCGCGGCCGCAGCGCTTGCCGCCGTGCGCCTCTGCCATGAGTGCGTGGACTACATCCTGCCGAGCCATGTGAGCATCGAGATCGGCCACCAGGTCGTGCTCGACGAACTCGGGCTGGTGCCGCTGTTCGACCTGCAGATGCGGCTGGGCGAAGGCACCGGGGCGGCCCTGTCGATGAGCATCATCGAGGCCGCCGCCCGCATCCTCAGCGAGATGGCCACCTTTGAGAGCGCCGGCGTGGCCGGCGACCCGAGTGAGGCCGACGCCGAGCTGGCGCGGTGACGCGGAGGGGCGACACGGGCGCGCCCGCCGACGGCCGGGCGACCGGCCGGCGCGACGAAGGGTCCTCCGGCGCATGATCCGGCAGCTCGCACTCGCGGTCACCTTTCTGACCGGCATCCCGCTCAAGGTGGAGGGCGAGGTGAGCTCCTCCGACCTGTGGCGCAGCATGGGCTGGTACCCGCTGGTCGGGCTCGGTCTGGGGCTCGCGGCGTGGGGCGTGTATGCCGGCCTGCTGGAGATGCTGCCTGGGCTGGTGGCTGCAACGCTCGTGGTGCTGCTGCTCGAGGCCGTCACCCGAGGGCTTCACATGGACGGCCTCATGGACACCGCCGACGGTGTGCTCAGCGCCGCGCCGCGCGAGCGGGCGCTCGAGATCATGAAGGACAGCAACGTCGGCGCCATGGGAGTGGTCGCGGCGGTGCTGCTCCTGATGCTGAAGGTCGCGGCCCTGGGCGCGCTCACGCGCGCCGATGCGGCCGCGCCGCTGCTCGCCGGCTGGTGCGCCGCGCGTACGCTGCCGGCGATCGCCGTGTACGCGTGGCCCTACGCGCGAGCGGAGGGTACGGGCGAGGCGTTCACACGCGAGCGCACGATCGGCCCGGTCGCACTGGCGGGGGCGATCCTCGCCGGCGCCGTGATCGTCACCGCGGTCGTCAGCCTCGCGGTTGTCGGTGCGGGCACGTGGTTCGCCGGCCTCGTCGTCGTCGCCGTGTCGATGGGCGTAGCCCTCGTCGTGCAGGCCGGCGTGGCGAAGCGCCTCGGCGGTCTCACCGGCGACGTGTACGGCATGGGCATCGAGCTGGCCGAGGCTGCGGCGCTGGTCGCGGGATGCGCGCTCGTCGGTCTCGCGAGATGATGACGTCAACCGCGACAGAGGGCCACACATGAAGCTCTATCTCGTCCGCCACGGGCAATCCACGGGCAACGTCGTCGGCACGCTGATGGGTCAGAGCGATCACCCGCTGACGCCGCTCGGCGAGGATCAGGCGCGAGCGGCCGCAGAGCGGCTCGCGCCCTTCGGGCCCATGCCGGTGTACTCGAGCGATCTGCCACGCGCCCGGGCCACCGCCGGGCACATCGCCGCCGCCTGGACGGCTGCAGACGTCACGGACGCTCCTGTGGAGGCGATCCTCGACCCGCGCCTGCGCGAGATCTCACTCGGTGACTACGAGGGTCGGCCCTGGCAGGAGTTCGAGGCAGACACGGAACTCACTGCGGCCTTCGCCGCGGATCCGTACTGCACGGCGCTTCCCAACGGCGAGTCGCTCGAGCACGTCGAGGCGCGCGCCCGCGCCGCGGTGATCGACATCCTGGCACCCTTCGGGGTCGACGACACCGGCGCCTCCTGCGGCAACGCGGTGAGTTCCGGCGACGCGAGCGCCGCCGATCGCGACGTGGCGGCGATGAAGGCCGGAGCGGCTGCGGCCGCGGTCCAAGGCGCCGCCACCGTGGTCGCCGCCGACGACACGATGGGAGATGACCCCGGGCTGCCGGCGACGATGGATGCAAGCACCGTCGCCACGGGGTTCCGTCGCCTGGAGGGTGGCGGGAGCGCCTGTCTGGTGGCTCACGACGGACCCATCCGGGCGATCATCAACCATTACCTCGGCGTGCCGCCGGAGAAGTGGTGGACGCTGTCCACCACCCACGGCGGCATCTCCCTGGTGGAGTTCGCCGGCGGGTGCGTCACCATCCGCTATGTGAATGCCACCGGTCATCTCGTTGGACTAGAGCCGGACCGGTACGTGCCGTCCGACGACGACTGAGTCGGCTTCCTCGGCGCGCCCAGGTGGTCCTCGTCCCTCACGACTGGCGTCTTGCGCTCACGACGGTGCTGCTCGCAGGCCTGATCGACGTCATGGTCGGCGAGCCGCCGACCGCGATCCACCCCGTCGTCTGGATGGGCCGGCTCATCGGCGCGCTTGAGCGGCGCCGGCCGCGCCGCCGGCCCGGCGCCGAGTTCGCCTACGGCGTCCTGATCGTCCTCCTCACGGCGGGAGCAGCCTTCGTCGCCGGCCTCGGCCTGACCCTCGTGCTGGACCGCCTGCCCTGGTGGCTGGCATTGCCCATCGGGGCATCCATCCTCAAGACGACGTTCTCGCTGCGCGGGCTCGTGCGTGCCGGCCGTGACGTCCAGCGCGCTCTCGCCTCCGACACGGAGTCGGCACGCGTCTCGCTCGCGGCGCTTGTGAGCCGTTCGCCCGACCTCGACCCGCCGCTCATCGTCTCCGCCACTGTGGAGTCGTTGGCGGAGAACCTCACGGACAGCGTCGTCTCTCCGTTGCTGTACTACGCGCTGTTCGGCCTGCCCGGGGCGCTCGCGTATCGCGCGGTGAACACGATGGACGCGATGCTGGGCTACCGCGATGAACGCGAATATGTGGGCAAGGCAGCGGCACGCTGCGACGATGCGGCCAACTGGCTGCCGACCCGGATCGCTGCACTGCTCCTCGTGGTCGTCTCGTGGTCGAAGGGCACGTCCGGCCGCGCCTGGTGGGCGCTGCGCACCCAGCATCAGTCGCAGTACGGCCCCAACAAGACGCTGGCGATCGCGACCATGGCCGGCAGCTTGGGCGTTCAGCTCCGCAAGCCGGGCGCGTACGCGCTGGGGACGCCTGACCGGCCCCTCACGGGCGCCGTGATCGGCGA
>CAZJGT010000204.1:0-4017 GCA_964545565.1 uncultured Thermoleophilia bacterium
CCAGTCGACCATCTTGCTGAGGACCTCGGCGCCGACCACGAGCACGTTCGTGTAGATGTTCGCCGACACGAACGCGGTAGCGATGGCAAGGCCGTAGACGAACCCGGTGCAGCCGGCCTGGACGTCGAAGGCGCCGGCCTTGATGGCGCCGATCTTGTCGGCGACGATGGAGGCGGTGGCCGGCATGATGTGGTCCGGCGAGATCGTGGCGACGATGACCAGGTCGAGTTCGGCGGCGTCAAGGGCGCCGTGCTCGAGGCAGCGGCGGGCGGCGACCTCGCCCAGGTCGCTCGCCGCCTCGTCTACCCGCGCGATGCGCCGCTCGCGGATGCCGGTGCGCGTAGCGATCCACTCGTCCGACGTGTCCAGGAACTGGCTGATCTCGTCGTTGGTGAGCACCCGTTCGGGCGCGTGTACGCCGAGGGCGCTGATACGCGCCCCGCGCACGAGACCGCGACGCAAGCCGATCACAGCTTCGCCTCCCCCGCAGCCACCGCCGCAGCGTCGACGATCGCGAACATGAGCTCGCCGCGACATGCCAGCCGGCCGTCGACGGTGGCCTTGACCCTGGCACGGCCGACCGAGCCGTGGACGGCGACGATCTCCGCCTCCAGGCGGAGCGTGTCGCCGGGCTTACAGACGCGCTTGAAACGCACCTTGTCGATGCCGGCGAACAGCCCGACCTTGCTGCCGCCCGGTGCGGCCTCGGCGGCCGGAAGGGACTCGCCGCTCGCTGCGGCGCCCTCCCTGCCGGCGCTGGCCGCGGCGAGCGTCGCCGTCTGGGCGAGCGCCTCCACGATGAGGACGCCGGGCATGACCGGAGTGCCGGGAAAGTGCCCCGCGAACCACCAATCGTCGTCGCGGAGCGTGCGGACTGCTGCGCAGCGCACGCCGGGTTCGCCGTCCACCACCTCGTCGACCAGAAGGAACGGCGGACGGTGGGGGAGGAGCTGCAGGACCTGCTCGTGCGACAGCTTCACAGCGGCTTCAACTCCCGCGCGCGACGCAGACGCCGCTCCACCTGGAGGAGCACGGCGGTCGCGGCGATGCCGTAGCCGAGCACGTTCTTCACGGGGATCGTGCGCCCGCCCGGGAGCGGCAGGCGCCCGAGCGCCGCGTCGAGCGCTTCGAGCGCGTCGTCCACGATGCGCCCGACGGTGCGCTCGCCGGGCGGCGGCTCGAGTGCGGCGACCGCCGCGATGCGCTCAGCGAACCCCGGCGGCGGCGCCAGTTCGGCCCTCCCCCACGAGGCCAGGGCGCTGCGCACCTCGGCCACCTGGCCGAGCTCCGCGGCGCACTGCGCGCAGAAGCTGAGGTGGTCCTGCAGCTCAGCGACCTCGAGGTACCCCAGCTCACCGTCGACGTAGTGGTTGATGCGCTCGCGGAAGTAGCTGCAGTCCATCACGCCTCCCGTTCCGCAGCCAGACGCAGGCGTAGCGAGGCGCGCCCGCGATGGACCATCACCTTGACCGTGCCGAGAGGCCGCGCCGTGAGGTCGGCGATCTCCTGGTACGGCAGCCCGTAGACGTCGCGCAGCACGGTCGGAACGCGGTAGTCCTCCGGCAGCGCGCCCAACGCCGCGGTCAGTGAAGCGGCACTCACGCCATCGCCCAGCTCCGCCTGCACCTCGTCGACGATGTCCGGCGTCTCGACCGGCTCCGGGCGGCGGCGCTCGCGCCGCCGGTAGTCGACGGAGGCTGTGAGCGAGAGGCGGAACAGCCAGGTGCTGAACGCCGCCTCGCCGCGATACTGCGACAGCTTGCGATAGCAGCGCAGGAACGCCTCCTGCGCCGCGTCTTCGGCGTCGGTGTGGTTGCCGAGTACGTTGTAGGCCACCGAGTAGACCATGCCTTGATATCGCTCCACGATCGTCCTGAACGCGTCCACGTCGCCGGCCACGGCCCGCGCCAGCTCGGCGGAAGTCGGGTCGGGCAACGCGGCCCACTTGAGGTTAGACGGCGTCATGAGGCAGAGAGTTACACCCCGGATCAGGGCTGGTCGCGAGCAATCCAGTGTACACCCCTCGCGGGGAGCGCCGGCCGGGACGACCGGTGCTCGCAGTCAGGAGATGCGGCGAAGTGAGGAGCCGGCGGCGAGCATGAGCAGGCGCGCCGCCGCGAGGGCGGTGTGTCCCAAGGGGTCGCGAGCGGGGACGAACTCGCACACGTCCATGCCGGCGAGCTCGCAGCGGAGCGCGACGCCGCATACCAGCCGGGCGACTTGCCAGAACCACAGGCCGCCCGGCGCCGGCCAGAGCGTCCCCGGCGCGCAGCTTGGGTCGAGGCCGTCGACATCGACGGTGATGTAGACGCGGCCGCCTGGCTCAAAGCGCTCGAGCAGGCGGTCGATACCGGCCGCGCCGGCCGCGTGCACTTCGCCGGCGAGCACGAGAACGTTACCGGCGGCGCGCGCCGCCTCCACCTCGTCTTCGCGCGCGCTCCCGACGTCACGCAGGCCCACCTGGACGACGGTTTGCACCCACGGCAACTCTCGCAGCCTCCGGATAGGGCTCGAGTAGCTGTCGCGGACTCCGGCGACCTCGTCGCGGAAGTCCAGGTGGGCATCCACCTGCAGCACGTCGAGTGGACGGTCATCCGGCAACCCGCGAACGACGACGGGTGGCGCGGAGTGATCGCCGGCGACCACCAGCGGCGTCGCACCGGAAGCGATCACGGCGCGCACGGCCGCCGTCCCGGAGGCGAGGTCGGCCGGGAGGTCGCCGCTCAGAGCAACGTCACCGCAGTCGACGAAGCGCACGTCCATACCCTCAGGGATGAACGAGCCGCCGAGGTCGAAGTCGTAGTGACTCAGCGCGTCCGCGTAGCCGGCCGAGGCCGCGCGCACGGCGTCGGCGGGCGTCGGCCCGGCCGCCCCCTCCGCCTCGGGCGACGCGGCCGGTTGGTTGCCGTGCGGCACGTACAGCGGCAGACCGAGAAAGGCGAAGTGTGCGCGCACGGGGCCGGCGAGCGACACGCCTGGCGCATCAAGAAACGTCGCGCTCGGTGGCGGCTGCATCATGGGATACTCCTATCTCGAGTCGCCGGCACGGGGCGGGTCGAGTCGGCGGTTCTGATGGCTCAAGCATAGCCCCTCGGCGTGGTTCACCGCGGGGCAGCGTTCGCCAGGCTACTCGCGCTCTCCCACTCGGAGGCGATAGGCGGAAAGGACCCGGGGCGGCGAGGCGCTTCGCCTCGCCGCCCCGGGTCAAGCGGTCTCGCAGGCCCTACACGGCGTTCATTCCTCGACCGTGCGGCCGCGCCGACGCACCGCCAACCAGACGATGAACCCGATGACGACCGCCGCGACCACGATCCCGCCGATGATGAACGCCGTGTTGTTCGCGCCGTCGTCGGTCGCCGTCGTAGCCGTGGCCGGTTCGACGAAACGGAACGTGTCGATGTTCATGTAGTTGTAGAAGGCGGAGCCGTCGTAGCCCTCGAAGTCGGAGGGCGAAGCGACAACGCCCTGCCACTTGTCGCTGCGATACGCCTCAAGCTGGTACGGATACGCGAAGATCAGGTAGGGAGATGACTCCCAGACGATCTCCTGCATGCGCTGTACCAGCGGGATGCGCGATGCGACGTCGATGGCCTCCCGCTGCTTCGCAAAGAGATTTGTGTACTCGGGGTCGGTCCACAACGTGTCGTTCCAGCCCTCGATCTGCTGTGGCGTAGGCACGCCGAGGATCTGTTCCGGGTCGACGTCGTAGGTCCAGAACCAGACGTACATGTCGTAGTCGGGCGCGTAGGTGTCGCCCTTGTAGTTGTACTGGGCGTCGAGCAGCACGCCGGCGTCGACGATGCGAAGATTCACCTTGAGCCCGACGTCCTTGAACCAGCCGGCGATGAGCTTGGCCGCGGTCTGGTTCTCCGGAGAGTCGGTCGTGACGAACAGGCGGAGGCTGAGCGGCTTGCCGTCCTTAGTCTCACGGAAGCCGTCGCCGTCAGTGTCCTTGTACCCGGCCTGGTCCAACTGCGTGTTGGCGGCCTCGGGGTCGTACTTGTAGGCCCTGTCGGC
>CAZJGT010000205.1:0-3982 GCA_964545565.1 uncultured Thermoleophilia bacterium
CTACCGCATCGCCAGCCACCTGGTCTTCTACGGCACCTTCGCCCAGGACATCGGCGCCCTCTCCCCGGTGTTCTACATGTTCGAGGACAGGGAGTTCCTCTTCGACGACGTCATCGAGCCCATCACCGGCGGGCGCATGCACCCCAACTGGTTCCGCATCGGCGGGGTCGCAGAGGACCTCCCCCGGGGCTGGCAGCAGCGCGTGCTCGACTACGTCGACTACCTGCCCCCGCGCCTCGACGAGTACGACAAGCTCGTCATGGACAACCGCATCGTGAAGGCGCGGACCGTGGGGGTGTCGCCGCTCTCCGTGGCCGACGCCGTCGCCTGGGGACTCACCGGCCCCATGCTGCGCGCAGCCGGTCTCCCCTGGGATTGGCGCAAGCAGCGCCCGTACAGCCACTACGACTGGTTCGACTTCGACGTGCCGGTCGGGACCACCGGCGACTGCTACGATCGCGCGGCAGTGCATGCCGAGGAGATGCGCCAGAGCCTGCGCATCATGCGCCAGTGCGTCGACCTGATGCCGGACGGCCCGTACAAGGCGCTCCACCCTCTCACGACGCCGCCGATGAAGGAACCGCACACGATGCATCACATCGAGTCGCTCATCACGCACTTCCTCGGCGTGAGCTGGGGACCGGTGGTGCCGCCCGGGGAAGCCAGCATCTATACGGAGGGCACCAAGGGCCAGTACAGCTACTATGCGATCAGCGACGGCGCCAACGCCGCCTATCGGGTCAAGATCCGCACGGCGTCGTACCCGCATCTGCAGGTGTTGCCGCTCCTCGCCACCGGTCACGAGATCGCGGACCTCGTGACCATCCTCGGCAGTCTCGACTTCGTCCTCGCGGACGTGGACCGATGAGCCTCAGCGACGACGAGATCCGCCAGCTGGACGGGATCCTCGGGCACTACCCCGACCGGCGGGCCGCCGCCGCGACCGCCATGCGCGTCGTGCAGGCGCGGCGGCGCTGGCTCTCGGACGAGGCGCTCGCCGACCTCGGCGAGTACCTGGGCGTCACCGTCGCGGAGCTGGACGGCATCGCGACGTTCGGCAACGTCGTCTTCCGCAAGCCGGTCGGCCGGCACGTGGTCTTGCTCTGCGACAGCTTCGCCTGCTGGTCGCTGGGTTACGCCGAGCTGCGCGCCGCCGTCGAGGCGGAGCTCGGCGTGGCCATGGGCGAGACCACGACCGACGACCGATTCACGCTGCTGCCGATCGTCTGCCTCGGCGCCTGCGACCGCGGACCGGCGATGATGATCGACGCCGACCTGCACGGGCCCGTGACGCCCGAGGGAGTCGCCGAGCTCCTGGGAGGCTACCCATGAGCGGCCGGGCGGACGCCCCGGGTGGGTCGACGTACGTCGGTGCAGTGGACCGGCCGTTCACGCGCGCGATGCGCGCCGACGGCCGGCCGGCCACCCTTGACGACTACGTGGCCGCCGGCGGCTACGAGGGCCTGCGACGGGCGCTCGCCGACCTGCAGTCCGGGGAGGTCACCACGATGGTGACCGACTCCGGCCTGCGCGGTCGCGGCGGCGCCGGCTACTCGACCGGGCGCAAATGGAGCACGATGCCTCTCGGCGCGGATGCTCCACACCCCAAGTACATCGTGTGCAACGCCGATGAGATGGAGCCGGGCAGCTTCAAGGACCGCTTCCTGATGGAGCGCAATCCGCACCTGCTGCTCGAAGGCATGTTGCTCGCCGGGTTCGCGACGGAAGCGGATGAGGGCTACATCTTCGTGCGCGCCCAGTACGACGCCTCGCTGGGGGCGCTCAACCGGGCGATCGACGAAGCCCGCGAGCGCGGCTATCTGGGCACGAACGTGCTCGGCTCCGGCTTCTCCTTCGACATCGAGACGCACGAGAGCATCGGCCGCTACATCTGCGGCGAGGCGTCGGCGATGCTCAACGCGCTCGAGAGCCAGCGTCCCAACCCTCGTGCCCGGCCGCCTCACATGACCGGAGCCGGCCTCTTCTCTCGGCCCACCGTCGTCAACAACGTCGAGACCTACATGGCCGTGCCGGCGATCCTGCGCCACGGCCCGGACTGGTGGAAGGGTCTCTCCGTGACCGACGAGGGAGGCACCAAGATCTTCGGCGTCGCCGGCCGCGTGGTCCGCACGGGCTGCTACGAACTGCCCATGGGGACGCCGATGCGCCAGCTCATCGAGGTGCACGCCGGCGGCATGCTGCCCGGGTACGCGCTCCGCGCCGTGAGCCCGGGCGGCGCCTCGACCGCCCTGGTGGCCGCGGCGGACCTGGACGTCCCCCTTGGCTTCAGCACGATGGACGCCGTCCGCAGCCGTCTCGGCACCGGCACGCTGGTGGTACTCGACGACCAGACCTGCCCCGTCGGCATGGTGCTCAACATGATGCAGTTCTTCGCCCAGGAATCGTGCGGCTGGTGCACGCCCTGCCGCGAAGGACTGCAGTGGGCCGCGTCGCTCCTCGAGGGCATCGAGTACGGACGCGCCGAGCCGGGGGACATCGAGGTCCTCCGCGAAGGCGTGTGGTTCATGCAATCGGACAAGTGCTTCTGCGACCTCGCGCCCGGCGCCACGCAGCCGCTCGAGAGCGCGCTGCGCCTGTTCCCGGACGACTTCGAGCGCCACCTCGCCGAGGGCGGCTGCCACTACCGGCGCCGCGGCTCGGACGCGCCGGCGATGCGGGGGACGCTCTGGTGAGCGGCGGCCGCGAAGCAATCCCGCCGCGCCGCGTCACGGTGACGATCGACGGCCACGAGTTCGAGGTGGAGGAGGGCCGCAACATGCTGGACGTCGCCCTCTCGCTGGGCTTCGACCTGCCCTTCTTCTGCTGGCACCCGATCATGGGGTCGATAGGCGCCTGCCGCCAGTGCGCCGTGCGCCTCTACTGGACCGACCGCGACGGCAACGACAGGAGCGAGATCGCGATGGCCTGCATGACCGAGGCGCAGGAGGGCACGCGCATCGACATCGCGGACGAGGAGGCCATCCGTTTCCGCGCCGAGATGATCGAGCTCATGATGCTGAGCCACCCTCACGACTGCCCGGTCTGCGACGAGGGCGGCGAGTGCCACCTTCAGGACATGACCGTCATGGCCGGCCACAGCTACCGTCGTTACCGCGGCCTCAAGCGGACCTTCGAGAACCAGGACCTCGGCCCCTTCGTCACCCACGAGTTCAACCGCTGCATCACCTGCTACCGCTGTGCGCGCTTCTACAACGACTACGCCGGCGGCCGTGACTTCGGCGTCTTCGGTCTGCGCAACCAGATGTACTTCGGACGCGCCGAGAGCGGCACGCTCGAGAGCGAGTTCAGCGGCAACCTCATCGAGGTCTGCCCCACGGGCGTCTTCGACGACAAGCCGTTCGTCGCCCGCTACGCCCGCAAGTGGGACCTGCAGACGGCGCCGTCCGTCTGCCCGCATTGCGGCCTCGGCTGCTCGACGACGCCGTCGGCGCGGGACGGCGAGCTGCGCCGTGTGCAGGGCCGCTTCAATCGCGACGTCAACAAGATGTTCCTCTGCGACCGCGGGCGCTACGGCTACGAGTTCGTCAATGCGCCCCAGCGGGTGCTGAGGGCACGGGTCGGGGCGGACACGGGGCGAGCACCGACCGCGACCGGTCCCCGCGCGCTGGAGGCCGCGGCCGAGCTGCTGCGGGGCGGCCGCGCCATCGGCATCGGCTCACCGCGGGCTTCGCTCGAGGACAACCACGCGCTGCGCACGCTGGTCGGACCCGGACGCTTCTACCGCGGGATGTCGGACGCCGACGACCGTTTGGTCGGCGCCGTCCTCGACGTGGCCGGTGATCCGCGCCTGCGCCTCGGTTCCCTCGCCGACGTCGCGTCCGCCGATGCGGTCCTGGTGCTCGGCGAGGACCTGACCAACACGGCGCCGATGCTCGATCTGACCATCCGCACGTGGCTGCACCTGCGCCCGTCCGAGGTGGAGGAGCGCAACCACATCCGACGCTGGAACGACGCGGCGATC
>CAZJGT010000206.1:0-1645 GCA_964545565.1 uncultured Thermoleophilia bacterium
CGCCTTCTCCATGACCTCGCGGTCGCTCTCGCTGCCCATCACGATGCCGACCAGCACGGGGTTCATCTGGATGCCCTGCAGCACGGTCTCGACCTCGGTCCTTGTCTCTTCCACGTGATCTCTCCTTGGCTGGCCGCGCGGCGCAGCGCGCCGGCGCCGCCCTCGTCTTCAGCCGGCGAACCCGGCCGGGAACAGATCGAGCTCGCCGGCGCGCGCCCTGACGGCACGCTCGGCGATGTCATGGCGCACCTGCATTCCGTCGAAGCTGATCCGCTCGATACCTGCGTAGGCGCGCGCGCGGGCGGCGGCGAAGCCGTCCCCGAGCGCGCTCACCGCGAGCACGCGGCCGCCGGCCGTGACGACGTCGCCGTCCCGCAGCGCCGTGCCGGCGTGGTAGACGGTGACGTCGTCCATCGCGGCCGCCTCGGCCAGGCCGCTGATGACGTCGCCCTTGCGGCTGCTCGCCGGGTAGCCGGCGGAGGCGAGCACGACGGTGACGCAGTCCTGCGGCTTCCACAGCGCCGTGACGTCGGCCAGCTCGCCTTGCGATGCCGCCGCGCACAGCTCGAGCAGGTCCGACTCCAGCCTGGGCAGCACCGCCTGCGTCTCGGGGTCGCCGAAGCGGCAGTTGAACTCGAGCACCTTGACGCCCGCCTCGGTCACGATCAGGCCGGCGTACAGAACGCCGCGGTAGGTGATGCCGCGTTTGCGCAGCGCCGCGACGACCGGCTCCACCACGTGCTCCATCGCGGCGTCGACCGCCCTCTGCTCGAATCCGGGCACCGGGCAGTAGCTGCCCATGCCGCCGGTGTTGGGCCCCTGGTCACCGGCGAA
This sequence comes from uncultured Thermoleophilia bacterium, assembly GCA_964545565.1. Lineage (GTDB taxonomy): Bacteria > Actinomycetota > Thermoleophilia > UBA2241 > UBA2241 > CAIXSE01. The sequence goes on from CAZJGT010000206.1 coordinate 835, forward strand.
GATGCGCTTGTAGTCCTGCGCCGGCGCGAGGGGCACGGCGTCGGCGCCGTCGCAGAGCACCAGCAGCGACACCTCGGAGCCGGTGAGGTACTCCTCGGTGATGAGCACGTCGCCGGCGGCGCCGAACTCGCGCGCGACGAAGCAGGCCTCCACCGCGGCGCGGGCCTCGCCCTTGTCCTTGCAGATGAGCACGCCCTTGCCGGCGGCGAGGCCGTCGGCCTTGACGACCAGGGGATAGTCGTCACGACCCTCGAGGTCGGCGATCGCCGGCTCGATGCGGTCGTGCCGCCGGTAGGCGCCGGTGGGCACCCCGCCGGCGCTCATGATCTCCTTGGCGAAGACCTTGCTGCCCTCGAGTTGCGCGGCCTCCTTGTTGGGGCCGAAGACGGCGAGGCCGTGCTCCTCGAAGAGGTCGGTGAGGCCCATGACGAGAGGGGCCTCAGGGCCGATCACCGTGAGGTCGACCCCTTCGCGACTGGCGAAGTCGAGCAGGGCCGGCAGGTCGTCGGCTCCGATCGGGATGTTGTCGGCCTCGGTGGCGGTACCGGCGTTGCCCGGGGCGCAGAAGATGCGGTCCGCGAGGGGGGACCGGGCGAAGGAATGGACGAGGGCGTGCTCCCTGCCGCCGCCGCCCACCACGAGCACGCGCATGAGGCCTCCGTCTGCTGTGGCGCTGGCGCCGGGCGGCGCTGGCGCCGGCCCGGCCCGACGCCAGCAAGTCTACTTGGGTCGGGTATCCTGGGGAAGGGCTGCCGCAGCCCGCAGCGCGACGCCCGGGCTGCGGTCCTGCCGGAATGCGTCCATACGCGCG
>CAZJGT010000206.1:1745-3952 GCA_964545565.1 uncultured Thermoleophilia bacterium
TACGCGCGCCTCATGGTGTCGCTCGCTTTGTCGAGGGCTCGCGTCATCGCGGAGACGCGCCTCTCGAGGTCGTAGGCGTTGGTGCTCCACATGGCCCGGATCCGGGCCTTGGCCTCGTCGTACCGGCCCGCCTCGATCCTGGCCATCACTGGTGTGGTGTCGAAGTAGTTGATCAGCTTGCCCAGGGCGCCCCAGGTGATGCGCTCGTAGTCGGGGTCGTGCCGCGTGAGGTCGTAGCGGTAGACGCTCGGGCTGAACACGACGCCGTTCCAGTTGATGCCGACGTTGGTCAGCGCTTCGAGGGCACCTTCGACGTTGACCGGATTCTCGTCGAGGGCGGCGAGTGCAGCGGCCAGGTACTCGTTGTCCCACATGGTCTGCTCGTGCGGGTAGGCCGTGTAGTCCCAGGCGTCGAGCGCCGTCATGCCCTTGACGACCGTCTTCGCCGTCTTGAGCATCGTGGCGTTGCGTCGGGCCGATCCGCGACTCGGACCGGTGATGGACGCGGCGCTGGCCCCGAACCTGGCGGAGGCCCTCCGGAAGCGCGTGATCGCCTTGTCGAGCGCGGCGACGCTGCCGCCGGTGACGCCGGCCGCCTCGATCTCGTGGGAGTCGACGTGCTCACGCAGGTCGTCGGCGCGGCCGACGAAGTCGTACGGCAACTGACGGCTGTCGGTGAACCGGTTGAGGCGCAGGAACAGCTTGCTCATGTTGGCGGTGAGGTCCCAGTCGACCTTGTCGTAGGCCTCGTAGGTGCTGTGGTACATCTCGCCGTAGTCGGGACCGCCGGCGGAGATCTCGAAGCTGGGGACGCCGCTGGCCATGAAGCTCCAGCCGTTCTGCCACGTGCTCTGCGGCGTCTCGATCTCGTAGCCGTACGGGATCAGGTCGGCGTTGTCCGAGCAGACCTTGTCGAGCCACGGCACGAGCTCCGGCGAAGTGTTGATGTCGACGGTCGCGCCCTCTGCCGCCATGAGCTCGATGCTGTACATGGCGGCGATCCGGCCCACCCAGTCCGGGTGGCGCTGGGTGATGAGGTGCCAGGCGCCGATGCTCCAGTCGTACCAGCAGTCCGTGTAGCCGAACTCCTCGGCGGTGTCGAAGACGAACACGATCGTGCGGTTCGGCCGGTAGTGGCTCATCTTCATCGCCTTGGCGGCGGCGAGCGTGGCGACCACGGCGCCGGTGTCGTCGAGGCCGGCGCGGAAGTGGGCGTCGTGATGCGCGTTCCAGACGACCATCTGGCCGTTCTTCTGCTTGCCGGGCAGCGTGGCGATGACGTTGTAGCCCTTGCCGCCCTCGTCGGCCATGGTCACGTCGACGTGGCTCTCGAAGGTGGCCACGGTCTCGCCGGCCTCGATCTCACCCTTGAGCCAGTCGCCGTCCTGCTGGCTCATGTAGATGAGCGGGACGAAGCCCATGTCGTACTCGCCGTCGTTGGCGCCCAGGGCGTCCGGAGCGACCGAATACCACGGGTAGGATGGGTAGTCCATGTCGGCGCCGTCGGAGAAGTTGCTGGTGAGGATGACGGCGCGGGCGCCGTGCTTGGTAGCCTCGGCGCCCTGGAAGTTGAACCAGAAGTTGTCCATCGAGCTGTCGACGACGACGATCTTGCCGGCGACGTCCACGCCCTCGTAGTCGGCTGCCGTGCCGTTGCCGAGGTAGACCACTTCGGCGGTGATGCCGTCTTCGTCGGTGCCGGGTACGCCGCCGAACTGGGAGCAGATCAAGGTCCGGCCGCCGACGGTGACGCCGGCGCCGCGCACGGCCCATTCGTCGACGGGGACGGACTCGAGGCGTACGTTCCTGTAGCCCGCCGCGCGCAGCTTGGACGCGAGGTAGCGAGCCGCCTTGTCGTCCGCCCCGGTGCCACCGAGGCGAAAGCCGAGCGGCGAGGTGCCGAGGCTGTTCAGGTACGTCTCCACGTTTTGTGGATAGCCCTTGGCGTACAACTGGTCGATTGCCTGGTCGTAGGTCATCGCGGGGGCGGCGGCGGGCAGCAGAAGCGCGACTGCCACGACCGCGAGGACGAGCGCGAGAGCCAAACGTCTGTGGTGCATGGGACCTCCCGGAGCCGACTCACAAGGACATGCCTGCGGGCGCGTTGACGCCCGGGCGTGCTGACGAGCTGCTACCACCCCCTCCCCCGGTGCTCGAGACGCGATCAGACGGCGCGTGGCCTGGTGAGCAGACGCCGCGCTGCCTAG
>CAZJGT010000207.1:0-3878 GCA_964545565.1 uncultured Thermoleophilia bacterium
CTCCTACGACGAGGCGATGCTCCGCTACGGCAGCGACAAGCCGGACCTGCGCTACGGTCTCGAGATCGTCGACCTCAGCGGGACCTTCGCCGGCAGCGCGTTCAAGGTCTTCCGCGGCGCCGTCGACGGCGGCGGGGTCGTGCGCGCCATCCGCGCGCCCGGGGGCGGTTCCCTCCCCCGGGCGCAGATCGACAAGCTCACGGAGCTCGCCAAAGAGCACGGCGCCAACGGCATGGCCTACGTGTACGTCGAGGAGGGCCGCGCCTTGCGCGGCCCCATCGTCAAGTTCCTCGCCGAGTCCGAGCAGACGGCGCTCGTTGCGGCGACCGGCGGCGAGCCCGGCGACCTCGTCGTCTTCGCCGCCGGGGAGGCGCGCCTGGCCGCCGAGGTGCTCGGCGCCCTGCGCCTCGCCCTCGTCGGGCTGCTCGCGCCCGCACCCACGTCCCGCTGGTCGCTGCTCTGGGTCGAGGAGTTCCCGCTCTTCGAGATCGACGCCGAGACGGGGCAGCTCACCTACGGCCACAACCCGTTCAGCCTGCCGACGGCGGCGACGATGCCGCTCCTCGAGAGCGATCCGCTGGCCGTGCGCGGCGCCCAGTACGACCTCGTGCTCAACGGCGTCGAGCTCGGCTCCGGTTCGCTGCGCAACCACGACGCCGGTGTGCAGCGAGCCATCCTGCGCGCCCTGGGCATGAGCGACGCGCGCATCGACGAGGCGTTCGGCTGGTTCCTCGAGGCGCTCGAGTACGGAGCGCCGCCGCACGGCGGCATCGGTCTCGGCTTCGACCGCATCATGATGCTGCTGGCCGGCGCCGACTCCATCCGCGACGTGATCGCCTTTCCCAAGACCTCGTCGGGCGGCGACCCCATGACGGCCGCGCCGGGGACGGTCACGGCCGAGCAGCTCAAGGAGCTTCGCGTCCGCCTCGGGTGACGCGGAGGGCCGGCCGTCGAGCCTGTCCTCAAGCTTTTTTGCAGGGGTGCCGACAAGATTGTTGAATCAGTGGACGTTTGCTAGGATGGCGCGGCTCGACCTTGTTCGTGGCCTCGCCACATTCTCGAGCCAACACGAACACATCGGGAGCTCGTTCTCCGGCTCATCCGTGGATGATCCGGGAAGGCACCCACCTGCGAGAGCAGGTTCGAGAATAGCGCGAGCACGGCAAGGTGGAGCTCTTTCTCTTCTGGGGAGGACGGCATGGGGATCTTCAAGCGGAACCGGACGTTCCTGGTCGGCGCAGTCCTGATCCTGGTGGTGGGCGCGCTGATCTTCGGCGGAGTCGTCGCCGTGCGTGTGCTGGCGTCGGCGGAGGAGACGGCCGCCGCGCCGTTGCCCGCTCCCGAGTCGTACAACACCGTGAGCAGCTTCGGCATGACCGGCTACGAGCCGCTCAAGCTCGAGGCCACGCCGGAGACGCCCGACTTCATCACCAAGCGCCTCGACGAAAAGCGCGGCATCGTCCTGCTCGTGTACACCCCGGGCGCGGCGGACGACATGGAGATGCTGTCGTACTTCAACGACGTCAAGGCCAACTATGCGGCCGACAGCTCCTTCTTCTCGTTCGAGGCGCGGGAGTCCAAGCAGCTCGGCGACACGCTCATGCAGCTTCGCGTGAGCGACCCGCCCATCCTCGCCATCATCCGCGGCGACGGCACGGTGGCCAATCTGTACACCGGCTGGATCGGCGCCAAGGTGATGGAGCAAGAAGTCGCGGACGCGGTCCGCGGTCTCTAGCGCGACACCCATCGGGTCTCTGCAGACGGCGCCCTCCGGGCGCCGTCTTCGTTTGGTCGCCCTTCACGCTGTGGTACGATAATGCCGACTTGATTGGTTGGGATTCGCCCGGATCCGCGTCCGGCGCCCACGGGAGCAGCATGCGCATCTCATCCCGCACCGAATACGGCCTGCGGGCCATGGTCTATCTGGCCGCCCACGACGACGGTCATCCCGTGCCGCTCTCCGAGGTCGTCGCGCAAGAGGACATCCCGGCCGCCTTCCTGGAGCGCATCCTGGCGAGGTTGCGTGAGGGCGACCTCGTGAAGGCGACCCGCGGCGTGAGCGGCGGCTACCAGCTCGCTCGAGCCGCCGCGGCCGTCACGGTGGGCGACGTCGTGACCGCGCTGGAGGGCCCGCTCTCACTGGTGGGGTGCGTGCCCGACGACGGCGCTTGTGAGCGTTCCGACTCGTGCGCCTCGCGTATCGTGTGGCGCCGGCTGGACAGCGCCATCAGCGGCGCCCTCGACGGCATCACGCTCGAGGACCTGATCGGGGAGGCAGTGCCACGATGAAGACGGTGTATTTCGACCATGCGGCCACGACGGCCGTCGACCCACGGGTGCTCGAGGCCATGCTCCCGTACTTCGGCGAGCGCTACGGCAACCCGTCGGAGCCGCATCGCCTTGGGCGGCAGGCGCGGGCCGCGGTGGACGAGGCACGCGCCAGGGTGGCCGCGACGCTCGGCGCCGGCGAGAAGGAGATCGTCTTCACCTCCGGCGGCACCGAGGCCGACAACCTCGCGCTCTTCGGGTATCTGGCGCGGCTCCAGCCGGCGCACCTCATCGTCAGCGCCGTGGAGCACCAGGCGGTCCTCGAGGCGGCCCGGGCTCTCAACCGCGACGGCTGGGCCGTCGACTTCGTCCCCGTGGATCGCGAGGGCGTCGTCGATCTCGACGCCTACGAACAGGCGTTTCGCGGCGACACGCGCCTGGCGTCGGTCATGTACGCCAACAACGTGGTCGGCACCATCCAGCCGGTCGCCGCGCTGGCGCGTATCGCGCACGAGAAGGGCGCCGTCTTCCATACGGACGCCGTCCAGGCCGTGGGCTCGCTGCCCGTCGACGTCGGCGCGCTCGACGTCGACATGCTGAGCCTCTCCGGCCACAAACTCCACGGCCCCAAGGGCGTCGGCGCGCTCTACGTGAAGCGTGGCACGCGCCTCCAGCCCATGGTCCACGGTGGGGGCCACGAGCGCCGTCTGCGGTCGGGCACCGAGAACGTGCCCGGCGTGGTGGGGCTCGGCGCCGCGCTCTCCCTGGCGGCCGGTCTGCTGCCCGAGGTCCGGCCGCGTCTCGAAGCGCTGCGCGACCGGCTGGCGCGCGAGATCGTCGCACGTGTGCCCGAGGTCACGTACCTCGGGCACGCCACGGAGCGGCTGCCGGGCAACGTCGCCTTCACCGTGCGCTACGTGGAGGGTGAGTCGCTCTTGCTGCGGCTCGACGCCGCCGGCTTCATGGTCTCGACCGGCTCGGCCTGCGCGGCGGGGTCGTCCGAGCCCTCGCACGTGTTGCTCGCCATGGGCGTCGCCGGCGAGGAGACGCACGGGAGCATGCGCGTGAGCCTGGGGAGAGAGAACACAGGCGAGGAGGTCGACGCCTTCCTGGGCGCCTTCCCGCCGATCGTCGACAAGCTGCGGCAGATGAGTCCGCTGTACGCGAAAGGGTGACGGATGTACGCCGATCTGGTGATGGAGCACTTCATGAATCCGCGCAACATCGGCGATGTCTTCGACGCCGACGGGGTGGGTGAGATCGGCGATCCGGGGTGTGGCGACGTGACGCGCATCAGCATCGCCGTCGACGGCTCAGACCGGATCGCCGACGTGAAGTTCAAGACCTTCGGGTGCGGCGCGGCCGTCGCGACCGCGAGCATGGTCACCGAGATGGTCATGGGCAGGAGCATCCAGGAGGCTGCCGGTGTGTCCAACACGGCCGTGGCCGAGGCGCTCGGGGGCCTGCCGCCGGAGAAGATGCACTGCTCCAACATGGCGGCGGACGCCCTGCACCTCGCCATCGAGGATTACCTGGTGAAGACCGGACGGGAGGCCGAGGTCGAGCAGACCCTGAGGGCCCGCCCAAAAGCGCCGGAGTCCTCGTCGCGC
>CAZJGT010000208.1:0-3872 GCA_964545565.1 uncultured Thermoleophilia bacterium
TCGGTCCAGTGGCACTGGTGATTCATCTGTCGCTCCTCACGAGGCCATGATCTGATTGATGATCCGTACGGGGTCGGCGATGTCGGCGGTGCAGCCTGCCGAACAGCGGCCGCAGCCCACGCACGCCGGCCCACCCAGCTTCTCGTTCAGGTACGTCGCCTTGCGCATCATGCGGTGCCGGAAGCGCTGCGCCCGCTCCTCGCGGAAGTTCTCGCTGGCGCCGTCGCCCAGCGAGCACTTGGCGAAGTCCTCGGTGAGGCAACCGTCCCAGAAGCGGGTGCGCTGTCCGGACTGGTCGACGTTCCAGGTGTCCTGCACGTCGAAGCAGTAGCAGGTGGGGCAGACCGTGTTGCAGGTGCCGCAGGAGAAGCAGTCGACCGCGAGGGCCGTCCACAGCTCGTCGTCGCCGAAGGCGGCGCGCACCTTGGCGGCGATCTCCTCGGTGCCGTGCTCGAGCTTCTCCGGGCACTTCTCGAGCGCGGCGGCGTTCACCGTCGCCGCCTCCTGGACCTGGGCGTCGGTGGCGGGCCGGAAGGCGCCGAGCTTGAGCAACGCCTCGCCCCGCGCCGTCCGCGTCTCGAGCACGTAGCCGCCGCCGATCGCCGTCAGGAAGGCGTCGTGCCCCTGGGGCTGCACGTCCGCGCCGACCGAGGCGAAGAACGCCCGGTCGGAGACGTTCTGGATGTTGGACGCGACGATCGTCGTGGTCTGCCGGTGCGCCATGTAGTTGACGTCGTAGTTGCGCTCCGAGAACAGCAGGTCGGTCTGGTCGATCGCCTTGACGTCGTAGAAGTGGACGCCGAAGAGGATCTTCTCGACCGGCTCCAGCGGAGCGCCAAAGCCCGCGTCGTCGAAGTGGAGCAGGTCCTGCGCCGGCGGGAAGAAGAGCTTCTTCGGCGGCAGGATGGTGACGTCGTAGTCGAGCCTCAGCTCGTCAGGGGCCTCCAGGCGCCCGAAGACGAAACGCGAGCGTTTGGCCATCGGTCCGTAGACCGGCCCCGCCTCGATCATGGCGGTCACGAACGCGGCAAAGTCGTCACTCCTGATGAATGAAGCAGTCATCGGACCTCGCTAGGTTGAACACGTGCCTCTCTCGCACCGAGCGAGCGGCCGGACGCAACGGACTGATCCGCTGCCAGATTGACGCCGGGGATCGCCCGACGATAGTGAGTCCCGTGCTGCGCACGCGGCGCGCGCGCGCGTTCTCGGCATGCCAAGATGCTCCTTTCGGACCTGCTGATTCGCGAGCTTCCTCTTAGGCTACACGAATGTGAAAGGCCGCTCAATCAGCGGATCGCGACCCACCATCGCACGTCGTCTCCGGGAGGAATCTGGGGGAAGGCCGGCGGGGCAAGACGACCGTCTCAGGCTTCGGCCCCGGCCCGTGGCACGCCTGGCTGATCGCGCCGCCTGGCGGTCGAGCCGCTAGTCGAGGCGGGCGCCGGCGTCGAGCCCCGCGCCCGCCGCCCATTCGCCGGCGGGGAGCTTGGGGCCGCCGGCAGGGCGCACGCGCGTCACCCTGATGCGGCCGTCGGCGCACACCGTACAGAAGCCCTCGTCCGAGACCTCGACGACCTCGCCGGGCGCTCCGCCGAGGCCGGCGAGATCGCGGGCGGGCAGCGGCGTGGCGGCGACGATCTGCAGGGCCTGGCCGCCGCAGGTGGTCCAGGCCCCCGGCGCCGGATCGCAGCCGCGGATCAGGTCGTGGATCTGCCGCCACGGCTTGCCCCAGTCGATGCGCGCGTTGCGCCGCTCGCACGGAGCCTCGTAGGTCGCCTGCGACTCATCCTGTGGGATTCGCGGCGCGGTCCCGGCGGCGACGAGGTCGACCGCCTCCAGAACCGCCTCGACGCCCATCGGGAAGAGGCGGTCGAAGTACACGGAGCCGAGCGTGTCGGCGGTGGTGATCGGCGTACGCTTCTGCAGCAGCACGTCGCCCGTGTCGAGGCCGGCGTCCGGCCAGAAGACCGACAGTCCCGTCTCGGTCTCGCCCATGATGATGGGCCAGTTGATGGAACTGCGCCCGCGGTGGCGCGGGAGCAGCGAGGGATGGTACTGGATGGTGCCGTGCGTCGGGAGCGTCAGGAGCTCCGCCGGCACGACCAGCGTGACGAAGGCCATGACCTGCAGGTCCGGCCGGAGCGCACGGAAGGCGGCGGACACCGCCGGGTCACGGAGCGACGTCGGCCGATGCAGCGGCAGTCCCGCTGCGATCGCGGCCTCCACGAGCGGGTCGGGCCGGGCGTCGGGGATGGATGGCGGGGCGTAGACCCCGACGACGTCGTCGCCACGCGCGAGCAGCGCTTCGAGCACGGCTTTGCCGAACGCCTGCTGGCCGTGGACCACGATGCGCATCCCGATCCCGCCTCTCCTTCCCTGCCCGCGCGGACCGGCCGCCGACACGGTGCACGCGCGATGCTACCCGAACGGGCGACGTCATGATGTTACAGTCGTCTGGCGCCTGCTGGGCACCGTCTCGAAAGGATCTCCCACTGCCGACCGTCATCAGACCCCGCCCCGCGGCGAAAGAGACGTCGTGAGCGGCCTCGCCGTCCGGAGCCGCACCGCCCGCGGCCCTTTGGTCACGTTCACGCTGGGGCACACGGCCGCCGACCTCAGCTCGGGGGCTCTCTGGGCGCTGCTGCCGTTCCTCGTCGCCGAGCGTCACTACAGCTACGCGGCGGTCGGCGTCTTCGCCCTCACCGCCAGCGTCGCCAGCGCCCTGTTCCAGCCGCTCATCGGCGCTCATGGGGACCGCCGCGAGGCCTGGCTGCTGTTGCCGGCGGGTCTCGTGGTCGCCGGCCTCGGTATCGCTGCGGTCGGGTTCACGACGGCGTACGCGGCCACCCTGCTCGCGGTGATCGTGTGCAGCGCCGGGGTCGCCGCCTACCACCCGGAGGGAGCGCGTTGGGCGCGGCACGCCTCCGGGAGCCGCGTCACCGCCGACATGAGCGTGTACTCGGTGGGCGGCGGCGCCGGCTGGGCCCTGGGCCCGCTCGTCGTCGCCGCCGTCCTCCCCTTGTTCGGGCTCCACGGAACGGCGCTGATCGCCGTCATCCCGATCGCGGCGGCGGCGGCGGTCGCGGTCGTCGTCCGCCGTTTCTCCGGCGGCACGCCTCACGAGCGGCGGTCGTCGTCTCAGGCCCGCGAGGCCTGTGAGTGGCGGGCGTTCGGGCTGCTCGTCGCCCTCTTCGCCCTCTCGAGCGGAGTCACCACCGGGCTGCTCACCTTCCTGCCGCTGTATCTGCTCGCCGCGCGGGGAGCCACTCCATCCGCGGGCAACGTGATGTCGAGCATCCTGCTTGCCGCCGGAGCCGCCGGTACCCTGCTCGGCGGCGTCGCCGCCCATCGCCTCAGCCGTCGCTGGGTGCTGATCGGCCCGCAGCTCGTCCTCGTGCCGGCGATCGCGGTGCTGCCCAGTCTGAGCTACGCCGGCATGATCCCGGCGGTGGTCGTGGCCGGGCTGGCGATGAACGCCAATCTGAGCGTGGCACTGGTGCTGGGTCAGGAGTACCTGCCGCCGCGCATGGGGCTCGCCACAGGGCTCGTCGTCGGCCTCTGCGGAGGCGCCGGCGGATTGATCGTCGCCGGGCTCGGCGTGCTCGGCGACGCGGCGGGACTGGCGCCCGTGCTCTACGTGCTCGCGGCGCTGCCGCTGGCGGTCGCCGCGCTGGCCTCCACCTTGCCGCAGCCGGCGGCGGCGCCGGCCGGGACGGTCTGGAGCCGGCGCCCCGAAGCCGGACGCTGAGCAGCGGGGCGAGGGCCGGGCGGGGCGAGGGCCGGGCGACGAACGCCCGGCGGCGCCAGCGGCTAGAAGCGGCCGCCGATCCAGGCGCCGCTGATGGAGCCGTAGCTCACGACGGCGCCGGTGT
>CAZJGT010000209.1:0-3846 GCA_964545565.1 uncultured Thermoleophilia bacterium
CTCGTCCGCTTCGGTGTCTCGATCGACGAGCGCCTGCTCGACCGCTTCGACGAGCTCATCACCGACAAGGCCTACGTGAACCGCTCGGAGGCGCTGCGCGACCTCATCCGCGGCGCGCTCGTCGAGGACCAATGGGAGGCCGGCGACGCCGAGGCCATCGGCACCGTGACCCTCGTCTACGACCACCACTCCCACGACCTCGCCGACAAGCTCACCGACCACCAGCACACGCATCACGAGGAGATCGTCTCGACCCTGCACGTGCACCTCGATGCCGCCTACTGCCTCGAGGTCGTCGTGCTGCGCGGCGTCGCCCGCGAGATCAAGCGCATCGCCGACGGCCTCATCGGCACCAAGGGCGTCAAGCACGGCAAGTTCGTGGCCACCACGACGGGCGAGATCGGGTAGGGGCCGGCGAGACGTGTCCTCCGTCGCCACCGGCCTCTCCGCGCTCGACAGGCTCGACCGTCTGGCGCGGCTCGACACGCCGGTCCACCGCGTCGACCCGCGCGCCAAGGTCCTCACGACCGCCGTGTACATCGTCTGCGTCGTCTCGTACGGCAAGTACGATCTGCTCGGCCTGCTGCCGTTCGCCGTCTTCCCCGTCGTCATGGCCACGGAGGGCGGCCTGCCCCTTGGGTTCCTCGGCCGCCTGCTCCTCGTCGTCTCCCCGTTCGCCCTCGTCATGGGCGCCTTCAACCCCGTCTTCGACCGCGAGGTCGTGGCCCAGGTCGGCGCCTGGGGCGTGACCGGCGGCTGGGTCTCCTACGCCTCGATCATGCTGCGCTTTCTGCTCACGGCCGGCGCCGCCCTCGTGCTCACCGCGACGACCAGCTTCACCGGCATCTGCCTCGCCCTGGAGAAGCTGAAGGTCCCCTCGGTCCTCGTCACGCAACTGCTGCTGCTCTTCCGCTACATCTTCGTTCTCGGCGACGAGGCCTCGCGTATGGGCCAGGCGCGGCGCCTGCGCAGCTTCGGGCGCCGCGGCATGGGCTGGCGCATCTACGGTCAGATGCTCGGCCAGTTGCTTCTGCGCACCTTCGCGCGGGCACAGCGCATCTACCTCGCCATGAAGAGCCGGGGCTTCGAGGGCGAGATCCGCATCGCACGGCGCCTGCACTTCGGGGCGGGTGACCTCGTCTTCACACTCGCCTGGTCGGCCGCCTTCGTCCTGTTCCGCGTCGTCGACGTGCCGCTGACGCTCGGCCGCCTCGTCACCGGTCTCTCCGCATGAACGCCGCGCGATGAGCCACCACACCATCAGCGTCCGCGACCTGAGCTTCGCGTATCCCGACGGGACGCGGGCGCTGGACGGCGTCTCCTTCGAGATCGGCCACGGCGAGGCGATCGCCGTCGTCGGCGCCAACGGCGCCGGCAAATCGACGCTGCTGCTCCACCTCAACGGCCTGCTCACGCCGGAGCACGGGACGGTCGACATCGGCGGCATCCCCGTGACCAAAGGCACGCTGCCCGACATCCGCCGCACCGTCGGCATGGTCTTCCAGGACCCGGACGACCAACTCTTCATGCCGACGGTCGCCGAGGACGTCGGCTTCGGGCCGCTCAACCTCGGGCTCTCACCCGACGATGTCGCGTCCCGCGTCTCGCGCGCGCTGGCGCGCGTCGGCGCGGAGCACCTCGCGGAGCGCCCGCCCTACCACCTGTCCGGCGGCGAGAAGCGCGCCGTCGCCATCGCCACCGTGCTCGCCATGGAGCCGAGCATCCTGGTGATGGACGAGCCCTCGAGCGGCCTCGATCCTCGAGCCCGCCGCCGCCTGCTCGGTCTGCTCGAAGGGTTCGCGCACACGCGCATCGTCGCGACCCACGATCTCGACCTCGCCGCCCAGCTCTGCGAGCGGACCATCGTCATGAGCGGCGGCCGTGTGCTCGCCGACAGACGCACGGCCGAGGTGTTCCGCGACGACACCCTGCTGGCGGCCGGCGGCCTCGAGCGGCCGCTCGGTATGCTCGCCTGTCCGGTGTGCGGCACTCAGACGTAGCGGTACCAGCGCGGCCGCGGGAAGTTGCGCCACAGCGGCCCCGGCTTGCCGAGGCGGCGCAGCAGCCGAGGCCCCCACGCCGCGCTCCAGTCCCGCGCCCCGGGCAGGAACCAGCTGCGGCGGCCTCTGGCCGCCGCAGCGACCTGCCGGGGAAGCCAGTCCACGCGCGGGTCACCGGCGTGGAGGCCCGCAGCGTAGAAGCGTGGCTCGAGCAGCGGCTGGCGCTCGCCGATGAGGCCCGCGGAGCGGGCCAGGTCGGCGAGCCTCGTCCCGGGATAGATCCGCAGCCCGACCATGGCCACGACAGCCGTCGGCGCCAGCTCGTCGGTCACGCGCACCGTCTCGTCCACCGTCTCCGGCGTCTCCTCCGGCGCGCCGAAGAGCAGCGAGTGGCACACGTCCAGACCGGCCGCCTTGGCCGCCACGGTCGCCGCCCGCAGGTCGGCCACCGTGAACGACTTCCCCAGGCCGGTCAGCAGCGCTTCGGCGGCGGAATCGACGCCGAAGTCCACAGAGGTGCAGCCGGCCTCACGCAGCAGGCTGCCTACGGCGGCGTCGCCGAAGCGCGGCTCCAGGTAACAGGAGAAGCTGACGTCCGCCAGCGGAGCGCCCGGCCGGCTGCGCCGCCGGCGCAGCTCGTCGCAGACCGCCGTCATGTGCTCTTCGTCGGCGTTGAACGAGGAGTCGACGATGAACTGCTCGGCGATGCCGAGCTCGCGGCGCAGCCGCTCCATTTCGTCGACGACGGCCTCGGGAGGGCGCCGCCGCAGGCGCGCGCCCTCGAGCCCAGGGTAGGTGCAGTAGAGGCAGCGGTGCGGACAGCCGCGAGCCGTCTGCACGCCGGCGGTGCGGTAGTCGCCGGCGCCGCGGAACGAGGCGGTCAGATCGGCCGGCAGGCACACCCCCGTGAGGTCCTCGAGCGGCGACTCCACGATGCCGGTCGGCAGCGTCCCGCGGCAGAGCGCCGCGGCCGCCGGCTCACCGTCCCCGACCACGCCGTCACGCACGAGCAACGCCCTCCTCAGCTCGCGCGGGAAGATGGAGAAGGCCGGGCCGCCGAGGACGAGTCGCGCCTTCGGCGCGGCCTCCCTCACGGTGGCCACGACGCACGCGTACCAGTCCGCGTAGGCGCGCGTGCACGGCCACGCGGCGTTGTCGGCGTTGCGCAGGGAAAGGCCGATCGCATCGGGCTTCAAGGCGGCGAGCTCGGCGCGTAGCGCCGCGAGGGGCCGCCGGTGAAGGCCCGCGTCAAAGACGCGGGCCCTGCCGCCGGCGGCCTCCACCGCACCGGCCACATACAGCGCCCCGAGCGGGAACGCCGGCTCCGGGAACTGCTCGCGATTGGCGACGACGATGAGCGTGCGCTGCATGCACGCAGTATGGCGCATGCGGTCGCTTCGCGCTGCGGCGCGCGCCGCCGGACGCCACTCGGTCAGAGAGTGCCGTCGCCGTTGGCCGGCGGCTCGCCGGACGATATGGCGAGCGACCGGCGACGCCAGGGCCACACGCCGTCCATCTCGACCTCGAGCGAGAAGCTCAGGAAGGTGCGGATGAGGACGATCAGCCCGAGCACGAGGACGTTCTCCAGACTGGGCTCCACGGCCACCGTCCGGATGAGGTCGGCGGCGACGAGGATCTCGATGCCCAGAAGGATGCTGCGCCCCCAGTAGCGACGCATGAGGCCGTAGGCGGCGTCGACGCCGCCGTGAAGCGCCACCGTGAGCGCTCTGACGACGCCGATGGCGAAGCCGGCGATCAGCACCGCGACGCCGGCGATCTCGAAGCCGCGCGAGACCCCCTCCATGATCTCGGTGAAGGTGATCGTCGTCCTCCTTCCCACGCCTAG
>CAZJGT010000210.1:0-3820 GCA_964545565.1 uncultured Thermoleophilia bacterium
CGCCGCGCGTGTGGGCAGGCCAGGGCACCGAGATCGAGCCGGGCGCCCGGCTCGAAGCGCCGATCCTCCTCGGCGCCGGCTGCCTGGTCGAGGCCGGCGCCGAGCTCATCGGCCCGCTCATCATCGGCGACGGCTGCGTCGTCGAGCGCGGCGCCGTGCTCGAGGGCGTCATCCACTGGGACGGCGCCAAGGCGGGTCGCGGCTCCCGGCTCGCCGGCGGCATCCTCGGACGCAACGTGACGGTGCACCACGAAGCCGTGGTCCACGAGGATGCGGTCATCGGCGACCGCTCCGAGGTCGAGGCGCACGCCGTCGTCGACGCAGGTGCGCGCCTCGAGCCGCACACCTGCGTCCTGCCCGCCGATCAGCGCGCGGACGGTGACGAGGCGTGACGGCCGTGCCGGGAGTGCACACCCAGGGCGCACTCGACGGCCTGCTCGACCTGGTGTTCCCCAGACGGTGCGTCGTGTGTCACGCCGGCGGTAGCTGGTTGTGCGAGGCGTGCGCGGTCGACCTCCGCCCGCTTCCCGACGACCACTGCCGCCGCTGCGGCGCTCCGCTGCGGCGCGCCGGCCGGCCGGCGCGTCCGTCCCGCGCCGCCGCGTCGCCGCCCGGGATGCCCGCCTGCCGGGAGTGCGCCGGCCGCGGACTCGCCTTCACCGCCGCCTCGGCCGCGTTCTGCTACGACGGGCCTGCTCGCGCCCTCGTCACGGCGTGCAAGTTCCGCGCCCTGCGCTCGCTGACGGACGACATGGCTCGCCGTGCGGCGCCCGCGTTCGCCGCCGCAGCGCTCCGCGCGGCCGCGCCGGCGCTCCTCGAACCGCGCCGGTCGACGGAGGCCGACGGGGGCGTCGTGGTCACGTCGGTCCCGGCCCACCGGGGGCACAAACTCGACCGCGGCTTCGACCTTGCCGAGTCCCTGGGCCGCCGGCTTGCGCGGGACGCCGGGCTCGCCTATGCTCCCCTGCTCCGCCGCGTGCGGCACGGCGCCCGCCAGAGCGGGCTGGACAGGGCCGCGCGCGCCGCCAACGTCCATCATGCGTTCGCGTTGCGGGAGGAAGAGTTCCGGGTACGTACAACACTGAAGCGAGTGATCATTGTTGACGACGTCTACACCACGGGTGAAACGTTGAACCAGTGTGCGGAAGTCCTCGCTCACGCAGACCTCGACCCCCACGCTTTCACCTTCGCACGTACCGTTCGTGCAGCGCATGCCCAAGCATCGCGAGACCACGCCGTCCCGAAGGAGCGATGTCGATGAAAACGCAGATCAAGGGCCGCAACGTCACCGTCACGCCGGCACTCCAGGAGTACGCGAGCGAGAAGATCGAGCACGTGCACAAGCTCCTGCAGCAGCGCCGGATCGACGAGGTGACGAGGGTAGAGCTCGAGCTCAAGGTGGAGAAGAACCCGAGCATCCCCGAGCCGTGCGTCGCCGAGGCGACGGTGTTCACACGCGGACCCGTGATCCGAGCTCGCGAGACGTCCACCGACATGTACGCCGCCATCGACCTGGTGACGGACAAGCTGGTGCGTCGCGTCAAGAAGTACCACGACAAGATCCACGGCAAGACCAGGCGCGGACACGAGAAGCCGGCCGTCGATCTGACGCCGGCTCCCGAGCTCGCCCCCGTCGCCGCGGCGACGGCTCTCGCCGGTGAGATCGCCGGCGAGGCGGAGCACGCCGGCGACAACGGCCGGATCGTCAAGACGAAGCAGTTCGCGCTGAAGCCGATGTCGGTGAACGAGGCGACGCTGCAGATGGAGCTCGTCGGCCACGACTTCTTCGTCTTCACCAACGCGGAGTCGAACCGGACGAACGTCGTCTACCGCCGCAACGACGGCCACTACGGCCTCATCGAGCCGGCGGAGAACTGAGAGCAGCGGCAACCGCGTCCACGCCGGCCGGCGGTCGTCGCGGCCGGCCGGCCGTGCGACGCGGGCGGCGCTCTGTGCGACAATGAGCGGAGACCTCATCTCCGCGATCCCGGGAGCGCTCCAGTGATCAAGATCGTCGACAAACTGCTGCACGCGGGCGAGGGCCGGCGCCTCAAGGTCCTCCAGGAGCAGACCCAGAGGGTCACCGAGCTCGCGCCCGGCATCGCCGCCCTCAGCGACGACGAGCTGCGCGCCAAGACTGCCGAGTTCCGTCAGCGCCACGAGAACGGCGAGCTGCTTGACGACCTGCTGTTCGAGACGTTCGCCGTCGCCCGCGAGGCCGCCGAACGCGCGACCGGCATGCGGCCCTTCGACGTCCAGGTGCTGGGCGGCATCGTGCTGCACGACGGCGACATCGCCGAGATGAAGACCGGTGAGGGCAAGACCCTCGTCGCCACCATGCCGATGTACCTCAACGGTATCGCCGGCGACGGGGCTCATCTGGTCACCGTCAACGACTACCTCGCCAAGCGCGACGCCGAGTGGATGGGCCAGGTGTACCGCTTCCTCGGCCTCGAGGTCGGCGTGATCCAGGCCAACATGACGCCGGAGGAACGCCGCGCCCAGTACAACGCCGACGTCACCTATGGCACCAACTCTGAGTTCGGCTTCGACTACCTGCGCGACAACATGACGATGCGCCGCGAGCACATGGTGCAGCGCGGCCATCACTACTGCATCGTGGACGAGGTCGATTCGATCCTCATCGACGAGGCGCGCACCCCGCTCATCATCAGCGGCGCGCCCGAGACCGCCGCCGACACCTATCGCCAGTTCGCGCGCGTGGTGCCGCGGCTCATCCCCGGCGAGGATTACGAGGTCGACGAGAAGCAGCGCACCGTCGCCGTCACCGAGAGCGGCGTCGCCAAGGTCGAGCGCGCCCTCGACATCGACAACCTCTACAAGGATTCCAACGGCGGGCTCGTCAACCACTTCATCCAGGCACTGCGTGCGCAGGCCCTGTACAGCAAGGACGTGGAATACGTCGTCCAGGGCGGCGAGGTGCTCATCGTCGATGAGTTCACCGGCCGCATCCTGGAGGGCCGGCGCTACTCCGAGGGCCTTCACCAGGCCATCGAGGCCAAGGAGAAGGTCCCGATCCGCGAGGAGAACCAGACGCTCGCGACGATCACCCTCCAGAACTACTTCCGCATGTACGACGTCCTCGCCGGCATGACCGGTACGGCCAAGACCGAGGAGGACGAGTTCCGCCAGATCTACGGCCTCGAGGTCGTCCAGATCCCCACCAACGCGCCGATGGTCCGTCTGGACGAGAACGACTTCATCTTCACGACCGCGAAGGAAAAGCATGCCGCGGTCGTCGAGGACCTGGTCGGGCGCTACGAGAAGGGCCAGCCCGTGCTCGTGGGTACCGTGTCGGTCGAGATCAGCGAGATGCTCTCGCGCCTGCTCGAGCGCCACGGTGTGCCGCACGCCGTGCTGAACGCCAAGCAGCACGAGCGCGAGGCGCACATCATCGAGAACGCAGGGCAGCCGGGCTCCGTCACGATCGCCACCAACATGGCCGGCCGCGGCGTGGACATCAAGCTCGGCGAGGGCGTGCGCGAGCTGGGAGGTCTGTACGTGCTCGGCACCGAGCGCCACGAGAGCCGGCGCATCGACAACCAGCTCCGCGGCCGCTCGGGACGTCAGGGCGACCCCGGCGAGAGTCGCTTCTACCTCTCCGCGGAGGATGAGCTCATCCGCCTGTTCGCCGGCGACCGCATGTACAAGATCCTCAGTCGTCTCGGGCCGCAGGAGGGTGAGCCCATCGAGGCCAAGATGCTGAGCAACGTGGTCGAGAAGGCGCAGGTCAAGGTCGAGGAACTCAACTTCATGCGCCGCAAGAACGTCCTCAAGTACGACGAGGTCATGAACGAGC
>CAZJGT010000211.1:0-3817 GCA_964545565.1 uncultured Thermoleophilia bacterium
TTCTTCTTGCTCTTCTTGTCCTTCTTCTTGTCTTTCTTCTTGTCCTTCTTCTTGCTCATGGCCTGGTCCCTCCTCTGCCGTCCGTGGTAGAGCTTAGGACCCTCCTACCCGGCCCGAGCGCATCCTGACCCCGCCCCGACGGCAAACCGGGCAGCCACTCACATGACCGCCGGCGCGTTCACCCTGCGGGCGGCCGCACCTCGCCGGCCGGCTGCGGCCGCTTCCCCCACACCCGCTCACCGCGGAGGGCGAACAGCGCCACGGCCACCAGCAGCCACGAGTAGTAGGCGGCGTCCATGCTCACGAAGCTGAGCGGGATGCTGGCGAAGAAGACGATCGGGGCCACCATGCCGCGCAGGCGCTGCCTGCGCACGATGGCGGCGTCCAGGTCGGCGGCGACGAGGCGCCGGCGCCGCGTCGCGTACACCCAGATGAGCAGGTTGGCGAGCCCGGCGAAGCCGAGCGTGGCGGCGTAGAAGATGAGCGAGACCTGGTCGCCGCCGTGCTCACCGATCATCGTCGCCGGCAGCGGCATGAAGGCGATGAACAGGAGCAGGAAGAGGTTGAGCCCGATGAGGCCCTCGTCCCAGCGCTCGATGTGGCGGAAGATGCGGTGGTGACCCATCCAGTACACCCCCACCGCCGCGAAGCTGATCAGGTAGCTGAGGTACTCGGGCCACTGCGCGAGCACCTCGTGGGCGTAGTCGGGGCCGCCGGGCACCTCGATGCGCACCACCAGCAGGGTCAGGGCGATGGCGAAGACGGCATCACTGAAGAACACGATGCGGTCGATCTCGCGCAGGCGCGTTGACTCGTCCTTCTCGCCGGTCATAGACCCGGGATTCCACGATCCCGGCGATGCAAACCCGATCAGCCGACGACCACGATGCCGAGATAGCCGTCGACGGTGACGCGGTCGCCGGTGTGGATGAGCTCGGTGGCGCGAGGCACGCCGGTGACGCAGGGCAGGCCGTACTCGCGGGCGATGATCGCGCCGTGGATGAGCATCCCGCCGCGGCGCTCCACGATGCCGGCGGCCAGCGGTACGACGAACGTCATCTCCGGCGCGATGGCGTCGCAGACGAGGATCTCGCCGCCCGCGAAGGCCGCGAGATCCTCATGGCTCTGGGCCACGCGGGCGAGACCGACCGCGAGACCCGGGCCCGCCGGCTGACCGACGATCTGGCGGGCCTTGGCGCTGACGCCGGCGAGAGCGGCGGACCCGTTGTGCTCGGCCACGCCGGTGGGCGCGACCGAAGGCACAGCCTCCGCGGCCGCCCCCCGCGGCGACGGCAGAGTCACCGGCCGCGGGCGCCACGCGTCGTCCACCGGCAGGCCGCGTCGCTCCGCCTCTTCGATGGCCGCCTCCAGGAGGTGTTCGAGGCGGCCGAGGTACAGATTGTCGTCGTCGCGCAGACGCCAGCTCGCGCGGGCGAGATCGAGCAGCGCGGCGGCGCGGTCGCGCTCAGGCTCCGCGTGAGCCTCGACGAAGCGCCGCGCCCGCTCGGCGGGATCGCGCCGCGGCGCGACGTTGCCGGCCGGCCGGGCCGCCAGCCGCCGGGCGATCGCCAGGACCTCGGGGCGCGCGTCTGCGGTCGGTTCACCCATTCCGCTCGCGTCGCCGAACTCGGCCAGGTAATCGCCCAGGGCTCGTTCGGCGTCATCCTCTGCTCCGGCCCTCAGGCAGTCCGCCACTCGCTCGAGGGCGGCGTTGCGGCGCAGGCTGAGCATGGGGGTGGCGGTGAGCAGGTCCGTGAACTCGTAGGGGTCCTCGGGACGCAGCACGTCGTTGTAGGCGGCCCCGAACAGGCGGGCCCCGTGCGCGAACGGGATGAAGTCCGTGGTGTACAGGTCGACGCCGTGCTCGTGCGCGGCCTTGCGCTCGCGCAGCGCAGCCAGCAGACCGGCGTCGTCCAGGCCTTGCAGCGAGGTCAGGGCCAGCCGGTCGGCGACGGTGGTGAGCGACGGCAGGTCCTCTTCCTCGATGCGGCGGCGCAGCCGCTCGAGGCTGTCGAAGCTGCGCCGCAGGCTGAGGTAGGTCGCTCGCCCGTCGCCGGCCTCGGTGGAGAGCGTGGTGATGGGCCGCGACTGCAGCGCGAAGAGTTCGTCGCGTCTCAGCGTCCACTCCACGTCCTGCGGCGCAGCGAAGTGCTCCTCGGCGCGCCGCGCCAGGCCGTACACCACCGGCAGCTCGTCGTCCGCCAGCGGGGCGGCGTCACGGCGGCCGGCCGGCAGGTTCACCAGGCGTACGCCGTCTTCCATCGTCGTCACCATCTCGAGACGCTCCGCGGCGTGGTGCTCCCGCAACGAGCCGTCGCGCCGGTCCAGGGTCCACCGGTCCGGCTCCACGACCCCGTCCACGAGCCCTTGATTGAGACCGTGCACGGCCTCCACCAGCGCCCGCCGGTCGTCGTCCGGATGGCAGCTGAACGCCACGCCGGACCGCTCGCCGGCGACGACCTCCTGCACCACGACGGCCATGACGCTGCGTCGCGGGTCGAGACCCAGCTCGCGACGGTACAGCAAGGCTGCGTCGGACCACAGCGAGGCCCACACGAGCTTGACGTGCTCCAGGATCGCATCGACACCGCGGACGTTGACGTACGACTCGTGCAGCCCGGCGAACGACGCCGCGGCGGAGTCCTCGCCGGGCGCCGACGAGCGCACCACGACGGCGGCGTCGGCGAAGCGCGCGGCGAGCGGCTCCGCCAGCGCCGCCCGCACCTCCTCCGGCAGCGGCGTCGTCAAGAAGAGGTTGCGGATGCGCAGCGCCGCGTCCCACAACTCCTCCCAGCGCATGTCGGCGAGCTCCTTGCGCTCGAGCTCGAAGCTGATGCGAGCGCGCAACTCCGCCACGTCCAGGTACGCCTCGTAGGCGTCGGTCGCGACGGCCACGAACGGCGGTACGGCGATCCCGGCGCGCGCCATGGCGGCGAGCGCGAGCGCCTTGCCCCCGACGCGCGCGGCGATCCCGGGGTCGCGCCCCGGGTCAATCCGCGCCTGGGGGATGACGAAGAGAGGGTCCGCCATCGTCCTACCCGAGGTGGAGCTCGGTGACGTTCTGGAAGCGCCGCACGATGTAGTAGGTCTCGACCGCGAGCTCCACGAGCGCAGTGGTGGGAGAATTCGTGAACGACTTCATGTGCGGGTGGCGCCGCAGAAACGCCGCGAGCTGCTCGGCGCGCTCCTCGCCCTCCAGCTCGCGCGCCGTCCCCACAGCCGTGGCGGCCACGGCACGGTGAAAGTCGAGGTCGGCCTCGGAGCGACTGTCGACGAGCATCGCCACCTTGGGGTCGGAGGTGAGGAACTCGAACTTGCGCGTCGCCCGGGTCGTGCTGAAGTAGAGGCGATGCAGATCCTCCGAGGCGGCGACCGCCACCAGACTGGCGTAGGGATGCTCGGGGCCATGCGTGGCGAGCACGCCGAGCCGTTGCCGCGCGAAGAGCTCGCGGATCAGGGCAAAGGAGTCGGCGGAGTCGCTCATGTGTGCGTCCTACCCGCCGCCACCGTGAGCGAACCGGTCGCTGCCGGCGAGGGTGGACCGGGCGTCGGCGGAGGTCACCCCTGCGGGAGCTGATGCCACGCGTAGCTTGCGACTCGGATCGTCAGCGTCCGGTCGGCACATCGACGTCGAGACTACGGAGCGGACGCTTGGTCACACGCTCCCGTCGAGAGCAGAGTGGTACAGGTTCAAACCGTCGACAAGGAAGACGCAGCGGTTGACGCCGCCGCCCGGCGCCCTCGTCCAGCGTGCTCACGTGGGGACCATGGGCTCGCCGCACGAGTCGCAGGTGACGGCAAGGAGCTCGCCCATGAG
>CAZJGT010000212.1:0-3719 GCA_964545565.1 uncultured Thermoleophilia bacterium
GCTGGGAAGCGGCTCCGCCCGGAAGACAGAGCCGTACTCATGAGCGAGGCGGAGGCGCGCGGCGAGCAGGTGAGCACCGTCGACAAGGTCGGCGTCGGGCTGTCGCTCGTCGGCAAGCTTGGCTGCTCTGTGATCGTGCTCATCTTCTGTGCTCTCGTGCTCTACTCATGCGCCGCCTCATCATGCTAGGCCGTCCATGACGTATCGACCGCAGTGAGGGACGCGAAAGCCCGGCCCCTGTAGCGGCGAGCCGGGCTTCAGCGTCCTGCGTTGGTAGCTACGCCTTCGGCCATGCGCCCAGGCTCTGCGCCCAGGTGGCATCCTTGAAGTAGAACTGGTACCAGGTCGCGCTGGCCACGTAGACGCCAGTCGCGAAGGTCATCACTTGCTCGGCCGTCAAGTGCCCCCAGAGGCCGATGAAGCCCATGACGTCGCCGGAGAGCCATGCGGTCGCGAGTCCGACCACGAGCGCCATGGCGAGGCTGAGCACGAGCTTCGTCCAGCTCGGCCATCCGGCCCGCTTCAGGAGCTGCACCAGGAACGCCGACAGCCATCCGGAGATGGCCAGCGTCGCAAGCAGGGTGAGGAGTTCGGTCCATTCCATGCGTTGTTCACCCCCTCCCCAGCTTCCGCAGTTCACGAGCCGCGTAGCGGTAGCGCGGCTTCGTGCGGTCGGGCTTGTCTGCGTTCAGGTCGATCGCGTTGATGCGCCCTTCCCGTCGCGCCTTGCGGATTGCCTGCGGCGAAAGGCCGGTCAGCTCGGCGACCTCCCGGGTGGTGAACAGACGGCGATCGTGACGCAGACGGGCGCTCATCGCCGCACCGCGCCCGCGGCCGGCGGCCCCTGCCGAGAGGAGGGGAGAGAAACAGGAGCCGCCGGTTTGCCGCGGACTGCTCCGGTGGAGGTAGCCGGAGCCGCGCCGATGGGCGGCGGCGCGTCTTTGAGGGGTCTCACAATGCCCACGGCCGCCATCCACTCGCCCGGTACAGTCGCAGCCCCGCCCGCAGGTTGACCAGCGGGTCGAGCACGCCCGCGACGCCGTGGCAGGGGTGGACCTGCAGAAGCCCGCTGCACCCGCTCGACGGGTTGACCGCACGCGGGTTGCCCCGACTCTCGCGCTGGATGACCGCTCGCAGGGTCGGCCACGCAGACCGCGGCCAGCCCGCCCACAGTGCCAGTGGTCGCCACCTTGCCGCCCCCGAGCCGCCCGGCCGCTTCATCTTCGCGACTCCCGCCCGCGCCTTCGCCTGCCAGTCCCGCGCCCGCGCCCGCCAGCTGCGACCGGCGCGCTTCCACTCCGCCGCGCTTGCAGCCCGTTTCGGCGCCTTTTGCAGCCGCACGGGTGCGGAGCCGCCCATGCAGCTGCGGACGCGAAAAAGGCGGGTCCTTGCGCGTCCTGCGACCCGTCGCCAGTGCCGCGCCCAGCGCACCGTCGAGGCGGATGCGGCAGGCGGCGTGGATGGCGACGCACTGGGAGATGGCGAGGCACTCGGCGAGCAGGAGGGCGACGGCTCAGACGAACCGGCGACCGTGGGTCCGGCGATGATGACGAGGAGCGACAGGAGCACGAGGATGACGGTGGCGGTCACGACGCCGATCAGTCTGGCCTGCACGCGCATCCCCCTGTCCGTTTACAGACGGGGCGGCCGGCTCCGCTTCGCCGGGTCCGGCCGCCCCTTTGCCCCGGGTGAACGAGACAGCTGTGATCGTGGCATATGCAGGTGTTGGATGAGGCTTTGCGCTTCGGTCATGCAGCCTCACCCCACCGACGGCACGTCACGCTCGACCGCGAGCGTCCCCGTGGCCAGCGTCACCACGTCCCCGTCGGCGAGCACGGCCTCGACCTCGTACCCCTGCCTGCGCATGGTCAGCACCCCGGTCTGCGCGGCGGTCGGCTCGAAGACGAGCGTGTAGCCCGCCTCCGTCTCGGTCGCGGTCCCGGTCCACGTCGCCTGCGCGCACTTGAAGCTGACCACGGCGCCGACGGCGTCCAGTCCCAGCGCGTGCACATCGTCGGCGACGGCGAAGGCGACGCCGCGTCCGTGCGCTGCGTCGTAATCGTCGCCCTGGTAGAGGGTGACGGTGCCGGAGGCGGCGACGGGGGCGGTGACGGTGATGTTCGCTGCTCCGAGCGACGCCTGCAGCACGGCCAGCGCATCCAGCACGCCGCTCATGTCGACCTCGACGCCGGACTCGCCGATGGCGGCGATGGCGGCCAGCACATCGGTGAAGTCGACCGTCGGAGCCGGTATCGAGATCCCGGCGATGGCGGCCTCGATGAGGCTCTGGTCGGCGGGGTCGCTCGGCAGGTTGTCCGTCTTCGCCTTGATCGAGTCGGCCACGCCGTCCACAGTGGCGAGGTCCGCGGCGGTTGCGAGGGCTGCGTCGGCGATGGCCGAGTCACAGGCGGCGTTGACTTCGGCCGTGGAGACGTCGTTCAGCGCCGCCAGCCCACTGTCGAGTTCGGCTTTCGTCGGAGCGTCGTAGGTGCCAAGTGCGGACGCCACGTCGGATGGGCTCGCGGCTGTCTTCGCGGCTTCGTAGGCGGCCGTGAGCGCGAACCCGGCCTTGTCGGTGAGGCCGCGCGTCGCGTACTCCCACACCTCCTGTGCCGTTGCCCCGCCGGACCCGGCGCTCGTCAGCGTGCGCGTCCCGGCCGACCAGACGGCAGTGGCGTTGTCCGACGCCGAGGGAGCGTCCGCGCCTGCCAGTGCCTCCCCGGCGCTGCCTGCCGCCGCATGGCCCGCGAGCGCCTCGTCCCACACTGCATCCGCGACTCCTGCCGCTGTCGGCGCGGCGCTCACCATGTCCGTGTTCGTGGTCGTCGTGTCGACCAGGGTCACATGCGCGACCGTATCCGCCGCCGGGTCGAAGTCGTTGAGCGCAGCGATGGCGGACAGCACGGCGTCATCGGCCGCGGCAAGCGCGCTCGCCAGTTCACTGTTCGTCGGGATGTCGGCGATGCCGGCGTTGTCCGGCGCGGTGTAGCCGGCAGCCGCCAGCCGGGTCGTGATCGCGGCGTCGATGCGCGCCAACTCGGTCGTCAGCTCGGTGCGCACCTGTGAGGCGACGGTGGCGGCGCTCGGGATCGCGGCGAGCACGGCATCGTCGGCCCCGGCGAGCGCCGTTGCGAGTTCGCTGTTGGTCGGCAGGTCGCCAAGCTGCGTGTCGAGGTTCGCCGACGCGAGTCCGACGGCAGTCCTCATGCTGGCGGCGGGGATGTTCGTGAGGTTCGTCGTCGTGACCACGTTCGTGATCGCCTTCATGGTGCCGCTCGGAGAGGAGACATTGAAGAACTGCTTGAAGGCGGCGGCGATGTAGCCGGCCGTCTCGGTGAGCACCGTGCCCAGTATCTGCGTGAGGTTCGCCTTGACGACGCCGGAGGTCACGTCCAGTTGCCCGGCTCCGGTGCCGCTCGAGATGAGCACCGATGCGCCGAGGTCGCGGCCGGTCTGCGCCGTGCCGCCAATCTTGGTCGCGTTCACGGCCTGGTCGGCGGCGAGCTGATAGCCGGTCTTCGAGCCGGCGGCGACCACGACGCCGTCAGTGCCGGTGTCGGCGAGGATGGCGTCGACGACCCCGTCCACAACGGCGAGCGGCGTGAGCACGTCGTCCTTGGCGGCGTCGTAGGCGGCCGTGAGCGTGAATCCGGCCTTGTCGGTGAGGGCCTTGGTCTCCGCTCCCCAGACGGCCGTCGCGGCGGCCGTCTGGGGAGCGG
>CAZJGT010000213.1:0-3684 GCA_964545565.1 uncultured Thermoleophilia bacterium
CATCGAAGAGCCGCTTCCAGGCCGCCGCGTGCACGGCGGCCGTCTGGGTGACGACCCCGTCGAGGTCGAAGATCACGGCGTCGTGCCGGCTGGTCGAGATGGTCGCGTCCATGGGTCCCATCTTACCCGCAGACCGCCACCCCCCATGTGGGACGGGACCGGCAAGTAGGATAGAGTCGTGGGCAAGGAGCCGCGTCCGGGGGGGCGCTGCGGCTTCGGCGCCCTCCCGCCCGGCCGCCAGGCCACACGGGAGGGACCCATGATCCGCGCACGTGCCAGAGCAGTCCACAGTCGGCATCATCTGCCGGCGACGATTGCACTCTTCGTCCTGCTGTCGACGGCCGGCCTTGCCTGGGGTCTCAGCGGGGCGTTCGCGGACGAGTCGGGATCCCCGTCGCCGGGAGCCGAGAAGCTTACCGTCCGCTTCGGCACCGTGTACGAGGCCGACAACCTCAACCCGTTCATCGGCTACAGCGGCACGTCGTACGAGATCTTCCATCTCAACTACGACTTCCTCGTCGGCTACGACACCGACCTCTCGCCGCGGCCCGAGCTGGCCACCAGCTGGGAGACCTCGGACGACGGCCTGGTCTGGACGTTCCACCTGCGCGAGGGCGTCACGTGGCAGGACGGCGAGCCCTTCACCGCGGACGACGTGGTGTTCACCTACCGCTACATCATCGACAACGACCTCACCAACTTCACGAGCTACACCAACAACATCGAGACGATCGAAGCGGTCGACGATCTCACCGTCACGATGACCTGCGCCAAGCCCAAGGCCAACATGCTGCGGCTCTGGATCCCGATCCTGCCGGAGCACATCTGGAGCACGGTGCCGGCCAAGCGCGTCGCCGTCGACTATCTGCACAAGCCGCCGTTCGTCGGCACCGGTCCCTTCCAGACGGTCGAGGTCAAGAAGGGCAGCTACATCAAGCTCGTCAAGAACCCGGACTATTGGCGCCAGGGCACGCCGACGATCGACGAGATCGTGATGAGCATCTACCAGAACGCCGACACGATGACGCAGGACCTCAAGACCGGCACCCTCGACTACGCGCTGGGCATCCCGGCGGCGCAGTTCAAGGCGCTGGCCTCGGAGCCGTCCCTGGCCACCAACGCCGCCAACCTGCGCTATTTCGACGAGATCTGCATGAACTGCTACGACGACCCCGATTCGCAGGGCAACCCGGTGCTCAGAGACGTCAAGTTCCGCCAGGCGATCAGCTGGGCGGTCGACAAGCAGAAGGTCGTGGACTTCGGCTACGGCGGCTACGCCACCGTGGCCCAGGGCCTGATCACGCCGGACGTGCCTGAGTACGCCTGGTCGCCGACGCCCGAGCAGACCTTCGGCTTCGACCTCGAGAAGGCCAAGCAGATGCTCGACGACGCCGGCTACAAGGACACCGACGGCGACGGCGTGCGCGAGGACAAGCGCGGCAAGCCGATCAAGCTCCGGCTGTGGGCCCGGTCCGAGGACGTCGCCAGTCAGAACAGCGGCAAGCTGGTCGCCGGCTGGTTCAAGGACATCGGCCTCAAGATCACCTTCCAGACGCTGGACACGGGCGCGATCAGCGACGCCCTCTACGACTACAACAAGGCCGGCGACTACGCCCCCGACTACGACATGTACATCTGGGGCTGGGGCCAGTACGTGGATCCGGACTACATCCTCGACGTGTTCACGACCCGTCAGATCGAGGGCTGGAACGACCCCTGTTGGTCCAACG
This sequence comes from uncultured Thermoleophilia bacterium, assembly GCA_964545565.1. GTDB lineage: Bacteria > Actinomycetota > Thermoleophilia > UBA2241 > UBA2241 > CAIXSE01. The sequence continues at coordinate 1,731 of CAZJGT010000213.1, forward strand.
CCGAGTACGACGAGCTGTACCAGCAGCAGGCCCAGACCATCGACCCCGCGGAGCGCAAGCCGCTGGTCGACCGCATGGCCGAGATCTTCTACACCGAAGCGCCGTTCATCATCACCAACTACGAGCAGCAGCTCGAGGCCTACAACACGCAGAAGTGGGAGGGCTGGACGCAGGTGCCGAAAGACGGCCCCGTGGCGTTCATCAACGACACCGTCGACACGTACATCAACCTGAAGCCGGCCGTGGTCGAGACGGAGAACAGCTCCGGCAGCACGTGGATCTACGCGCTGGTGGCCGCCGCCGTCGTCATCGTCGCGATCGGCGTTGTGCTCGTGCTGCGGCGTAGCCGCGGGCAGGCGATAGAGGAATAGGAGCGGGCGGGAAGGGGCGGCCGGACCGGCCGCCCCTCTCGTCGTTCAGGCGCCGATCGGCGCCGGGCCGTCGGGCGTGGCGGCGCAGAGGCGCAGGCGCTCGAGCAGGCGGGCGGCGACGCAGGCCACGTCCTCGCCGCCGTCCAGCAGGGCGCGCAGGTCGAGCACGTTGGGCGCCGCGCGGTGCGCCTCCGTCCACGAGTGCACGAGCAGCATCTCGTCGATCGCCGCGGCGGGGAGCGGCGGCCGTTGCGGCTCGGCCGCGACCAGGTCGGCGAGCAGGCCGCGTGCGGCCTGCTCGCCGAACGCCCGCGCGCCCACCTCACGCTCGACGACGATGCGGCCTGCGCGCACGCCCCAGAGGGCGATCCAGCCGCGGCGCTTCGCCGGGTACACGAGGACGACGTCGTCACGCGCGGCGGCGCGCAGACGGCGCACGCCGCGCAGCGCCCGCGCCAGCGTCTCGCGCTGGTTCTGCAGGTGCGCCGCCTGCTCGAAGGCGAGCGCCTCGACGAGCACGGCCTGGCGCTCGACGAGGCGCCGGTCGAGCTGGTCGGCGTGCCCCTCGAGGACCCGGCGCACGTCGGCGACCACGGCCGAGTACTCGCCGTTGAGCGGTCGGCTGCAGGGCGCCAGGCAGGCGCCCGTGCCGGCGCGCGGGCAGGCGTGCTCGTGCGCGCGCCGCGGCAGGTGGGCGCAGGTGCGCAGCGGGTAGGCGCCGTTGACGCAGTCGACGAAGCGCCGGGCCAGGCCGGCCTTGCGGAACGGCCCGGCGTAGTACGAGCCGTCGTCGCGCAGGTTGGGCGTGGCGTACAGGCGCGGGTACTCCTCCGCGCTGAGCTTGACGTAGTGGTAGCTGCTGGCGCGCGTGCCGTGGGAGTTGTAGGGCGGCCGGTGCCTGGCGATCAGCCGCCCCTCCAGCAGCAGGGCGCCGAACTCCGAGCCCGTCTCGACCACGTCGATGTGGTCGAGGAGCTCCAGCGCCTGGCGGGCGTGGTGGGCCTGGCGCTGCAGGAAGTGGTCGCGCGTGCGCCGGCGCAGGTTCTCGGCCTTGCCGACGTACAGCGGAGCCCCTTTGGCGTCGCGCATCACGTACACGCCCGGCGCGGTGGGTATCTTCTCGGTGAGCGAGATCTTGTGGTAGTTGCGGCGCGTGCCCGGCTCGCAGAAGCGCGCCACCTCCTCGAGCGTGTTCATACCCTGCTCCTGCAGCCAGGAGAGGAACAGCAGGAGCAGTTCGGCGGTGGCCTCGGCGTCGCACAGGGCGCGGTGCACGGGCTTGACCTTCGTGTCGAATCGGTAGGCGAGGGCGCTCAGCGAGCAGCGCTGCTGCGGGCAGAGCTTGCGCGCCAGGCGCAGCGTGTCGAGCGCCGGCCGCGGGAAGGTCTGGCGGCGCAGACGGCCCAGCTCGTAGTCGAGAAAGCCGAGGTCGAAGCGCGCGTTGTGCGCCACCAGCACCGAGTGCGCCGCGAAGTCGACGAACCTCGGCAGCACCTCATCGATCGGCGCCGCGTCGGCCACCGTCTCGTAGTCGATCCCGGTGATGCCGGTGATCATGGCCGGGATCGGGATGCCGGGGTTGA
>CAZJGT010000214.1:0-3683 GCA_964545565.1 uncultured Thermoleophilia bacterium
CGAGATCCGGGTAGCCGTTCTCGTCGGGCATGACGGTGATGACCTTGAAGCCGGCCACCATGGGCGTCGCCGCGTCGCAGGGATGCGAGAAGATGGTGGTGATCATCTCGGTGCGCTGATCGAGCTCGCCCCTGGCCTCGAAGTAGCGGCGCATGACGCAGGCGTTGGTGTACACCGCGTGCGAACCGCCGCCGGGCTGCAGGGTGAAGGCGTCCATACCGCTGATCGATTTCAGGTACTGCCCGGTCTCGTAGACGATCTCGAGCAGGCCCTGCATGGTGTCCTCGTCCTGCCACGGGTGCACGTCGGCGGCCCGGTGGCCGCGGATGAGCTCCTCGTGCATCTTGGGCGAGTATTTCATCGTGCAGGTGCCCTCGCTGATGTCGCTGCCGAGGTCCATGCCCAGGGTCATCTGCGCGTAGCGCAGGTAGTGGCGCATGACCTGGTACTGGGCCATCTCCGGCAGCTCGGGAGCGGCGGCGCGGGCCATCCCCTCGGGGATGTAGTCCGCCGCCGCGCCGACCTCGGCGGTCACGTCCTCCTCGGCGAGCGGCACGAAGATGCCGCGCTCGCCGGGCGAGCCCTGCTCCATGATGAACGGCTCGTCCCAGCGCGGGGCACGATAGTCGTGCAGCACGCCGCCGTCGCGGCGGAGCCTGGCGAGGCGGGCGACCTTTTCCTGAGGCGTCTCACGCGCACTCATGCCGTCACCTCCTCGACCGCCGACACCAACGCGTCGATGTCGGCCTGATCGTAGTACTCGGTGACGCAGTAGAGCGCGCTCTGGCCGAGCTCGGGGAACTCGGCCGAGAGGTCCTTGCCGCCGAAGATCCGGTGGCCGAGCAGCGCCTTGTTGACCTCGGTCACGCTCTTGCCGGCGCCGTCGAAGTTCACGACGAACTCCTTGAAGAAGCTCGGCGAGAGCTTGATCCGCACGCCCGGCAGCTCGCCGAGCTTCTTGGCTGCGTAGTGCGCGCGCGCGATGCAGGTCTCGCCGACCTCCTTGAACCCCTGCGGGCCCATGAGCGCCATGTAGACGGCGGCGGCGATGGTCCACAGCCCCGACGCCGTGCCGACCCAGTCCTTGCCCTGGTCGCGCGCGCCGTAGCTGGTGCGCTCGGCCATGGCCTCGCCGACGGCGTACTGGCCGGGCGTGGCGGTCTCCATGCATGTGTAGAGCTCCAGCGGGCACTCCTGGGCGAACACCGGGTCGTCGTCCTTGAAGGCGATGAAGCCCGAGCAGCCGCCGCCGGCGTGCATGTGCATGCCCAGCGGCTGGATGTCGCCGCAGGCGATGTCGGCGCCGAGTGCGCCGGGCGGCGCAAGCACCCCGAGTGTGATCGGGTCGACGCCCGCGATCGCCAGCGCGCCGGCAGCATGGGCGAGCTCCACGATCTCGGAGCCGTTGGCCTCGATGGTGCCGAGATAGCCGGGGCTCTCCCAGTACACGGCGGCGAACGAGTCGTCGAGCTTGGCTTTCAGATCCTCGAGGTCGACCATGCCGGTCTCGCGATCCCACTCGTAGAAGCGGATCTTGGTGCTGGTGGCCATGGCCTCCGGCTGGCACAGCGTGCGGGCTTCCATGAGGCGCATGGGGCTCATGTGCGCCGGCACGAGCACCTTGTCGCGGCCGGTGATGCGCCGGGCCATGCGGAACGAGCGCCCGGCCACGTCGCCCCAGTCGTAGATGGGGTTGGCGACGGCGTCGTAGTCGAGGAGCTCGCCGAGCATGCTGTTGAACTCGTAGCGGGCGAGGTACTTGCCGAGGTCGCTGTAGTCACCGCCGCAGTAGGCGCTCACGAACTCCGCCCGGTTGATGATCTCGTCCACGACCGCCGGCACGTGGTGCTGCCAGCAGCCCGCGCCGCAGAAGTTGAGGAAGTCGACGGACGATGTGTTCTCGTCGAGCAGGCCCTGCACATGCTTGCGCAGCTCCCGCTCCGAGAGGATCGCCGGCGGGATGTCAAGTGTCCCCCGAAAGCGCAGACGGTCGGGGATCTCGGCGTAGATCTCCTCCACGCTGCCCAGCCCCAGCTCGTCGAGCATGGCCTGCTTGACGGCCGGCACCGAGTTGGGGATGTAGGGGTGGATGAACGGTTTGTCAGCCATGATGTGTGAGGAACTCCTTCCCTTGCGCGTGCGATGGATCAGGAATAGCCGTAGCCGGCCGAGGTCCCGAAGTCGATCGAGATATTGGCGCCGGTGATCGCCGCGGCCGCGGGAGAGGCGAGAAAGAAGATGAGGTCCGCGACCTCCTCGGGCGTGATGAAGCGTGCCTTGTCGCCCTGGAAGTAGCCGGCCAGGAGGCGGTTGAAGTAGCCCTCGGGATCGCCGCCGCCGTAGGTGTCGGCCTGGTACCGCAGCATGGGCGTCATGATGTCGGCCGGGCAGACCGCGTTGACGCGCACGAGGTATGGCGCCAGCTCGATCGCGAGCGCCTTGGTCATGACGCTCACGCCGCCCTTGGAGGCCGTGTAGATGGCCGTCTCCGGTGTCCCGACCAGCCCGGCGTCCGAGCTCAGATTGACGATGCAGCCCTCGGTCTTCTTGAGCTCGGGGATGGCGCGGCTGCAGGCGAAGAAGGTCCCCTTGAGATTGACGTCGACGACGCGGTCCCAGTCGGCCTCCGTCATCTCCTCGCTGGGTCCCTCGACCCACAGTCCGGCGGTGTTGACGAGGACGTCGATGCGCCCCGTGGCCTCCACGGCCTCGGCCACGAGGTTCTCCACGTCGGCGACTCTGGTCACGTCGCAGGCCACGCCGTGGACCTCGGCGAGGGCGGCAAGCCGGCCACACAGGTCCTCGAGGGCGACCGCGTCGAGGTCGCCGAGCACGAGGGTGGCGCCGGACTCCGCGAACCGGCGCGCGGTCGCTGCGCCGACGCCCCCCGCCGCTCCCGTCACGATGACCGTCCTGCCGCTCACAGCGGACGTCATACGCCTCCCCCCGTGCCATTCCGAAGATGGTCTTCGGCGAGCGCTGGATGCCCGCTCACCGTCGGCGTAGCATATCGTGCCGTCGGAGGGCTGGCCACGGATCAGTAATAGAGGTCGCGCGGCCCCTTGTACTCCTGGATCGTGTTGCCGCCGTCGACCACGATGAGCTGCCCGGTGATGTAGCTCGCGTCGTCGCTGCCGAGGAAGCAGACGAGCCTGGCGACCTCCTCGGGGCGCGCCGAGCGGCCCATCGGCGTGTTGAGGCCGCCGACGTCCTCACCCTCCGCCTGGGAGCCGGTGGCGATCCAGCCGGGACCGACGGCGTTGACGGTGATCCCGTGCTTGGCCACGTCGAGCGCCAGCCCGCGCGTGAGACCGAGTACGCCGGCCTTGGCGGCGCAGTACGCCGCCTCCTCGGGGTTCGCGACCACCGGACCGGTCACGGAGCTCATGTTCACGATGCGCCCGTAGCCACGCGCGATCATCCCCGTGACGACGGAGCGGGTCACGTTGAACTGCGTCTTGAGGTTGATGGCGATGCCGAAGTCCCAGTCCTCCTCGCTGAGGTCCTGGAAGGCCGTGAAGTCCTCGTCCTGACCGAAGACCACCATGCCGGCGTTGTTGACCAGCACGTCGATGCGCCCGTGGCACTCCGCCGCCTCGGCGACCATCGCCCGTACCTCGTCCATCTTCGTGAGGTCGGCCGTGTGCGAGCTGACCGTGGCGCCGAGCTCGCGCAGCTGCGCG
>CAZJGT010000215.1:0-3645 GCA_964545565.1 uncultured Thermoleophilia bacterium
ACGGCGATGACCAGCGCGATCCACAGCAGGGAGACGGCGGTGGCGGTGCCGGCGAGGCGGGCGGCACCGTCGACGCCGGCGCGGCGAGGGCCGCTGTGGCCGTCGACGCCGCTGAGGAGCCCACGATCGTCGCCGCGACCGGCGAGGCCGTCACGGTCGTCGCCGGCGGTGAGGCGGCCACCGTGGTCGAGACCGCCGAAGAGGCGACGATCGTCGCGGACGACGGGGCGGAGACGGACGGCGCGGAGCCGGCTACCATCGGCGCCGGCGCCTTGAGCGACGGCGACGCCGGCGAGGCGACCGCGGTGACCCTGGCGGGCGCCGCGGCCGGCGAGGCCGCGGAAGCGCCGGAGCCCGGCGACGCCGACGACGCGGCGCCGGCCCGTGAGTCCGGCGACGAGCCTCCCGCACCCGCCGGCTGAGTCCGGCTCGCGGACGGCGGCATCCGTCGGCCGCGAGCGCTACACTGGCGGCGTGATGCACTCGTGACCGATCCTGGCTCCTGGCGTATCTCGCCGGCGCCGTTCCCGGAGGTCCGGCGACTCGCCGCAGAGCTCGGGGTGAGCGAGGTCCTCGCCCAGGTCCTCGTACGCCGCGGGCTCGGCGACCCCGCTGCGGCGCGCTCCTTCTTGCAGCCGGACTTCCGCGTCCACGACCCCTACCTCATGCACGGCATGACCGAGGCGCGCCGGCGCATCGACCAGGCGCTACGCCGCGACGAGGCGATCGCCGTGCACGGCGACTACGACGCCGACGGCATCACCGCGACCTTCCTCCTCGTCAGCGTCCTCGAGGAGCTCGGCGCCGACGTGCGTTGGCGCCTCCCCAATCGCTTCAGCGAGGGCTATGGGGTATCCGAGGCCGCGGTGGACGAACTCGGCGCCGCCGGCGTGAAGCTGCTCATCACCGTGGACTGCGGCATCAACGCGCGCGCCGAGGTGGCGCGCGCCCAGGCGCTGGGGATGGACGTCATCGTCACCGACCACCACGAGCTCGAGGGAGAGCCGCCGGCCTGCGTCGTCGTCACGCCCAAGCTGGGCGCGTATCCGTGCCGGCATCTCGCCGGCGTGGGTGTGGCGTTCAAGCTGGCTCACGCACTGCTGGAGGACTCCGCGGACGCACTCGTCGACCTTCCCCTGGCGCTGCGGCCGTATGCCGACCTGGTGGCGGTGGGCACCATCGCCGACGTGGTGCCGCTGGTCGAGGAGAACCGCGTCCTCACGGCGATCGGCCTCGGCCGGCTGCGCAGCGCACCGCGGCCGGGACTGGCCGCCCTCCTCGAGGTCGCCGGCGGCCGACCCGGCGCGGCCGACGCCGGTGCGGTGGGCTTCCGCCTCGCACCCCGGCTCAACGCGGCCGGGCGTCTCGAAGACGCGTCCATCGCCCTCGAGCTTCTCGGCGCCGCCGACCGTGACGCCGCGCTGCCCCTCGCGCTCAGGCTCAACGAGCTCAATCGCGAGCGCCAGACGATCGAGGCGGCCATGCTGGAGGCGGCGGTGGCCATGGTGCCCGACCCGCCGCCGCCCGCGCTCGTGCTGTCGTCGCCCGACTGGCACGAGGGCGTGGTCGGCATCGTCGCGTCGCGGGTCGCCGAGCGCTTCCACCGGCCGGCGATCCTGCTGAGCGAGGGCGACGACCAGGCCAAAGGCTCCGGCCGCAGCATCCCCGCCTTCGATCTGCTCGGCGCCGTCGAACGCACCTCCGGCCACCTGCTCGCCTTCGGCGGGCACCGCGCCGCGTGTGGGCTGCGCTTGCGGCGCGGCGCGATCCCCGCCTTCCGTGAGGCCTTCGTGGCCGAGGCGGCGGCCGCGCTCGGGGCCGACGATCTCACGCGCGTCCGCCACGTGGACGCGGTGGTGGGCGGCGGCGACCTCACCCTCGCGCTCGCCGACGAGCTCGAGCTGCTGGCGCCGCACGGGTTCGGCAACCGCGAGGTGACGCTGCTGCTCCACGGCGCGGAGGTGGTCTCGCCGAGGCTCACGCGCGACAAGCGGCACGCGCAGTACCGGGTGCGCTGTGAGGGCGCCTCGTGCCAGGCCATCCACTTCCGCTTCGACGACCTCGGCGAGCTCAACGCGCCCGGACGCCACGACGTCGCCCTGGCGCTCTCCAAGAACGAGTACAACGGCGCCGTGAGCGCCCAGGTGCAGGTGCGCAGCCTGCACCGGCTCGAGCCGCCGGAGACCGACCTGTGCGCCACGGCCTGCGACCTGCGCTGCCGCGACCGTCTGCGCGGCGCCGGGCTGTGGGCCGCGCTGCTCGCCGGCGCCGACGGCTCTGTCGCCGCGGGGAGCGGCGCCGACGGCGCGGCCGCGGCCCTCGGCGCGGCGCGAGCCGATGGTCGCCTCGTGGACCGTCGCGGTCTACCGCCGGTCTCCACGCTCACCGCCCTGCTCTCGTCGCGTGAGCGGACGCTGGTGCTGGTCGCCGACCTCGGCCGGCGCCGCCCGCTTCTCACGCGCGACGTGCTGACGCCCGGGCTCGGGCGCTCCGCAGCCTACGTGCAGGCCGCCTGCGCTCCGCGACTCGAGGCCGTGCGCGACGCCGACGTCGTCATGACCACGCCGGACCTCGCGCTCCAGGATCCGGCGTTCACGCGTTCCTTCACGCACCTGGTGCTGCTCGACCCCCCGTTCACCGGCGCCGTGTGGGCGGGGCTCGCCGGCGCCGCCCCCGACGCGTGGTTGCACGCCCTCTGGGGACCCGGTGAGGCCGAGTTCGCCGCCCGGGTGCGCGAGAGCCAGCTCGACCTCGACGCCACCATGCGACGCGTCTGGAAGGCCCTCGCCGCCGGCTCCGGCCGGTTTGACGAAGCCCTTGAGCAGGAACTCCTTGGTGCAGGAGCCGTCCTCGCGCCGGTGGCCGCCGTGGCCGCCGCCGTGCGCGGTCTGTGCGAGGCGGGGCTGGTCGTCCCCGGCGAGCGCGGCGGCTATCATCTCGAGCGACCGCAGAGTAAGGTCGACGTCACCCGCACCGACGCGAGCAGAGAATGGCACAACAGGTATCAGACACCAGACTTCCTGCGGACCTGCCTGACAGCGCAGCTCTGACGCAGGTCCCCGACGCGTACGCGCCGCTGCTGGACGACCTGTTCGCGGCCATCGAGCGGTACGACCCCGACGCCGACCGCGAGCTCATCACGCGAGCCTTCGTGGCCGCCGCCTTCCTTCACGACCAGCAGAGCCGCAAGAGCGGCGAGGCGTACATCCACCATCCTGTGGGCACGGCGCTCAACGCCGCCGAGCTGCGCCTCGACTCCGTGACCATCGCCGCGGCGCTCCTCCACGACGTCGTCGAAGACACGGGCACGCCGCTCGCCTGGATCGAGGAGCAGTTCGGCGAGGAGATCGCCATGCTCGTCGACGGCGTCACCAAGCTGACCAAGATGCACTTCAACTCCCGCGAGGAGGAGCAGGCGGAGAACTACCGCAAGATGATCATCGCCATGGCCACGGACATCCGGGTCATCCTGATCAAGCTCTGCGACCGCCTGCACAACATGCACACGCTCTGCTATCTCAGCAAGCAGAAGCAGATCCAGAAGGCCAAGGAGACGCTCGAGGTCTACGCGCCGCTCGCGCACCGGCTCGGCATCCACAACCTCAAGTGGCAGCTCGAGGACCTCGCCTTCGCCTCGCTGCACCC
>CAZJGT010000216.1:0-3611 GCA_964545565.1 uncultured Thermoleophilia bacterium
GCCGCGCTCCAGCGTCACTGCTCCCAGACGGCCGACCGGCAGCGTCGTGCGGCGCGGCACGCGCGTGAGGACGATGTAGAGCCGGGTGGCGGCCGCCTCGGCGACGAGAGGCGCGGCGGCAGGGGCGGGAGACCCGGGCGCGGAGTCGCTCACGGGATGACGCCCTCGCGCTTCACCGGCTCGGAGCCTCCCAGTCGGGCGTCTTGACCGAGCGCGGCGGCGTGACCGCGCCGAGACGCCGCCGGGACCCCGGCGCCATGCCTCCGCGGCGCGGCTGGCAGCCCGGGCAGTAGTGCGTGCCGCGTCCCCCGACGACCACACGCTCGATCCGCATGCCGCAGGCGCGGCACGGCTGCCCGGTTCGCTGGTAGACGTCCAGGATCTCCTGGAAGCTCCCGCGCTCGCCGGCCGGATCGATGAAGCTCTCGATGCTGGAGCCCTCGTGGTCGATGCCGGCCTGCAGGGTCTCGAGGAGGGCCGCGTGCAGACGCCGCGCCTCACGCGGCCCGACGCTCCCGGCCGCGCGCAGCGGGTGCAGGCGCGCGCGGAACAAGGCCTCATCGGCGTAGATGTTGCCGACGCCGGCGATGCGGCGCTGGTCCAGGAGAAAGGACTTGAGCGGCGCGCGCCTGCCCGCCAGCGCGCCGGCCAGATACGCGGGCGTGAAGTGCGGACCGAACGGCTCGGGACCCATCCCGCGCGCCGAGAAGAAGGCCGCTTCGTCCTGAGGCACGAACGCCCAGAGCCGGCCGAAGCGGCGTACGTCCTGGAAGTGCAGCATCGTCGCTGGCTCGAGCTCCCAGATGAAGCGGGCCGGACGCTCGCCCGGTGCCGGCCGGAAGACGAGCCGGCCCGTCATGCGCAGGTGGATGACGGCGACGGCAGGGCCGGCGTGCCTGTCGGCGGCCGGCCCGAGGTCGACGAGCAGGTACTTGCCACGCCGGCGGAGCCCCGTCACCCGGCGGCCGGACAGGTACGTGTTCAACTCCTCCTCCGTCTGCGCGCTCACCGTCCGGTCGTTGACGACCACTTCACGCAGCAGCAGGCCCGGCAGGCACGTGAGCAGGCGCCGCCTGACGGTCTCGACCTCGGGGAGTTCAGGCATCGGTGGCGGCGGGGCCGGCGTTGCGCCGCCACCACGCCCTCAGAAAGACCCGCGCCTCATCGGCGTCGCCGACCTCACCGGCCTCGATCTCCTCGTCGAGGGCGTCGAGCGCCCGCCCCACGGCAGGCCCGGGCTCGAGGCCCAGCAGCCCCATCACATCGTCCCCGCTGAGCAGCCGCGGAGCCGGCGCCTTGCTCACCTCCGTCCACACCGAGCGCGCCAGGCGATAGTGCCTGGCCATGGACGCAAGCGAGGTCTTCTCTCCGCGCGTCGCGAGGCGGTCGCAGAGCGAGACGACGACCGACTCGAACACCCATGGACTCACGTCGCGCCGGTAACGGGCGAGAGCACGGCGCGTGAGTGGTTGCTCGCGGACGAGGAAGCCGAGACGAAGGTGCTGGCGCACGAGCGTGCCGACGAAGTCGATGAAGCGCCTGCTGAAGTTGAGACGCGCGCCGATCTCGGCGGCCATCCTGCGGCCGGTCTCGTCGTGGTGCCAGAAGATCACGCGGCCCTGATCGTCGACCACCCGGACCACCGGCTTCCCGATGTCATGGAGCAGGACGGCCCACGAGACGGGCACCAGCGGCTCGACGCCGGGCAGGCCCGCGTCGGCGGGTGAGGCCAGGGAGCGGCGCCCGCCGAGCTGCGCGACCACGCCGGTCACGTACGTGAGCGCCTCCAGTGTGTGCTCGAAGACGTCCAGGTGGTGATAAGGATTCTGCTCGACGCCGCGCAGCCCGGCGACCTCCGGCAGCACGACGGCGAGAGCTCCCCACACGGCGAGATCGCGAAGCGCGACGGCCGCCGCGCGCGAGGCCAGGAGCGCCGAGAGCTCGTCGCGGACACGCTCCCCACTCACGTGCGCGAGCGCGGGCGCGGCGCGGAGCGCCGCCTCCGTGGCGGCGGCGTCGGGTACGAGCTCGAAGACGCGCGCCAGGCGTGAGAGCCGCAGCACGCGCAGCGGGTCGTCGTCGAGCGACGCCGGCGAGCAGAGACGGAGGCGGCCGGCGGCGAGGTCGTCGAGGCCGCTGAGCGGGTCGACGAGATCGCCGCCGTCCAGCGGCCGGGCGAGGGCGTCGACCGTCACGTCCCGCCCTCGCAGGTCCGCCTCGAGGCGGACGGCGCGGGTGTCCGGGTCTGGCGGGGTCCCGGGCGGACCGCCGCGAAGGGCGGCGACGTCGATGTGCAGATCATCGATCACCACCCGCCAGCCGCCGAAGAGGTCCGAGGTGGCGTAGACGGCCCCGTCCAGACGATCGGCGAGCTTGCGGGCGAGCGCCTCGGGGCGCCCGTCGAGGGCGATGTCGATGTCGCGGACCCTGCGTCCGAGCAGCTCGTCGCGCACGCAGCCGCCGACGAGCCAGCCGGCCTCGTCCGGGCCGAGGGCCGCGAGCGCGGCTCGCGTCACCTCGGTGGGCGTGGGTGTCGCGTTGCGGGGGCGGGCGCCGGGCATGGGCGTCAGGCCGACGCAGCCTCGCCGCGGTACCGGCGCTCCACTCGCGGCGCCATGTCGCAGGCGACCTCGTAATTGATGGTGCCCAGCATCCGCGCCATCTCCTCGCAGAGGATGCGCGGCGTCTCCGGCGCATCGATCCTGGGGCCGCCAGGCGTGGTCCAGGCGACGGCGGAGCCGCCGGCCACGCCGTCCCCGGCGGCTCCGAACAGCACGACCTCGTCTCCGGCCTGACCCCAGTCGTCGGGCAGCTTCACGGTCATCTGATCCATGCTGATCCGGCCGACGATGGGGCAGCGCCTGCCGGCCACGAGCACCTCGCCCCGGTTGCCGAGGGAGCGGCGCACGCCGTCGGCGTACCCGACGGGGACGATGCCGATCCGGGTGAGCTCTAGCGCGTACCAGGTGCGCCCGTAGCCGACGGACTCGCCGGGCACGGCCTCGCGCACGTCCGCGACGTACGAGGCGAACTTCATCGCCGGGCGCAGCCCCTCCTTGAAGGGGTCGTCGTTGGACGGCGCCAGGCCGTACAAGGCGATGCCGGTGCGGACCATGTCGAAGTGGGCGCGCGGCTCGCGCAGGGTCGCCGCGCTGTTGGCGGTGTGACAGAGGAGGCCGGGGTACCTCTGCTTGAGCTCCCCGGCCAGCTTGGTGAACCGCTGCAACTGCTGCTCGAAGAAGCTGGTGTCCTCCTCGTCGGCCGTGGCGAAGTGGCTCATGAGGCCGGCGAGGACGCCGGCGGTGGCCGCCTGCTCGCAGAGCCGGATCACTTCGTGCGCCGGCACGCCGAGCCGGCCCATCCCCGTATCGGCTTTGACATGGACCCGCGCGCCGAGGCGCGCGGCCTCGGCGAGAAACGGCGCCGACCACGTGACGACGTCGGCGCCGGCGGCCGCGGCCCGCGCGAGGCCGGCGCCGGTCAACGGGCCGAAGATGAGGACCGGCGCGGTGAGACCGGCCGATCGCAGCTCTTCGGCCTCCGTCGCCGTCGCCACGCCAAGCCAGGTTGAGCCGGCCGCAACGGCTGCGCGGGCGCAGGGCACGGCGCCG
>CAZJGT010000217.1:0-3598 GCA_964545565.1 uncultured Thermoleophilia bacterium
TCGAGAGCGACGACCCCGACAAGGACATCAGCCTGTACATCAACAGCCCGGGCGGCAGCGTCTACGCCGGGCTGGCGATCTACGACACCATGCAGTTCATCAAGCCCGACGTGAGCACCATCTGCGTCGGCAGCGCGATGAGCATGGGCGCCCTCCTGCTCGCGGGAGGCGCCAAGGGCAAGCGCTTCGCGCTCCCGAACGCCCGTGTCCTCATCCATCAGGTCGCCGGCGGCTACGAAGGCCAGGCCACCGACATCGAGATCCACGCGAGGGAAGTCCTCAATCTCCGCAAGCGGCTGGACGAGATCATCGCCGACCACTCGGGCCAGGCGATCGACAAGGTCCGTACGGACACGGAGCGCGACTTCTTCATGAGCGCGGCCGAGGCGAGGGATTACGGCATCATCGACGACGTCATCGCCCACCGCTGATGGTGGCCCCGACGACAGCCAGGTAGAGGAGGAGCACGGTGGCGGGAACGACCGACGGCAACGACCAGCTGCTCTGCAGTTTCTGCGGCAAATCGCAGCGACAGGTCAAGAAGCTCATCGCCGGCCCCGGCGTGTACATCTGCGACGAGTGCATCGACCTCTGCAACGAGATCATCGACGAAGAGCTCACGGCTCCGGCGACGCTCGATCTCGAGCAGCTGCCCAAGCCGCGCGACATCTACGGCATCCTCAACGACTATGTGGTCGGCCAGGACGAGGCCAAACGGTCGCTGGCCGTGGCCGTGTACAACCATTACAAGCGCGTCCAGGCGGTGGCCAGCGGCGAGTCGGACGTCGAGCTGGCCAAGAGCAACATCCTGCTGCTCGGCCCCACCGGCTGCGGCAAGACGCTGCTCGCGCAGACGCTGGCGCGCATCCTCAACGTGCCGTTCGCCATCGCCGACGCGACCGCGCTCACCGAGGCGGGCTACGTGGGCGAGGATGTGGAGAACATCCTGCTCAAGCTCATCCAGGCCGCCGACTTCGACGTCAAGCGCGCCGAGACCGGCATCATCTACATCGACGAGATCGACAAGATCGCGCGCAAGGCGGACAACCCCTCGATCACGCGTGACGTGTCCGGTGAGGGCGTGCAGCAGGCGCTCCTCAAGATCCTTGAGGGGACGGTGGCGAGCGTTCCTCCTCAGGGCGGGCGCAAGCACCCGCACCAGGAGTTCCTGACGATCGACACCACCAACGTGTTGTTCGTGTGCGGCGGCGCCTTTGCAGGCCTCGAGAAGATCATCGAGCGGCGTATGGGCCGCCAGGGTGTGGGGTTCATGGCCGACGTGGTGAGCAAGGCCGACAAGGACCCGGGGACGATCTTCACGCACGCGCTCCCGGAGGACCTCCTCGACTTCGGCCTGATCCCCGAGTTCATCGGCCGTCTGCCGGTCGTGAGCGCGGTGCACAACCTGGACGAGGGCGACCTCAAGCGCATCCTGACCGAACCCAAGAACGCGCTCACCCGCCAGTACCAGAAGTTCTTCGCGCTGGACGGGGTTGAGCTCGTGTTCGCCGACGAGTCGCTGGCGGCCATCTCCAAGAAGGCGCTCGAACGCGGCACTGGAGCGCGCGGCCTGCGCTCGATCATCGAGGAGTCGCTGCTCGGGGTCATGTTCGACCTTCCCAGTCGTACCGACGTGCGCAAGTGCGTCATCACCAAAGAGACCATCGACAAAGGCATCGACCCGACGCTCCTCACGGAGGCGGACAAGTCGCTGCCGGAGCGTGACGCCGAATCCGCCTGAACAGACGGTCGTGACTGAGGAGGGGCAGGGCGCGTCGCCGGCGGCCTTGCCCCTCTTGCCGACTCGCGAGCTCGTCCTGTTCCCCAGGATGGTCGCACCCCTCTTCGTGGGGCGCGAGCGGTCGATCTCGGCCGTCGAGGCGGCGTTCACCGGGCAGACGGAGCTGATCCTCTGCTCGCAGCGGGAGGCGGCCGTCGAAGTCCCCGCCTTCGAGGACATCCGCCGGCTCGGCGTCCGCGCCAAGGTGCTGCAGCTCTTCAAACTGCCGGACGGCAGCGTCAAGGCGCTGGTCGAGGGCGAAGCCCGGGTGCGCACCGGGCGCCTCGTCACGGCCGAGCCCCATTTCGTGGCCGACTACAGCCTCGTGGAGAGCCCGGACCGCGACTCGGCCCGCTCGCGGAGCCTCGCCCGGCGCGTCGGCGACGAGTTCGTCCGCTACGTACGGCTGCACCCGCAGCTCGTCGACGAAGCCCAGTTCGTGATCCAGCAGGCGGCCGATCCGGACGAGCTCGCCGACATCGTCGCGGCGCACTTGCAGACGGAGAGCGCCGAGAAGCAATCGCTGTTGGAGGTGGTGAGCACCGAGGAGCGACTCCTCGCCCTGCTCGAGAGCCTCGCGGAGGAGAACGCCGTCCTCGGCATCGAGCAGGAGATCGGCATGAAGGTCCAGCAGCGCATCGACGGCGCGCAGCGTCAACTGCTGCTGCACGAGAAGCTGCGCGTGCTGCGCGACGAGATCGAGGCGGACGGCGAGGAGGCGGATGACGACATCGCCGGCTACGTGCAGCGCGCCGCCGACGCCCATCTCCCGCCCGCGGCGCGCAAGCTCGTCACGCGCGAGCTCGGCAAGCTCAAACGGGCGCCGGCGACGAGCCCCGAGGTCGCCGTGATCCAGGGATTCCTCGACACCGTCCTGGATCTGCCGTGGGGCGAGCTGGCCCCCGCCGACGTCGACGTCCCCGCGGTCGCTCGGCACCTCGAGCGTACGCACTACGGCCTCAAGGACGTCAAGGACCGCATCCTCGAGTACCTCGCCGTCTGCCGACTGCGCGGCGACGCCGCCCGGACCCGCGCCGGAAGCGGGGCGGGCGAGGCCTCTGCGGCGCAGGCGATCGACCAGCCGGCCACCATCCTGTGCCTCGCCGGCCCGCCGGGTACCGGCAAGAGCAGCGTCGCCAGGAGCATCGCCGACGCGCTGGGACGTCCCTTTGTACGCGTCGCGCTCGGCGGCGTACGCGACGAGGCGGAGATCCGAGGACATCGCCGCACCTACATCGGGGCGATGCCGGGACGCATCATCGAGGGCCTCTCCAAGGCCGGCGTGGACAACCCGGTGGTCTTGCTCGACGAGCTCGACAAGCTCGACAGCGACTGGCGCGGCAACCCGGCAGCGGCGCTCATGGAGGTCCTCGACCCGGCGCAGAACCATCAGTTCCGGGACAACTATCTCGAGGTCGAGTACGACCTCAGCCGGGTCTTCTTCATCGCGACGGCCAACGACGAAGATGCGATCCCCGCCACCCTCTACGACCGCCTCGAGGTCATCCGTCTCAGCGGCTATACGATGGCGGAGAAGCTGGCCATCGCCAGGAGGCACCTGCTGCCACGCGTCGCGCACGACACGGGGCTGGACCGCGGCGACGTGAGGTTCACACGCCGTGTCCTGGCGGACGTCGTGCGTGGGTACACGAGAGAGTCCGGTGTGCGCGAGCTGGAGCGGGCGCTGCGACGCGTCGACCGCAAGATCGCACGCCGGCTCGTGGAGGACGGCCTCAGCCTGCCGATGTCCCTGTCCGCCGACGATCTGCGCGGCTTCCTGGGTGAGGCCGTGTGGCTGGAGACCGCGTTGCCGAGGGC
>CAZJGT010000218.1:0-3523 GCA_964545565.1 uncultured Thermoleophilia bacterium
CGTCGAGCTCCCGGTGCCCGAGCCGGGTCCGGGCCAGGTCTTGCTGAGGGTGCTGACCTGCGGCGTCTGCCGCACCGACCTGCATATCCTGGAGGGCGAGCTGCCGCCGCACCGCTCGCCCGTCGTCCCCGGTCACCAGATCGTCGCCGAGGTGGTGGCGATCGGTGCGGAAGCCGGCGGCGTCGCTCCCGGCGGCGAACTCGGCGCGCCGCCGCTCACCGTCGGCGACCGCGTCGGCGTGCCGTGGTTGCACCAGACCGACGAGACCTGCCGGTTCTGCGTCGGCGGGCGGGAGAACCTCTGCGAGCACGCCCTGTTCACCGGCTGGGATGTGGACGGCGGCTTCGCCGAGTACACGCTGGCGCCGGCCGGGTTCGTCTACCGGCTGCCGGCCGGCATGACGGCGATGGCGGCGGCGCCGCTGCTCTGCGCCGGCATCATCGGGTATCGCTGTCTGCGCCTGACCGGCGTGGTGGGCGAGAGCGCCGGACTCCCTTCGGCCGCCGGCCCGGCCGGAGCGTCCGCCGACCTGGCCGCCGTCAAGGAGCGGGAGCGCTGGCCCGACTGGCCGCCGGCCCCCTCGGGCAGCGACGCTCCGCGCCGCCTCGCCATCTACGGCTTCGGTTCGGCCGCCTCGCTCTGCACGCAGGTCGCCGTGTGGCGCGGCTGGGAGGTGTATGGCGTCGCGCGCGACGCGGAGCACCGCGCCATGGCTTTGGAGCTCGGTGCCGTCTGGGCAGGCGAGGCCTCTGACGATCCCGGCGTGCCCTACGACGCCGCGATCGTCTTCGCGCCGGCCGGCGAGCTCGCCGTCGACGCCCTGCGTCGTCTGGACAAAGGCGCCATCGTCGCGCTGGGCGGGATCTACAGCTCGCCCATCCCGTCGATCGAGTACCCGTGGATCTACCAGGAGCGCGTCGTGCGCAGCGTCGCCAATTCGACGCGCCAGGACGCCCGCGAGCTGCTCCGCGATGCGGCCGCGATCCCCATCGTCAGCCGCGTGCAGGAGTACGAGCTCGAACAGGCCAACGAGGCGCTGCTCGACCTCAAGGAGGACCGGGTGCGCGGCTCGGCGGTGCTGAGGGTCGCCGCGGACGCGTCGTAGGGTCCGCGTGCGGAACGTCCCTGCCTGCGTAGCCGGGCGGTATGGTTGGTTGCGTTTTACTTGCGCTTGCGTTTTACTTGCGCTACGCTGAGCGCATGCCGGTGACGCTCACCACATCCGTACTCGACGCATCCGACCCGAAAGCCGTACTCGCGGCTGTGGATGCCGTGGCGCCAGGCTTGCGGCGACGGCTGGGGGTATCCCTTGGGGATGCACTACGCGGTCGCCCCGCCGCCGTTCGCCGCTACGTCACCACCTTCGGCGATCTCGTCGATGCTCTCCTGTCTTCGGCTCACGACGCGCGGCCGGAGCTCGTCGTTCGCACCGGCACCGGGGGGTACTGCGTCGCGCATGCGGGCGGCTGCTCGGGGGCGCCTGTGGAGTTGCTGCGGTCGTTCGCCGCCGACGCGCCGTTCTCGGCGTGGGTCCGCGTCAAAGGGCTCGGCGCCGGCGTTGCACTCGATCTCGTCGCGCGGCTACGCGCTCTTCTTCCCGGCGTGGAGCCTCTGGCGCTGCCGGCGCGCGCGTCCCTGCCGCGGTACGCCGGCGATCCCGAGTCGCTGCTGCGCTTCAGGCGGCTCGTCGCCGAGGCGCAGCGGGCGGAGCGCTCCGACCTGGAGCGGGTGCGCGGCGTGTTCGGCCTGAGCATCACGGAACTGGGGATGCTGTTCGGCGTGACGCGTCAGGCCGCCGGCTTGTGGCTGACGGACGGCCCCCCGACCGGGCGCAGGGCCAAGGCGGCGGCGACGGCGGCCATCGCCGACCTCCTGGCGCATCGGCTCAAGCCGGCACGGGTGCCCGGCATCGTGCGCCGGCCTGCGCCGGCCTACGACGGCAGGAGCATGCTCGACGTGATCGCCGCGGACGAGCACGAGTGGCTTCTCGAGTCCGTGCGCCGCTCGTTCGACTACGCGGCCACCGCGTGAGTTCCCGCGAACCCCCCGCCCTCGGTCTGCTCACGGTGGTCCGAGGTGGGAAGTACGTGCGGGTCGCCGATCCCGGGTGGAAGGATCCGCTCAGCGGGGCCTTCGCCCGCCGCGCCGGGGGACGCTGGAATCCTCCCGGCGCGTTCGCCGTCGTCTACCTGAACAGGGACGTGCGTGTCGCGCGCGCCAACGTCCTCGCGCGCTTCTCCGGCCTGCCGTACGGCCCCGAAGACCTGGAGCCGTCGGCGGCTCCCGTTCTGGTGAGCACCGAGGTGGAGCCGGAGGGCTTCGCGGACCTGATCTCGGACGCCGGCTGCGTCGCCGCGGGGTTGCCGGCGACGTATCCGGACGGCGCCGGCGGCAGGCCCGTGACCCACGACGAGTGCCGTCCGGTGGGTTGGGCAGTCTGGAGGGCGGGCCTCCCCGGCATCGCCTGCCGCAGCGCCGCGCCGGCAGCGCCGGCCGACGGCGAGGAGTTGGCGTGGTTCTCCCGCGGGCGGCGGCTGGAGATACGTGGCGTCAGGACGTTCGCCGACTGGTTCTGAGCGGCAGCCGGGACGTGCGGAGCACCACCGCCGCGTCCGCCTGCGGCCATGGCGGCAGACGCCGCGACCAGTCCTGCGGTACCGCAGCCGCGAGCGGCGCGAGCATGCCCAGGGCCACCGGGAGCCACACGCCGCCGGCCAGCCCCAGTGCCAGCGGCGGCAGCCAGTACCAGGCGTGGACGACCGGCAGGCACAGCACGAGGACGGTGAGCGACCAGGCGAAGGCGGCCGCCGTGCGCTGACGTCCGCGGAGCAGCAATGAGGCGGCGACGCTGCCGGCCACGGCGATGACGCCGCACAGCAGCAGTGCGAGGTCGCGCGCGGCGACGTGCGTGAGCAGCGAGAAGACCACGGCGCCGCCCGTCCACCTCGAGCCGCTCTCGAACAGCGAGCCGAAGGCGCCGCCGGTGAGCAGGTAGGGCACGTAGGGGACGACCAGCGCGGGCACGAAGCCGGCCAGCAAGCGGAGCGGCTTCGCGCGGCCTCCGAGCAAGGCCGGCGCCAGCAGCACCGCCGGCGTGACCCGGAAGGCGACGGCGAGGCCGAGCAGCACGCCGGCGGCGGCGTCGCGGCGGCGCACGAGCAGCGCCGCCGCCGCGACCACGAGAAGCACGGCGATCGCCTCGAGATGGGCCTGTCCCCACGTCTGCAGGATGACGACCGGGCAGAGCAGGTACAGCACGGTCGCCGCGTGCCGCCGCCGCGCTCCGGCCAGCCACCAGACGGCCCACGCCGTCGCGAGATCGAAGAGGCCGAAGAGCAGCTTCAAGGCGAGAACGCCGCCGTCGAGCGCGGCCACGCCGAGAAAGGTCGCCTGAGCGAGCGGCGGATAGACGGTCCGGAGCTGCGGGTGGTTGATGCGGCCACGCGCGGCGAACTCGACGCCGTCGAGGGCCGCGGACCGCGGCGGGTGCAGATACGGGTTGATGCCCGCGAGCTGCACGCGG
>CAZJGT010000219.1:0-3444 GCA_964545565.1 uncultured Thermoleophilia bacterium
GTCGTCGACGGCCCTGCGCACGTAGGGATGCAGGAGATCCTCCAGCCAGCGCAACTCCGCGTCGTCGGCGAACACGATGCCGGCCAGGCTCGGCCGGCTGACGCCGCCACCTCCGTCGACGACCGCGTCGCCGAAGTGCTCGCGGATGCGCTCGACGACCTCCGCGGCCGAGTACAGCTCATGGACGACGTCGTCGCTCGACAACACGAGCGCGCCCAACTCACGCAGGTAGGCGAGCGCCGTGGACTTGCCCGAGCCGATGCCGCCGGTGAGGCCGAGCAGCGGGATCTTGGTTGGCGATGCGGTCATTCCCGTCCAGACGCAGACCGGAGCGGCGGCGGCGCGCCGCGCCGCCGCCGCTCCCGGTGCTCGTGATCAGGCGTCCGTGGCCTCCTCGGCCACGTCCGCCGTGGGCTCTTCGTCGTCCGGCGCCGCTCCGGCCGGGAAGACGTCGTCGCTGAGCCCGAGCTCAGGCTCGTGCTCCGCCTCGGGCTCGGCGGCCGCGGCGACTTCTTCCTCAGGCTCCGGCTCCGCCTCAGCCTCAGTCGCCTCAGCCTCAGTCGCCTCAGCCTCAGTGGTCTCTTCGCCCTCTTCCTCGTCGTCCTCAGGCTCGGGAGCGAGTGGCCGCAGCGGCTTCACGTTGTCGCCGTCGACGCGCTTGATGCTCAGGCTCAGACGGCGCCGCTCGGAGTCGACCTCGATGATCTTGACGCTCACCTGCTGATTGACCGAGACGACCTCGTCGGGACGTTCCACGTGCCGGTTGGCCAGCTCGCTGATGTGCACGAGACCCTCGATGCCGGCGTAGATCTCCACGAAGGCGCCGAAGGCGACGATCTTGGTGACCCGGCCGTCGACGACGTCGCCGACCTTGTGCTGGGCGACGATCTTCTGCCACGGGTCTTCCTGGGTCTGCTTGAGACCGAGGCTGATGCGCTGGCGGTCGCGGTCGATGTCCAGCACCTTGACCTTGACCTTCTGGTTGACCTGCAGCACCTCGGACGGATGGTTGATGTGCGTCCAGCTGAGCTCGCTGATGTGGATGAGACCGTCGATGCCGTCGAGGTCGACGAACGCGCCGAAGTCGACGATGTTGCTGATCGTGCCCTCGACGATGTCGCCGACGTTGAGCTCGTCGAGGATCTGCTGGCGGATCTCCTTGCGCTCCTCTTCGAGCACGGCGCGGCGGCTGAGGACCACGTTGTTGCGGTTGCGGTTCATCTCGATGACGCGGCAGTTGAGCTCCTGGCCCACGTACTCCTGCAGATCCTGCACGCGGCGGATGTCCACCAGCGAAGCCGGGAGGAACCCGCGTACGCCGAGGTCGAGGATGAGGCCGCCCTTGACGACCTCGATCACGGTGCCGGTGACCGGCTCGCCGCTCTCGAAGGCGCCCTCGATGCGCTTCCAGGCCTTCTCGAACCGGGCGCGCTTCTTGCTGAGGATGAGGCGCCCGTCGGCGTCTTCCTTGGTCATGACGAGGGCGTCGATCTCCTCGTCGAGCGCGACTTCCTCGGAGGTGTTGACGTTCTTGCGGATGCTGAGCTCGTTGACCGGGATGACTCCCTCGGACTTGTAGCCGATGTCGACCAGGATCTCGTCCTTGTCGATGCGCACGACCTTGCCGGTGACGATGTCCCCCTCGCTGAAATTGGTCAGCGTGAGGTCGTAGTTGGGGATGACCTCCCCGTCCACCTCGATGAGGTAGCCTTCGCTGCCCTCGACGATCCTGGGGTCGTTCGCTGCTTCGAGCTGCGTGTCGATCGGTTTGTCAGCCATGTGGTGTCGTTGCCTCCCGGTCACGTACGCGGTCCGTCGTTGACAGATGGTAACGGCCCGCGGACCGCAGCGGGCCGAAACCAGCGGAGTATAGCACGGATGCGAGAGCCCGGGCGAGGCGCGGCGCCCGTGCAGACGGGGACGAACCGAACGCGCGCGGCGGCATCACGCGCGCGGCGGCGCGGCCGTCAGGCCTTGGCCGCCACCCAGTCGTCCCCGACGCCGGTCTCGACCTCGAGCGGCGGATCGAGGTCGAGCGCGCCGCACATCGCGTCGCACAGCAGCGGCAGGCACTCGTCGACCTCGTCGTCCGGGCACTCGAGCACGAGCTCGTCGTGGACCTGCAGCACCAGTCGCGAAGCGAGCCCGCGGCGCTCCAGCTCCCGGCTCACGGTGACCATGGCGACCTTGATGATGTCGGCGGCCGTGCCCTGCAAGATGGTGTTCACGGCGAGCCGCTCACCGAGCGAGCGCTGGCGGTAGTTCGACGAGCGCAGCTCGGGGACCGCCCGGCGGCGCCCGAACAGGGTGGTCACGTAGCCGTCCTGCGCCGCCTGGGCGATGACGCGCTCGCGAAACGCCTTCACGCGCGGGTACTTGGCGAAGTAGGCCTCGATGAACGCTCGCGCCTCCTCGACCGGCATGTCCACCTGCTCGGAAAGGCCGAAGGCGGACAGTCCGTACATGATGCCGAAGTTGGTCGCCTTGGCGCGCTCGCGCTGTCGCCTGCTGACCTCCTCCACCGGGATCCCCGCGACCGCGGCGGCGGTGACGCGGTGCACGTCCTCGCCGCGGTGATACGCGTGCAGCAGTGCGGGCTCCTGCGAGAGCGAGGCCATGAGCCGGAGCTCGATCTGCGAGTAGTCGGCCACGACCAGCTTGTGGCCCTCCTCGGCGATGAAGCAGCCACGGATCTCGGCGCCGAGCTCCGTGCGCACGGGGATGTTCTGCAGGTTGGGGTTGTTGCTCGAGAGGCGCCCCGTGGCGGCGACGAGCTGGTTGAAGGTGCTGTGCACGCGCCCGGTGCGGACGTCGATGTGCTCGGGCAGCGGTTCGAGGTACGTGTTCAGCAGCTTGGTGAGCTCGCGCCACTCCTCCACCGCGGGGACGATCGCGTGCTGGGCGCGCAAGCCCCGCAACACCCGGGCGTCGGTCGAGTAGCCGGTCTTGCCCTTTCTCGCCGGGTCGAGGCCGAGCCGCCCGAAGAGCACCTCGGCCAGCTGCTGCGGCGAGCCGATCGTGAACGGGCCGCCGGCGAGCCGCACGATCTCGTCGGCCAGCTCGTCGATGCGGTCGCGCACCCGGGCCGTGATCTCGCCCAGCCGATACGGGTCCATCTTGACCCCGGCGGCCTCCATCCGGGCGAGCACACGGACGAGCGGCAGCTCGATCTCACGGAACAGACGCTCGAGGCAGAGCTCGATGAGACGCGGCCGCTGGGCCGCGGCCACGCGCCACGTGAGGGTGGCGCGCGTGGCCGCGGCCGCTTCGGCCGCGGGACCCTCGACGAGCAGCGCGCCGTCGTCGGCGCCGGCGAGCGCGAAGAGGCCGCGCTCCTTCTCCGGCCTCTCCGGAGCGAGGAGATACGCCGCCACAGCGGTATCGAAGGCCGGACCCGCCGGCGCGTGGACGAACCCGGGCTGCGCCTTGGCGTCGTGCACGACG
>CAZJGT010000220.1:0-3409 GCA_964545565.1 uncultured Thermoleophilia bacterium
ATCCTGGGCGATTTCGTCCTCAACAACGAGGTGGGCGCCATCGGCGGCCTGCCGCGGCAGCTGCGTGAGGGCTACGACGCGGCTCGCGCTCGGCTCGCCGCCGGCTCTCCGGGGGCAGGCGCGTTGCTCCAGACGGCGGGCCCGCGGGCGGTCGTCGTGTGCGGCATGGGCGGCTCGGCTATCGGTGCCGACCTCGTACTCGCCTGCCTGCCGGATCTGCCGGCGCCCGCGGTCGTCGTGCGCGGGTACTGGTTGCCGGCGTGGGCCGGCTCCGACACCCTCGTCGTGGTCGTGAGCTACTCGGGCGGCACGGAGGAGTCTCTCGCGTGTGCCGCTCAGGCGCTCTCGCGCGGCTGCGTGCCGGTGTGCGTCGCCTCAGGTGGTCGTCTTGCCGCGTTTGCGGAGGCTGAAGGACTGCCGCTGATGCTCGTCCCCGGTGGCGGGCAGCCGCGCGCCTCGGTCGGTCATCTCTCCATGCCCCTCCTGGCGACGCTCGAGGCGGCCGGACTGTGCTCAGATAGCGCCGATGCGGTCGCCTTGGCGGTGGATCAGCTCGAAGCGGACGCTGTACGTCTTGCGCCGGGGTCGGGCGATGAGTTCAATCGTGCCAAGACCCTGGCGCGCCGGCTGCATGGCCGCACGGCGGTCGTGTACGGCGCCGGTGCCACCACGCCCGCCGCCCGGCGCTGGAAAGGGCAGATCAACGAGAACGCTAAGGCTCCGGCCTTCTTCAACGAACTGCCGGAGCTCGACCACAACGAGATCATGGGATGGACGAGCCTGCCGCAGGCGACGGAGTCGACCATCGCCCTCTTTCTGGACGACGCCGGCGGCGATCCGAGGCTGGCACGCCGCGCCGAGCTCACGGCCCTCGAGTACGAGGCACTCGGCGTGATCACTGAGCGGGTGACCGCGCGGGGTCCGTCCTGTCTGGCGCGGCTGTTCTCGCTGGTGCATCTGGGGGACTATGTCTCCTTCTATCTAGCGCTCCTCTACGGCGTCGATCCATCGCCGGTGGACGCCATCGAACGCTTCAAGTCCAGACTCGCCGGCGTCGCCGCGGCAGGCTGACCCAGCGTGTCCGGCGTCGCGCTCGCGCTCTTCGTCGGTGGACCGGTCGCGCAGCGCGTCGCGACCGAGCTTTTTCCGGCGGCGGAGACCGTCGTCCTCACGCCGCCTGACCTGCGGCCGTCCCCGCCCTTCCGCGGTAGGCTGTTCTCGGTTCTGGCCGCCCAGCCGCGGGGAGGCTGCGTGGGTCTCGTGATCCCGGTCCGGCTCTCGCGTGGGGCTTCGCCGGCCGCTGAGGACGAGAAAGCGCTTGCGGCTGCGCCCGGCGCCCTGCTGCCGATCGCCGATCACGTGAACCTCGAGCTGCGCGGCCCGCTCACCGGCCGCTGGCCGGCCGGCGTGCCGCGCGAGTTCCCGAGCCTGACCGGCAAATATCAACCCGCCGTTGTTCGTGCCGCCGCCGGCCCTCGGGTATACTCGTCCGGCGTCGTGGCGGCGGGGGTCGCCGATGCTCGGTGGCTCGCTGGTTTCGAGCTCCGGGCGGTCCGCGAAGCGGGTACGCCCGTCGTGTCCGATTCCCTGGTCCCCATCGCCATCGTCGCCGCGTACTACGGCCTGAGACTGGCCGCCTGCGGCGTGCTGCGGGCGCTGGACCGCGACAGAGAGCGAGGCTCCACTTGAGCAACGACCACGACATCAAAGACATCGGACTCGCGCCTGAGGGCGTGCTTCGGATCGAATGGGCCGACATGCACATGCCCGTGCTCAAGGCCATCCGCGAGCGCTTCGAGAAGGAGAAGCCGCTCAAGGGCATCCGCATCGGTGCCTGCCTCCATGTGACCACCGAGACGGCGGGCCTCATGCGCACGCTGGTCGCCGGCGGCGCCGACGTCGTGCTGTGCGCCAGTAACCCGCTCAGCACCCAGGACGACGTCGCCGCGGCGCTCGTCAAGGAGTACGGGGTGCGCGTCTACGCCATCAAGGGCGAGGACGACGAGACCTACTACGCGCACATCAACGCCTGCGTCGACCATCGTCCGCACATCACGATGGACGACGGTGCCGACGTGATCGGTGTACTGCACGGCGAGCGCCCCGACATGGCGAGCGACATCATCGGCGGCACCGAGGAGACGACCACCGGTGTCATCCGCCTCAAGGCACTCGAGGCCGAGGGCCGGCTCATGTTCCCGGTGGTGGCCGTCAACGAGGCCAACACCAAGCACATGTTCGACAACCGTTACGGCACCGGCCAGAGCACGCTCGACGGCGTCATCCGCGCCACCAACATCCTCATCGCCGGCAGCACCGTCTGCGTGGCCGGCTACGGCTGGTGCGGCCGCGGCCTCGCGATGCGCATGAAGGGTCACGGCGCCGATGTGATCGTGCTCGAGGTCGACCCGCTGCGCGCGCTCGAGGCCGTCATGGACGGCTTCCGCGTCATGCCTGTTGCCGAGGCGGCCAAGATCGCGAAGCTCTTTGTCACGGCCACCGGCGACATCCACGTGCTGCGCGGCGAGCACTTCGAGGTCATGCAGGATGGCACGATCATCGCCAACACGGGCCATTTCAACGTCGAGATCGACATCCCGGCGCTGGAGAAGCTCTCGGTCAAGAAGCGTGCCATCCGCGAGTTCGTCGACGAGTACACGATGGCCGACGGTCGGCGTCTGTACCTGCTGGCCGAGGGCCGGCTGGTCAACCTCTCGGCGGCCGAGGGCCATCCCGCCGCGGTCATGGACATGAGCTTCGCCAACCAGTCGCTCAGCGCCGAGTTCATGGTCCAGAAGCACGCGGAGCTCGAGAACAAGGTCTACGTGGTGCCATCAGACATCGACGACGAGATCGCCCGGCTCAAGCTCGAGAGCATGAACGTCGACTGCGACACGCTCACCGAGGAGCAGGCCAAGTACCTCGCCTCCTGGGATCAAGGTACCTGATCGCGGGGCGCTGAGGGTCGCGCGCATCATGAGTCCCCGTCACGCGAGTGCGCCAGACGGTTCGTGCGGGCCCCGTCCCGAAACGCCGTGCGGACCCGGCGGTTCCCGCCTGCGCGTCCGCACGGTCGAGATCCTTGAGGGCGACGTCGTCCTCATCGACCAGGTCGCGCTGCCGCACGACGAGCGCTACGTGCACTGCCGCACCTGGGGCGAGGTGGCCGCGCGCATCACCGATATGACCGTGCGGGGCGCGCCGGCGATCGGGGTCACGGCGGCCGGAGGGCTGGCGCTCGCGGCCGGCGAAGCCGCTGCCGCGAACCCCGCCGACCCGGAGGCCTTCCGGGCCGCGCTCGAGCAGGCCGCGTGCGGCCTGCTGGCCACGCGGCCCACCGCCGTCAATCTGCGTTGGGCGATCGACGAGATGCGGCGAGCCTGGGAAGCGGCGCTCGCCGCATCTCGTC
>CAZJGT010000221.1:0-3380 GCA_964545565.1 uncultured Thermoleophilia bacterium
ACGCCGAGCAGGCGGCCGCCGGCTGCGCCTGCTCCGCGGCGGCCGCCTGCTCGGCGTTCGCCAGTTGTACCGCGTGCGCGAACGCGAGCTGCATCTGAGCCAGGGTGTCGCGGATGCCGCCGGTACGCTCCTCGCCCTGCTCGTGCTCGACGACGTCGAGCACGGCGCGCAACACCTCGATCGCCAGTCGCGCATCCGCGAGATCGCGCACGGGCCTCGTCTCGTCGGCGAGCCCCATCTTCTGATAGCCGAAGCTCACGAGGCCCACCATCATCTCGTAGACGAGGTCGAACGCGTGCACGCTCTTCAGCTGCTCGAGCACGGCCCGGGCGCGCTCCTCATCGGAGACGACCCGGTCCTGAGCGGACGTATCACTCATGCCTGACCTCCCGGTGCGTAGGCGGTTTGCGCGATAGAGCCCCGATGCGCCTCGGCGACCGTCCGCGCGAACACCTCGCGCAGGCTCGCGCCCTCCACGTGAGCCTGAGTCTGGCGCTGGGCGCCGTTGCCGTCGCGCAGGATGCGCTCCACGTCGGCAAGGTGGGGGCTCAGACCGTTGGCGTCGGCGTACGGCGCCGCCAGCTCCACGAGCCGACGTAGCGAGTCGGTGGCCGCGACTTCCTCTCCCACGGCCCAATCCACAAGCTTGCCGTCGAGGCCGAAGCGGATGGCCCGCCACAGGTTCTCCTCGATGTAGCGGGTCTCGAGGATCGGCAGCGCCATGCCTTCATCGAAGAGGTGCCCCAGATGGGCGATCAGGCCCACGGTCAGCGATGAGATGGCGAGGCTCTGCCACGCCTCCGTCTGGGCGTCACAGATGCGCACCTCGACGGTGCCGAAGCGGTGGTGCGGGCGCACCGACCACCAGACCTGGGTGAACTCCTGGATGCAGTCGGTGTCGATGAGCTCCTCGTAGAAACGCCGGTGCTCCGCCCACGTGCCGAACAGGTCGGGGATACCGCAGCGGGGGAACATGCGCACGAACGTCTGCGTCCGCGCCGAGTGCAACTGCGTCCACACGTCCTCGATGAACGGCGAGTTCGCCGACAGCGCGAGAAGGTGCGGCAGGTAGGTGCGGAGCGCGTCGCAGACGGCCACGGCGCGGTCGCAGCCGCGTACGCCGACGTGCACGTGCGCCGCCCAGGTGTTGTTGCGCCACGCCACGTACTTGAGGCGGTCCTCGACGAGGCGGTAGTGCGGCGTGTCGATGATCTGCTGGTCCTTCCAGCCGGAGAACGGGTGCGTGCCGGTGGAGCCGAGCGCGTAACCCTGAGCGTCCGCGTGGGCGAAGAGTTCCGCGCGGTTGAGCAGGAGCTGCTTCGCCGCCTGCCCGAAGTGCAGCGTGCGCGGCGTGGCGACCTCGATCTCGGAGGTGAGCAGCTCGCCGGCGATCCGCTCGCGCAGACGCGCCGGCGCGGTGTCGCGCAACGGCTCGAAGCCGGGCGTGAGCTCGTGCGTCTCGGCGTCGAGGATCTGGAACTCCTCCTCGAGTCCGAGGTCGAGGTCGTGCGCGTTCGCGAAGCGGGCCTCGACCTCTTCGAAGTATGCGTCGTGGTCGGCGGTCATCGGGGTGAACTCTACCGAATCCCCGCGCCGATCACACTCGCCCGGGCCGGCCCAGTGGGCGCCACTCGGGACCGTTCCTCGGGGTTGCGCGCCGCCCCATTCCGTATACGATTACGCGCGGCACAGGGCAAGGAGGGGAAAGGAGCCCGTGTGAGACTCAGTCTGGTTCCCAAGGAACACGACTACTTCCGCCTGTTCTCCGAGCTGGCGGCCAACCTGGACGCGGCCGCGCAGCTGCTTCCCCGGTTCATGGACGACGGCGACCGCAAGAGCATCGCCGCGACCATCCTCGAGCACGAGCACGTGGGCGACAAGATCGTCCACGACATCATCCGCCGCCTCAACAAGTCGTTCATCACGCCCATCGACCGCGAGGACATCTACGATCTCGTGTCGACCACCGACGAGATCCTCGACAACATCGAGGAGGCCGTCGACATGGTGATGCTCTATCGGGTGGGCGAGATCACCGAGCAGGCCCGCCGGCAGGCCGGGGTCATCGCCAAGGCCACGCCGCTCCTCAGGGAGTGCATGGACAACCTCGAGAAGCCCAAGGGCATCGACGAGCGCATCATCGCCATCAACAGCCTCGAGAACGACGGCGACCGCATCCACCGCGACGCCATGGCGAGCCTGTTCGACGGGCAGATGGTGTGCACCGACATCATCAAATGGAAAGACATCTACGAGATCCTCGAGGCGGCGATCGACGAGTGTGAGCACGTCGCCAACGTCATCGAGAGCATCGTCCTGAAGTACAACTGACCTGAGCACAGGCCGTGGTCCTCCTCATCGCGATCGTCGTCCTGGCGCTCGTCTTCGACTACACCAACGGCTTCCACGACACCGCCAACGCCATCGCCACCTCGGTGTCGACGCGCGCCCTCTCGCCCCGCGTCGCCGTCCTGATGGCCGCGGGACTCAACCTCGTGGGCGCCCTGGTCTCCACCAGCGTCGCCAAGACCGTGGGCGAGGGCCTGGTGGACACCGCCCTCGTCAGCTTGCCGGTCGTCCTCTCGGCCCTCGTCGGCGCCGTCGCGTGGAACTTCACCACCTGGTACTTCGGTATCCCCTCCAGCTCCTCGCACGCGCTCTTCGGCGGCCTGATCGGCGCCATGATCGCCTCGGCCGGAATGAGCGGCGTCATCTGGAGCGGCGTGGTCGAGAAGGTGATCCTGCCCATGATCGGGTCGCCGCTCATCGGCTTCGTCGCCGCCTGGCTGCTGATGACGGGGCTGATCTGGCTGGTGCGCAAGCGCCAGCAGGGGCCGGTCAACCTGTGGTTCCGCCGGCTTCAGCCCATCTCGGCGGGGTTCATGGCCTTCTCGCACGGCGCCAACGACGCTCAGAAGACCATGGGCATCATCACGCTTGCCCTCTTCGCGAGCGGCGAGATCGCGACGTTCACGATCCCTCTGTGGGTCAAGATCGTCTGCGCCCTCGCGATGGCGTTCGGCACCTACTCCGGCGGCTGGCGCATCATCCACACGCTGGGCTCCAAGGTCATCAAGCTCGACCCCATCCACGGGTTCGCCGCCGAGACGGCCGCGGCCAGCGTGATCCAGGTCGCCACCCATTTCGGCATCCCCGTCTCTACCACCCACACGATCACGGCGGCGATCATGGGCGTCGGCTCGACCCAGCGTCTCTCCGCCGTCCGCTGGGGCGTCGCCGGCAACATCATCACGGCATGGCTGCTGACGCTGCCGGCGGCCGGACTGGTGGCCGCCGGCGTGTATCTCGCCGGCACGGCGATCTTCTAGGCCGGCGCGACCTCCGGCGCCGTCGCAGGCCGATCCCGGCAGCGATCGCGG
>CAZJGT010000222.1:0-3374 GCA_964545565.1 uncultured Thermoleophilia bacterium
GCTGGTCGGCATCGTGATGGGCAGCGAGAGCGACCGCGAGGTCATGGAGAAGGCGACCAGGGAGCTCGACGAGCGCAAGATCCGCTATGAGATCAACGTGCTCTCCGCGCACCGCGACCCCGACAGGGTGTCGCACTACGCGAAGACCGCCCAGAGTCGCGGGCTCAAGGTACTCATCGGCGGGGCGGGCAAGGCGGCGGCCCTGCCGGGCGTGCTGGCCGCCTACACCAACCTGCCCGTGATCGGCGTACCGATCAAGACGAGCGACCTCGGCGGCCTCGACTCGCTGCTCAGCATCGTGCAGATGCCGCCGGGCGTGCCCGTCGCCTGCGTCGCCATCAACGGAGCGCGCAACGCGGCGATCCTCGCGGCCAGGATCCTCGACCTCTGACGCGACGCGCCCCGGGCGACACGCGCTCGGCGCCGGCGCAGGGCGGTGCCGCTTCTCCACACGCGGGGAACACTCCGGGCATGAACAGACATGCGATCCGTTCATCCATGGCGCCGCCGCCGCTGGGCGTCGGCTCTGCCGGCGTATCGGCGGGCCATCTCGTCTTCGTCTCGGCGCAGTTGCCGCTCGACGTGAGCGGCGAGTTGATGGGCGCGACCGCGTCCGAACAGGCCGGTCACGCCCTCGACAACCTGGCCCACCAACTCCGTTCCACCGGCCTCTCGCTCGAGGACGTCGTGAGCCTCGAGGTCCACCTCGTGGACCAAGCCGATCGACCGGCCGTGGACGCCGCTCTCGAGGCCCGCTTCACTCCCCCGTATCCCGCCGTGACCCTCTCCGGTGTAGCATGGTTGCCCGGCGGCGCACGGCTCCAGGTGGCCGCCGTCGCGCAACGGTACTGAGAGGGTCACGGATGCCGAGGAACGACAAGCCGCCCAGCCCGAGGACCATCTCGGGCTTCCTTCACGTCGCGGTGCTCGCCATCGCCGTAGCGCTGGCGTACGTCGCCGTGCGCGCGCTGCTCACCTGACGCCCGCCAGGCCCACACGAAAGGACGGAACCCATGGAGAAGCAGGTCTTCGCATCCCCCGACGGCGCGCCCGCCGTCGGCCCCTACTCGCCCGCCGTCGCCGTCGGCGACTTCGTCTTCGTCTCCGGCCACCTCGCGCTCGACCCGGACGGCAGGATCCACGGGTACACGCCGAAGGACCAGACGCGCAAAGCGCTCGAGAACCTCAAGCTGACCCTCGAGGCTGCCGGACTCACGCTCGCCCACGTCGTCAAGACGACCATCTTCCTCAAGGACATGGACGAGTTCGGCGCCGTCAACGAAGTGTATGGGGAGTTCTTCACGGAGCCGTACCCGGCGCGCTCCACCGTGGAGGTTGCGCGCCTCCCCAAGGACCTCCACGTGGAGATCGAGGCGGTCGCCTATCGCGGCTGAGCGATGCGGCGCGGCGCACGCAGGCCGTCAGCCGCGCTTCTGCCGCTCGATCTCCTTCTCGATCTCGGCCTCGGTGATGGTGTTCTCTCGTCCGTACGCCTCCCAGGCGTTGAAGGCGAGCCCGATACCCCAGCCGCCCATCACCCAGCCGGGCCAGAAGTAGCCCCTGCCGCTGAGGAACCAGACGACGACGAGGAACGCATTGATGATGCAGTAGGCGACGACGTGACCCCAGAAGTCCTTCTTCCTCTTGATGGACTTGATCGCCTGCTTGCGGATCTCCTCGTCCGTCTGCATGACTCCCTCCCGGCTCAGCCGCGGCGTACGCTCCACGTTCCTTCCCCAAGATACCTCGCGGAACGACTTCTGTCTCGTCACGCCCCCACCTGCCCATGAAGGGCCGACGTATGAGAGAATCCGCGCGAACGAGAGAGGTGGCCGGTGGGCGCGGCCGTCCCGGCCCGCCCCAGCAGCCATCAGCGGAGGCTACGCGATGATCGAGCGCTACACGCTCCCCGAGATGGGCGCGATCTGGACGGACGAAGCGAGGATGCAGGCCTGGCTCGACGTCGAGGTCGCCGCCGTGAAAGCCTGGAACAAGCTCGGCAAGGTCCCCGACGACGCGCTCGCCGAGATCGAGGCCAAGGCCGCCTTCGACGTCGCCCGCGTCAACGAGATCGAGGCGACCACCAATCACGACGTGATCGCCTTCCTCACCAACGTGGCCGAGTACGTCGGCGACGCGAGCAAGTACGTGCACTACGGCATGACGAGCAGCGACATGCTCGACACGGCGCTGGCGCTGCAGATCAAGCGCGCCGGTCTGCTCCTCGAGCGCGACCTGGTCGCGCTGGGCGAGGTGCTCAAGCGGCGCGCCCTCGAGTTCCGTGACGCCGTGGAGGTGGGCCGTACGCACGGCATCCACGCCGAGCCCATCACCTTCGGCATGAAGCTCGGCATCTGGGCCTTCGAGGTCAGCCGCCACCTCAAGCGGATGCGCATGGTCACCGTCAACGCGGGAGTGGGCAAGATCAGCGGGGCCGTCGGCGCCTACAACAACATCGACCCGCGCGTCGAAGACCTCGTCTGCGAGGAGCTCGGCATCGGCCGCGAGCCGATCAGCAACCAGGTGGTGCAGCGTGACCGCCACGCCGCCTTCCTCGCCGCCATCGCCATCATCGGCTCGAGCATCGAGAAGTTCGCGACGGAGATCCGGCACCTGCAGCGCACCGAGGTGCGTGAGGCCGAGGAGGCCTTCGGCAAGGGTCAGAAGGGCTCGTCGGCGATGCCGCACAAGCGCAACCCGATCCTCAGCGAACGCATGGCCGGGTGCGCGCGCGTGCTGCGCGGCAACGCCATGGTCGGCATGGAGAACGTGGCGCTGTGGCACGAGCGCGACATCAGCCACAGCTCGGCCGAGCGCGTCGTGCTGCCCGACAGCACGATCCTCCTCGACTACATGCTGCAGAAGTTCACACGGCTTGTGGAGAACCTCGTCGTCGACGAGGAGCGCATGCTGGCCAATCTGGGCCAGAGCTACCGCCTCGTTTTCAGCGGGGCGGTCCTGCTGGCCCTCGTCGACGGGGGGATGTCGCGAGAAGACGCCTACCGCGTCGTCCAGGACTCGGCCATGCACGCCTGGCGCGAAGGCGTCGACTTCGGCCTGCTCATCAAGCAGAACGACGAGGCCATGGCGGCGATCGGCCCTGACGAAGTAGAAGCCGCCATGGACCCCGACCAGTACCAGGCCGGGCGCGACGTGATCTTCGCCCGGCTCGAGAAGCTCGAATTCTGAGGGGGCGTCGATGGCGGTTTGCCCGAGTTGTGGCGGTGCGCTCAAAGACGGGGACTGGACCTGCGGCAGCTGCGGGGCGCCGGTCGCCGGCGCGGGCATGGCGGCCGGGCCGGCCGGCCCCTACGGCGAAAAGGGCGCTTCTCAGGACCCCTACGGAGCCTCGCCGGGGTGGGCGCCGGAGTACC
>CAZJGT010000223.1:0-3348 GCA_964545565.1 uncultured Thermoleophilia bacterium
GGCTCCGCCGCCGCCCAGGAGGCGCGCCTGTTTCCTCCGGCGGCCGGCGGTGGCGCTGGTCGGGTTCATGGGCGCCGGCAAGAGCGCCGTGGGCGAGCGCCTGGCCGCTGCCCTCGCCGTGCCCTTCGTCGACACCGACGAGCTGATCGTCACCGTCGCGGGGCCGATTCCCGCGCTCTTCGTCGCGCGCGGGGAGGAGGGCTTTCGCGCGCTGGAGGAGGAGGTCGCGACCGCCGCGCTCGCGGACGCGCGCCGGCGGCCCTGCGTCCTCGCCTTGGGCGGCGGCGCGGTCCTGAGCGCGACGGTGCGCGAGGCGCTGGGGCGTCTGGGTCACGTGGTGTGGCTGCAGGCGCCCGCGGCCGTGCTGTGGTCGCGCGTCGCCGCCGGCGGCTCGGAGGAGCGACCGCTGGCCGGCGACGAAGAGGCGTTCGCGGGCCTCCTCGAGGCGCGCGAACCGCTGTACCGCGAGGTGGCGACGCGAGCGGTCGACACCGAGGGGA
Organism: uncultured Thermoleophilia bacterium; assembly: GCA_964545565.1. GTDB lineage: Bacteria > Actinomycetota > Thermoleophilia > UBA2241 > UBA2241 > CAIXSE01. The sequence goes on from CAZJGT010000223.1 coordinate 501, forward strand.
GGCTCCCGGCCGAGATCGCCGAGCAGATCGCCGCCGACATCACCGCCGAGCCGGGCGGACGGCGATGAGACGACTCACCGTGCACGCGGCGTCGAGGACGTATCCCATCATCGTCGGCCGCGGTGTGCTGGCGAAAGCCGGAGCGGCGGTCCGCCGGGCGCGCGGCCGCGGGCAGGTGGTGGTCTGCTGCGACGAGAACGTGGCGCCGCTGTATCTCGAGGCGCTGCGGACCAGCCTGCGGGCCGCAGAGCTGGATGTCTCGCACGTGATCCTGCCCGCCGGTGAGCGCGAGAAGAGCCTCGCCCGGGCCGAGGAGCTGTACGGTGTGCTCTACGATCGCGGCCTCAGGCGTGGGGACACGCTCGTGGCGCTGGGCGGCGGCGTGATCGGCGATCTGACCGGCTTCGTCGCCGCCACCTACCAGCGCGGCCTGGGCCTGGTCCAGGCGCCGACGACCCTGCTCGCCCAGGTGGACGCCTCGGTCGGCGGCAAGGTGGCCGTCGACTTCCGCGCCGGCAAGAACTACGTGGGCACCTTCTACCAGCCCAGCCTGGTCGTGGCCGATCTGGACACCTTGGCCACGCTTCCGCCCCGGGAGCTGCGCTGCGGGGCGGCGGAGGTCGCCAAGCACGGCCTGCTGGCCGGCGGCGACGTGCTGCGCCGCGCGCAGCGCCTGGCGCAGGCGCCGCTCGCCGCCGCTGCCGTGACCCAGGAGCTCGTCGCCGGGTCCATCGCCTTCAAGGCCGGTGTGGTGGAGAGCGACGAGCGCGAAGCCGGCCGGCGCGCCGTGCTCAACTTCGGGCACACCATCGGCCACGCCATCGAGGCGGCGACCGGGTTCCGCCGCTGGTCGCACGGCGAGGCGGTGGCCCTCGGCCTTCGCGCCGCGCTCCGGCTTTCGCACGAGCTGTGCGGGCTGCCGGCCACCGACGAGCAGGCGGGTCAGGAGCTGCTCGACGGTCTGGGGCTGCCCAGGCGGCTCACAGGCGCCTCGGCGCGGGACGTCTGCGCCCTGATCCCGCGTGACAAGAAGGCGGGGCCCGACGGCGTCGGTTATGTGCTGCTGCGCGGTCTCGGCTCGCCGCTGATCGGCGTGCTCGTGCCGGCGGCGCTCGAACTGGAGGTCGTGGAGTGGCTGAGAAAGCGCTGAAGACCCTCTGGCTGATGCACGGGGTCAACCTCGACATGCTGGGCCGCCGGGACCCGGCGGTCTACGGCGGCATGACGCTGGCCGAGCTCGAGGCGTTCGTCGGACGCCACGGGGAGGAGCACGGCTTCGCCGTGCGCAGCTTCCAGACCAACCATGAGGGGGAGTTCATCGAGAAGCTCCATCTGCTGGTGGAACGAGCCGACGCCGCCATCGTCAATCCCGGGGCATGGACGCACTACAGCTACGCGTTGCGCGACGCCCTGGAGCTCGTCGCGGCGCCGGTCGCGGAGGTCCACCTCTCCGACATCGGGCAGCGCGAGGAGTGGCGGCGCACGTCCGTGATCGCCGACGTGGTCGACGTGCGCGTGATGGGCAAGGGCGCCGCGGGCTACGTGGAGGCCATCGTCGCCCTCGCCGAGCTGCTGGCGCGCGGGGAAGAGGCGTGAACCCGCGCCTAAGCCGCTGCCGCGAGCTCTTGGAGGGATCGCGGCTCGACGGGGTGCTGGTCACCGACCCGGTCGACGTGCGCTACCTCTCCGGGTTCCGCGGCGACGACGCCACGCTGGTGATCGGCGCCGGCGCGGCGCTGCTGTGCACCGATTCGCGCTTCTGGGAGCAGGTGCGCGAGGAGGCGCGCGGGTTCGAGCTCAGCAAGGTCACGTCGACGCCGCTGCTCACGCACAGCGTGGCCGCGGCGGCTGAGGCTCTGGGGCCGGACGCACGCCTCGGGTACCAGGCGGAGCAGCTGAGCCACGCCTCCTACCGGAGGCTGCGCCGGGCGCACCGCGGCGGCCTCAGGGACGTCGGCCAGGGCGTGACCCGCCTGCGCGCCGTGAAGGACGAGGACGAGCTCGCCGCCATGCGGCGCGCGGCCGTCGTCACCGACGAGGGGCTCGCCGCCGTCGTCGCCGGTGGCCTCGTCGGCCGCAGCGAGCGCGACGTGGCCTGGGACCTGCAGGCCGAGTACCACCGCCTGGGGGCGGAGGGCGAGGCCTTCGCCGCCATCGTCGCCGCCGGCGACCACGGCGCCCAGGCGCACGCGCTTCCGGGGGAGCGCGTGATCCGCGCCGGTGAACTGGTGGTGATCGACACCGGCGCGCGCGTGGACGGCTACTGCAGCGACATCACGCGCACCTACGCTGCCGGGGAGCCGGACGGCGAGCTGCGCCGCGTGTACGACGTCGTGCTCGCGGCGCAGCTCGCCGGGCTCGCGGCCGTGCGCGACGGCGCCCACGGCCGCGACGACGTCGACGCGGCCGCCCGCGCCGTCATCGAGGCGTCGGGGTTCGGCGAGCGCTTCGGCCACGGCACCGGGCATGGGGTCGGTCTCGAGGTGCATGAGGCCCCGTCGCTGGGCCGTACCCGCGGCGACCGTCTGGAGGCCGGCATGGTCTGCACGGTCGAGCCCGGCATCTACATCGAGGGCCTCGCCGGCGTGCGCATCGAGGACACCGTGCTCGTGACGGCCGACGGCGCCGAGCGGCTGACCACCTCGCCCAAAGAGCTGCGGGTCGTCTGAGGCGACGCCGCTCCGGTCTGCACAGGCGGGCAGGCTTGCGGTATCATGGCCTACCACTTCTTCCGCCGGTCGTTTTCCCCGAACCCCGAACAGGACAGCATGGCAGACGTCGTCAACACCAATCAGTTCAAGACGGGCATGGCCATCGAGATCGACGGCCAGCCGTTCACGATCGTCGA
>CAZJGT010000224.1:0-3309 GCA_964545565.1 uncultured Thermoleophilia bacterium
CCGTAGAGCTCCAGCTCGTCCTCGAGGATGCCGGCCTTCTCGGCGATCGCCTGGATGGGCTGCATGGTGGCGGCCTGGGCGATCTCGATGTCGCTCGGCACCGGGGACTTGCGAACGATCGAACTCAACGCGTCCTCCTTTGGTCTCCACTATCCCGCGCGTCTCGATGAAGATGGCCGGACCCTCGCGGGGGGCGACGTCCGACACCTTGTGCGCGATTCTACTAGCGCGGCACAAAAGCGGTCAATTTCGCACATCGCAATCGCGGGGAGTGGGGGGCGCACGGCCGGCACGCGGAGCCGTCCCGACCCTTCCCGGTGCGGTGCGCGAGCCGCGTTCAGGAGCCGCTGAAGCGGGTGCGGGCGGCCGACTGGGCGGCCTCGTAGACGACCCGGGCGGGCCGCCCCACCGCCGCCGCCACAGCGCGGACGTCCTCGAACTCGGGCGAGACGGTGGCGAGCTTGCCCTCGACGAAGCTGAGACGGACGGCGACCTCCAGCTTGCCGATCCTGACCGTCTCCCGGCGCTCCTCCACGTACTCGCGTTCGCAGGGAAGCACGCGCAGGCCGAACGTCGTGGTCTCGGCGAACACGGCCCCGACGAGGCGCGCACGGTCGACCGCCGCGGCGAGGACGTGCAGGACCACGCCGGGGCGACCCTTCTTCATGAGCGCCTCGCTCATCCAGACGTCGAGGGCGCCGGCCTCGCGAAGCGCATCCGCGGCGTGAGCCAGCAACTCCGGCGTCATGTCGTCGATGTTGGCCTCGAGGACGATATGGTCGCCGGATCCGGTGTCGCCGCCGGGTCCGCCGCCGTGTGGCGCGACGGAGGCGAGCGCGGCGTCGAGCGGCTCGCGCGGCTCCTCCGCCACCGTCGCCGGGTCGACGAGGACCGCGCGCAAGAGGTTCGGCCGGCCGGGCGCCTCACGGCGGCCGGCGCCGTAGCCGATGCGCTCGATGCGGCCCGCCGGCAGGCCACCGAAGGCCGCCACGTAGTGGGCGAGCAGCGCGGCGCCGGTCGGCGTCGTCAGCTCTCCGAGCGGAGCGGCCGGTGTCTCTCCCGCCGGCACGGCGGGGGCGCCGCCGGCCGTCGGCAGCCCGGCCACCAGAGAGAGCACGGCCGGAGCCGGCACGCTCAGCCGGCCGTGGGCCGTCTCGATCTCACCGTCGCCGAGCGCCGGCGGCGAGGCGACGACCTGCTCCGGGGCGAGCCTGTCGAGCAGGGTCGCGGCGCAGATGAGGTCGACGGCCGTGTCGACATCACTCAGCTCGTGCAAGTGCTCCTCGTCGCGGCCGTGCACCTCCGCCTCGGCGGCGGCCATGCGCTCGGCGATGGAGGCGACCGCGTCGGCGACCGGCTGCTCGAGATCCGAGGCGTAGAGCGACATGATCAACTCGTCGAAGGTGGCGAAGCCCGGCTCGTCGGCGACCTTGAAGGCCAGCGCCGTCATCCCCCCGCGGCGCACGTCCTCGATCCGCACCAGCCGGGGGTCGATGCCGGCCGCCGCCAGAGCGGGGCGCAACACGTCCTCGAAGGGGCCGGGATCCGCCGCGCGCGCGCCCGTCAACGAGAGCAGCGCCGCGACCAGCATGTCGCCGCTGATGCCGCTCGAGCAGTCCAGGTACAGGATCATCGCCGTACTCTACCTCGTCTGCGTTGCTCGCGCCGACCGGTTCGTCCTATAGACTATCGCCATGCGCATCGCCCAGCTCGCACCACCATGGATCACCGTCCCTCCGGCAGGCTACGGCGGCACGGAGTGGGTCGTGCAACAGCTCTGCGACGGGCTCGTGCAACGCGGTCACGAGGTGCGCCTGTACGCCACCGGGGACTCGCACACCGCCGCCGAGCTGTGCGCCCTCTTCCCGCGGCAGATACCCGAGGTGCTCGGCCAGACGAGCTACGATGTCCGCCACGTCTCCTTCGCCTTCGCCGACATCGAGGAGGGCGGCTTCGACCTCGTGCACGATCACTCGGGCTTCGTCGGCATCGCCTTCAGCCGCTATCTGGCCACGCCGATGGTCCACACCGTGCACTGCGCCTTCGACGTGCCGGCCTACGGGTTCTACGAGCAGTTCGCCGGCGCAGTCGCCTACATCGGCATCAGCGAGTACCAGAAGTCGATGAGCCCGCCGGGCATGAACTGGGCCGGGCTCGCCTACAACGCAATCGCCGTCGAGGAGTGGCCGTACACGCCGGAGAAGGACGACTACCTGCTCGCCTTCGGCCGCGTCTGCGAGGCCAAGGGCTTCCACCTCAGCATCGAGGCGGCCAGACGCACCGGACGCCGCCTCATCATGGCCGGCGTGCTCCAGGAGCCGTATCGGGAGTATTTCGAGACGATGGTCGCCCCGCACATCGACGGCGACCAGATCGTCTACGAGGGCGAGGTCAGCGACGCGCGCAAGCGTGAGTTGTTCGCCCACGCCCACGCCTTCGTGTTCCCCATCACCTGGCCGGAGCCCTTCGGCCTCGTGATGATCGAGGCGATGGCCTGCGGCACGCCCGTGGTGGCGCTGCGCCAGGGATCGGTGCCGGAGGTGGTCGACGACGGTGTCACGGGGTTCGTGAGAAACGACCTCGAAGAGTTCGTGGCGGCCGTGGGCAGGGTCTCCGAGATCGACCCGGCCGCGTGCCGCCGCACCGTCGAGGAACGGTTCACCGTCCCGCGCATGGTCGCCGACTACGAGGCCATCTACCGGCGCGTCCTCGAGACGTGAGCGCCGCCGGCGACGCGCCGGAGGCCGGCGGCGGACTCGCCGCGTACCTGTCGGCGGCGAGCGGGATGGCGGGAGCGGACGGCGGCGGGGCGGGCGGCGGCGGAGCGGGCGGCCCAGGGCACCCGCGCCCGCTCTTTCTGCGCGGCGACGCGGCCGACGTCCTCCGTCTCTTCCCCGCCGCCTCCATCGACTGCGTGCTCACCAGCCCGCCCTACTTCGGCCACCGGCGCTACGCGGGCGGCGGCCTCGGCGGGGAGGACGACTGGCGAGACTACGTGGCCGCCCTGGGCGTCGTCGCCGCCGAGCTGCTCCGCGTGCTCAAGCCCACGGGCTCGCTCTGGCTCAACCTCGGCGACACCTACCGCGGCAAGCGCCAGCTGGGGATCCCGTGGCGCGTCGCCTTCCACCTCGCCGACGACCAGGGCTGGACGCTCCGCAACAGCGTCGTGTGGCACAAGGTGAAGGGCGGCCCCGACACGAGCCGCGACAAGCTGCGCAACATGCACGAGCTCCTGTTCCACTTCGTGCGCCGGCCGCGAGGCTACTACTACGACGCCGACGCCGTGCGGAACGCGCCGCGCGCGGCGCG
>CAZJGT010000225.1:0-3307 GCA_964545565.1 uncultured Thermoleophilia bacterium
TCCTGCAGCAGCTCACCAGCCGGCACGCCGACGTGGACATCGTGATCGTCGCGGCCTGCGGCGAGCGCGCCGGCGAAGTGGTGGAGACGTTGCGCGAGTTCCCTGTGCTCACCGACCCGCGCACGGGCCGCAGCCTCATGGAGCGCACCGTGATCATCTGCAACACGAGTTCCATGCCGGTCGCGGCCCGCGAGGCATCCGTATACACGGCCGTCACGATCGCCGAGTACTACCGCCAGATGGGGCTGAACGTACTGTTGCTGGCCGACTCCACCTCGCGCTGGGCGCAGGCCCTGCGCGAGATGTCCGGTCGGCTCGAGGAGATCCCCGGCGAAGAGGCCTTCCCGGCCTACCTGGAGTCGGTGATCGCCGCCTTCTACGAGCGTGCCGGGCACGTGCGCCTGAACGACGGCACGCTGGGCTCCGTCACCATCGGCGGCACCGTCAGCCCGGCCGGCGGCGACTTCGAGGAGCCGGTGACGCAGTCCACGCTCAAGGTCGTCGGCGCCTTTCACGGCCTCTCGCGCCAGCGCTCGGACGCGCGCCGCTACCCCGCGATCGACCCCATCGACAGCTGGAGCAAGTACGGCAGCATCGTGCCCGACGAGCAGCTCAGCGTCGCCCGCGAGGTGCTCGCCACCGGCCGCGACGTGCAGGAGATGATGAAGGTCGTGGAGGAGGAGGGCACCGCGATGGCCGACTTCATCCTCTACCTCAAGGCCGAGTACCTCGACGCCGTGTACCTGCAGCAGGACGCCTTCGACCCGGTGGACGGCGCCTCCTCCGCCGAGCGCCAGCGGCACGTGTTCGCCCGCGTGGCGCACGTCATGGGCGCCACCATGGATTTCACGAGCAAAGACGCGGCGCGCGCCTTCTTCCAGACGCTCACGCAGGTGACCCGCGACTGGAACCGCGTCGAGATGGACGACTCCGAGTTCGCGCGGCTCGAGACGCGTCTCGAGAGCCTGCTGGCCGAGGCGTCGCGCGATGCGTAAGGTCTACCGGCAGATCGCCCACATCGCGGGCAACGTCATCACCGTCGAGGCGACCGGGGTGGGCAACCTGGAACTGGCCACGGTCGAGGCGCCCGGCTTCTCGTCGCTGGCGCAGGTCATCCGCCTCGAGGGCGACCACGTGACCATGCAGGTGTTCTCGGGCACCCGGGGCATCCCCACCGACGCCGAGATCCGCTTTCTCGGACAGCAGCTCGACACACCCTTCTCCGACGCACTGCTCGGGCGCGTGTTCACGGGCGGCGGCGTGCCGCGAGACGGCGGCCCCTCTCTCGACGACGACCTGATCCCCATCGTCGGGCCGCCCGTCAATCCGGCACGCCGCATCATCCCGCGGACCATGATCCGCACCGGGATCCCCATGATCGACGTGTTCAACTCCCTCGTGGAGTCGCAGAAGCTGCCGATCTTCTCGGTCGCGGGCGAGCCCTACAACCCGTTGCTCGCCCGTATCGCCCTCAACGCCGAGGTCGATCTGATCATCCTCGGCGGCATGGGCCTCAAGTACGACGACTACTTGTACTTTCGCGATACGCTGGAGGAGCACGGGGCGCTCTCGCGCGCGATCCTGTACGTGCACACGGCTGCCGACCCCGTGGTGGAGTGCCTGCTGGTACCCGACAGATGCCTGGCGGTGGCCGAGAAGTTCGCGCTCGCCGGCAAGCGGGTGCTGGTGCTGCTGAGCGACATGACCAACTTCGCCGACTCGCTCAAAGAGGTCGCGATCACGATGGAGCAGATCCCGTCCACACGCGGCTATCCGGGCGACCTCTACAGCCAGCTCGCGTCGCGGTACGAGCGCGCCGTCGACTTCGAGGGCGCCGGTTCCGTGACCGTGCTCGCGGTCACCACCATGCCTGGCGACGACGTGACCCACCCCATCCCCGACAACACCGGCTATATCACCGAAGGCCAGTTGTACCTGCGGGGCGGCCGCATCGAGCCGTTCGGCTCGCTCAGCCGCCTCAAGCAGCAGGTGAACGCGCGCACTCGCGATGACCACCGCGTGATCATGAACACGATGATCCAGCTGTACGCGGGCTTCAAGGAGAGCCAGGAGAAGCAGTCGATGGGCTTTCGCATGAGCACCTGGGACACGAAACTGCTCAAGTACGGAGCGCTCTTCGAGACGCGGATGATGGACCTGAGCGTCAACATCCCCTTGGAGGAGGCGCTCGACCAGGGTTGGCGGATCCTCGCCGATTGCTTCACGCCGCAGGAGACGGGGATCCCCAGCAGCCTTGTCGAACGGTTCTGGCCCGACGCCGGCTGACCGATGGCCAAGCTCAAGAAGACCAAGAACGAGCTCAAGGCGCAGCGAGAGGCGCTGCGACGCTACAACCGCTTCCTCCCCACACTGGAGCTCAAGAAGCAGCAACTGCAGCGCGAGGTGCGGCGCGTGGAGTCGGAGTGGCGCAAGCGCGCCGCCGAAGAGGAGGCGCTGTTCGACCGGCTGCGGCCCTGGGCCGAGCTGCTCTCTTCGCTGCCCAGCCTGGGCGACTACGTGCGCGTTGAGGCACTGGAGACGGAGACCGTGAACATCGCCGGCGTGAGCGTGCCGTCGCTCACCGAGGTGCGCTTCGCGCCGCCTGAGATCGACTACTTCGAGACGCCGGCCTGGCTGGAGGACGCGATCGCCGCCGTGAGCGCGCTCACGCGCCTGCGCGCCGAGCGGCGCGTGCTCGACCGCCAGAAGAAGCTGCTCGGTGAGGAACTGCGCATCACGGCGCAGCGCGTGAACCTCTTCGACAAGGTCATGATCCCGCGCGCCGAGGAGAACATCCGCGTCATCCGCATCGCCCTGGGCGACGCCCAGACGGCGGCGGTGGGCCGCGCCAAGCTCGCCAAGGGCAAGGGCGCCGAGCTGGTCTCGGGGGCGGCCGGCGGATGATCGTCAAGATGAAACGGCTGACGCTCCTGTGCCTCACCGGCGACCGCGACGCCGCCGTGGAGCGCTTGCGCGACATCGGCGTCGTGCACGTCACCGATGAGCGACCGCCGGAGGGCATCGAGCTCACCACGCTGCGGGCGCGGCTGACCGACGCGGGCCGCGCGCTCGAGGCGCTGCCGGCCGCGGCCGAAGGCGCCGCGGCGAGCAGGGCGTCCGGATCCGAAGCCGTCGCGGCGGCCGACGCGCCGGTGGACCTCGCCGGTGACGAGCTGGTCGCCGAGGTACTCGCCCAGATCGGGCGGCGGCGCGACGCAGAAGACGCCGCTGCCGCTCTGCGCCGCGAGCTGACGCGCTACGAGGGCTTCGGCGAGTTCGATCTGGACGCCGTCCGGGCGCTCGCCGG
>CAZJGT010000226.1:0-3295 GCA_964545565.1 uncultured Thermoleophilia bacterium
CCTCGTGGACCGCGCGCTCCGGCGCGGTCATGAGCACGCCGTCCTCCCCGTCCCCGGCGAGCTCGAGCGCCCGCGTGAACTTGGCGCGGCCCTCGGGCACGAGGCCCCACTCGTCGCGGAGTGCGGTCGCGAGCGCGGCGACGTCCCCGTCGCCGCCCGTGCCGCGCGCCTCGACCTCGGCCTCGAGCCAGCCGCGGTCGCCGTCGGGCGCGCTCGCCGTCACGCGGTCCAGACTCAGCTCGGCGATCTCCCGCCCGCTACGGCGGACGACCCGGGCCACGCGCGTCTGCGCGAGCGTGAGCAGCGGCTCCAGAGGGTCGCCGCCGGTCAGCTTCTCCACGCGCTCTCGCAGCGGCCCGGCAGGCCACTCGGAGAGCGGGACGTCCGCCGCCACGAGCGCCTCGGTCTCCTCCCGGCGCAGCATGCCCTCGGAGGGCGCCACCAACTGCTTGAGGGTGAGCCGCACGCCGTCGCTCGTCTCGCGCCGGCGGAAGTAGAAGCCGGCCGTGAGCAGGCGCCGGTCGCCCGTGTCGAGAAAGGTGTCGCGGTCGCGGCGCGCCTCACCCGGCTCGACGTCGCAGCCGGCCAGCGAAGTGACCGCGATGAGGCGCGTGAGCGTCTCCTCGTCCGGCACGAGGAACTTGGCCTCGACCTCCATCGTCATCTGCTCCCCAGGAGGGGCGGCGTGAGCAACCACACCAGCCGACCGCCGCCGGCCACGGGCGCGGTCACATCGACTCTCGCGAGCCCGCCCTTCTTGAACACGATGTCGCCGCCGCCGATGAGCCCGGCCACGGTGGCGCTGAAGTCGGGCTCGTGCCCGACGACCATGATCGCCTCGGCCCCGGCATGCGCCGCCGCCACCTGCTCGAGGCGGCGCACATCGAAGCCGCCGGCCAGGCGCTCGTCGTCGACGAGGCGCCCGCTGAGGCCGAGCTCGTCGCAGACGATCTCGGCCGTCCGCCGGGCGCGCGCGAAGGGACTGGTCACGACCACGTCGAGCGCGAGGTCCATGGCGCGGAGCGACTTCGCCTCGCGCCGCATCGCCTCCTCACCCTCGGTCGTCAGCGGTCGGGAAGCGTCGGCTCCGGACCAGTCGGTCCGGTTCTCGGCCTTGCCGTGCCGCAGGAAGTAGAGGCGCATCAGGAGCGCTCGCTCTCGTCGATCGCCAGCTCGCGCGCCTGCGCGACGAACCACTCCTGCGCGTTGCGCTCCTCTTCCCCGTCCTCGGGCCAGAGGTGCGTCCAGGACCCGTCGGCCGCGAGCACACGTGTCTTCATGTTGTCGGCGAGATACGTGGGCAGGATCTCGTCACGGATGCGGCGCCTGATCCCGGCGTCCTGCACCGGGAACAGGACCTCGACACGGCGGTTGAGGTTGCGGGGCATCAGGTCGGCGCTGCCGAGGATGACCTCGTCGTCGCCGCCGTTGAGGAACCAGTAGATGCGGCTGTGCTCCAGGAAGCGCCCGACCACGCTGCGCTCCGTGATGGTGTCGCTCACGCCCGGGATGCCGGGCCGCAGGCAGCACATCCCACGCACGTTGAGTTCGATCTTGACGCCCGCCTGCGAGGCCCGATAGAGCTTGCGGATCATCGGCTTGTCGACCAGCGAGTTCATCTTGAAGATCAGGTGGGCCTCGCGGCCGGCCTCCGCGTTTGCGATCTCCCGGTCGATGCGCGCGGCGATGCCCTGGCGCACGTTGACCGGCGCCACCAGCAGCTTGCGGTACTCGGTCGCCTGCCCGCCGCCGGTGAGGTGGTTGAAGACGAGGTTGGCGTCGGCGCCGATGTCGTCGTCGGCGGTGAGGTAGCCGAGGTCGGTGTACTGCTTGGTGGTCACGCTGTTGTAGTTGCCGGTGCCGAGGTGGGTGTACCGGCGGATGCGATCGCCCTCGCGGCGCACGACCTGCAGGGCCTTGCAGTGCGTCTTGAGCCCGATGAGGCCGTAGACCACGTGGGCGCCCTCCCGCTCCAGAGCTTTGGCCCAGCCGATGTTGCTCTCCTCGTCGAAGCGCGCCTTGAGCTCGACCAGCACGGCCACGTCCTTGCCGTTGGCGGCCGCCTCCATGAGCTGTTCGACCGCCGGCGCGTTGCGTCCGCAACGGTAGAGCGTCTGCTTGATCGCCATCACGTCCGGGTCGTCGGCGGCGGCGCGGAGGAACTCGACCACGGGATCGAAGGAATCGTAGGGATGGTGTAGCAGCACGTCGCGCTGGCGGATGGCGGCGAAGATCTCGCTGCCCTCGAGCGCCTGCAGTGTCGGCGGGACCGACTGCACCAGCGGCGCGTACTTGAGGTCCGGGCGATCGATCGATCCCGCGCCCCAGAGACTGCTCAGGCCGAGCGGCGACTTCACCGTGTAGAGGTCGGTCTCGCCCAGCTCGAGATTCTCGGCGAGGATGTCGCGGACCCGCTCCGGCATCTCCTCGTCGACGGTCACGCGGATGACGGAACCGAAGCGGCGCCGGCGGACGAACTGCTCGATCGTCTCGAGCAGGTCGTCCGCCTCCAGCTCCTGGATGGCCAGCTCGGCGTCGCGCGTCACGCGAAACGCGTGCGACTCCACCACGTCCATGTTCGGGAACAGCGTCGCCAGGTTGGCGGCGATGAGCTGTTCCAGCCACGTGAACCACTGGTGCGGTCGGTCGTCGTCGGGAGGGGGCTCGCCCGGGCCCTGGGATCCGGGTCCGACCCCTTGCGCAGCGGCCGCCGGCACCGGCACGAGCCGCGACAGCGACTCGGGCACCTTGACCCGCGCGAAGTGCTCGTCTCCGTTGCCGTCGCGCACGAGCACGGCGAGGTTGTGGCTCATGTTGGAGATGTGCGGGAAGGGGCGGCCGGGGTCGAAGGCCAGGGGCGTGAGGACCGGGAAGACGTGGGCCTCGTAGTACTGATCGAGCGCGGCGCGCTGGTCGGCGTCGAGGTCGGCGTAGTCGAGGAGGTGGATACCCGCCGCCTCGAGGTCCGACCGCAGATCGGAGAAGCACTGGCGCGCCGCCTTCATGAGGCCCCAGGCACGCTCCTGCGCGAGGGGCAGAAGCTGCTGCGGCGTGTAGCCGTCGGCCGCCGCCTCGGTGACGCCGGCCTCGACCTGCTGACGCAGACCGGCGATGCGGACCATGAAGAACTCCCCCAGGATCGAGCCGACGATGCCGACGAACTTGACGCGCTCGAGCAGCGGGTTGTGGGCGTCGCGGGCCTCGTCGAGGACACGCTCGAAGAAGTCGAGCATGCTGAGCTCGCGATTGATGTAGAGCGCCGGGTCACGCAGGTCGGCGTCGGTGGGCTCGGCCG
>CAZJGT010000227.1:0-3289 GCA_964545565.1 uncultured Thermoleophilia bacterium
GCGCGCCGGAAGCTCGAAGCCGTTGGCCATGATATGGCGCACGAGCGCGTGCTCGTAGCGGATCTCCCGCTCGACCGTCCCGTACTTGTACTTGCGCACGAAATACCGGTGCTCGCCGTCGCCGTCGTCGGTGATCACGGCGAAGCTGAGGTTCTCGGTCCCGCCGAAGATCTGCTCCACGCGAAGCACGTCGCCGAGGTCGTAGTCGGATGCGACCACCTCCGTCAGCTGGCCGCTCAGGAACTCGATCTCCAGGGCATCCCGCAGAGCACGGGACTCACTCGCCAACCGTCCCGCCGTCTCGAACAGTTCGTTGGCCTTGGCTACGTCCACACATCCTCGCTTTCGCTGGTGCGCCGCGCTGCAGGACGCGTCGCGTTCAGACGACGGTACACTGCAGTCCCATCCGCACGATCTCGTCACGGACTCCCTGGTCGACGCCGTCGTCGACCATGACGGTGTCGACCGCGTCAAGGCCGCAGACCACGACGTCCGCGACAACGCCGATCTTGGTGGAGTCGGCCAGGGCGATGACCTCGCCGCGCGTCTGCGCGATCATCGCACGCTCCACGCCGGCCATGCCCATAGTGGGCGTCGTGAGGCCTTCCTCCAGATCGAAGCCGTCGACGCCGATCAGCATCTTGCCGGCGTGGAAGCGGCCGATATGCTCGAGCGCGAGTGGCCCGCTGACCGCGTTGGAACGGGGGCGATACAAGCCGCCTACCAGGACGACCTCGGCCCGCAGACCACGAGCCTCCTGGACCGCCCCGACGTTGTGGGTGACGATCCGTGCCTCGAGCGACGGATCGACGTGGCGGATGACGCGGGCCGCCGTGGTGCCCGAGCTCAGGAACACCGTCTCACCCGGCTCGATGAGGGCGGCGGCGGACTCGGCGATGCGACGCTTCTCCTCGGCGCTCGCGCTCTCGCGCTCGACGTAGAGCGTCTCCTCGGCCATATGCCGCCGGAGCACGGCCCCGCCGTGTGTGCGCACGAGAACGCCCTCCACCTCCAGCCGTTCGAGGTCCCGGCGGATGGTCATCCCGGAGACGCACAGGTCTTCGCTGAGTTCCGACACCCGGACCGCCCGCCGCTCCTCGACGAGGTCGACGATGCGGGCACGACGCTCCGCGGGGATCATCTCGTGGACTTCCGGGGCTTCTGGCGACATCGTGTCTCCCCCAGTACGTAGCGCCTTACGGCCCGGCAAGACCGAACAAAGTCGAACACATCATAGGCGCGCACCCGACTGTGTCAAGTGCCGGGCGCGTCCAGACCGGCGGCAGGACGCCCCGCGAAACCGACTGTGAAACGCGCCCGGCGCCGTCCCGGTGCCGACCGCGCCCGTAGACGCCTCGCCGCCGTCCGTCGCGCGTCCGGACGATGTGAAGAGACTTGCCGGCCGGGCGCTTCACTGCCCGCTTCTCGCTTCCCGCGCCGGAGGCTCCACCTGTTCGCATCCTACGGCGCCCGACCGTTCCCCGTGCTGAACGGAGAGGTCTCATCCCAGTGCTCGCAGCATGGACAATCGAGCACTTTCGAGCATTACCGCACGAAGTCTAACGTCTTCCGTCGTCACGTTCAAGTCCCTGAGCGGCGCGACGTTCGGCGTCCGCCCGCGTCCAGCCGATGCGGTCAGTCGCCTTGGAAGGCCCAGGTGTAGGAAGGATCCCACCAGGCGTGACCGTGGCCCAGCCTGATCGCCAGCGCGGTGGCCTTGATCTGAGCGCCGCCGTCGGTGATGCTCGAGGTCCGCCAGGGATTCCAGGCGCCCCTCCAGGTGGCGGGGGAGTACTGGAACAGACCGTAGTAGCCGCCGGGGCCCACGATCGTGGCGGAGCCTCCCGACTCGACCATCATCAGGCGGTACAGGCCACGTGGGCTCACGCCGTTGCTGCCCGCCGCACTCCGGATGAGAGGCCACCAGGACCCGGAGCCCCCACCTTGGTCCGGAGGCTCGACGGCCGGGGCGGGCGAGGTCGAGGGCGATGGCTTGGCGACCCCCGCGACGACCATGTGACGGATGTCCGCGCGGACGCCCGCCAACAGGGCGCGCCGTTGATCGAGCCGATCGCGGATGGCGGCCAGTTCACTCTTGCCGGTCGCGACGAGTCTCTCGGCCGTGCGCTCGTCGGCGGTGAGCGCGCTCGCGCGGTCGCGCAGTTCCCGCTTGGTCCGCTCGATGCCCCGCACGACGTCCCGGTCGCAGCGCGAGATCCTGCGCACCATGGTGAGCTCCGTGACGAGATCGCCGAGGTCGGCGGCGCCGAAAACGGCGTCCATGGGCCCCACGTCGGCGCGTTTGTACATGGCCACGGCGCGAGTCGCGAGCGCCTCCCGCGCACTGCCGAGCGCCACGTATGCAAGGCGCTGCAGCCGCCGGTTCTCACGGAGTTGCTGCCGCACGGCCTCGAGAGATCGCGTCGCCCGGGAGTAGCGGGCGACCGCGGAGGCGATCTGGGCGTCGAGCGTAGCGACGTCGGCGGCCAGCGCGCGCGCCTCGGCGCGGTTCCGCTGCAAGTCGCCGCTCCGTGCAGGCACCGGCGCCGGCGCCAGGAAGGCGACCCCGGCCATCGCGCACAGCGCCATGACGACGAAGAACACCGGACGACGTATGGGGTGGCGGTGGTGCAGTACGCCTCCTCGATCGAGAGGCAGGCGGCCGGGAGCCGCTCGCTTCTTCCCTCGGCGGCCGCGGGTCGGGCCCACGTCGGGGTAGGGGGGCAACCTACCACCCTCCGGGTCCGGGCTCAAGCGCAGGAATCCATCGACGCATGTCGACGCGTCCGTTTCGGCAGCACCGTCGCGGAACGACGTCGTATCCGGCTCTCCAGTACCACGAAGATGGTGCTATCGGCAGACCCTCGTCCGCCTCGCGGGAAGCGACGAACACGTTTCGTCGCATCGTGCGGCGACGCCCCCGTGAACGGGCCGGCGCCGGCGTCAGATGAAGCGCGCGCGCAGCGCGGTGGCCGCGCGCAACAGTTCGTCGGCGCCGGGCGCCTCGTACCCGGCGAACCGCTCCTCCAGCAGCCTGCGCCGGTCGGGATCGTCACGGTCGGCGAGGCGCCGATAGATGCCGAGCCGCGCACCCACGGCGTAGCGCGCCTGCTCCTCACGGGGCCAGCCGAGGTACTCGTCGAGCAGAGCCAGGAGCCGCTCGCGGTCCCGCGGCAATGAGCCCTCAAGGTCCGGCAACAGGTTGAGCACGTGGTCCGAACGGAGCTCGAGGCGAGCCTCTCCGAGCTCCCCGAGGAGGTCGCGAAGCTCTCGTGCCACCTCCACATCG
>CAZJGT010000228.1:0-3289 GCA_964545565.1 uncultured Thermoleophilia bacterium
CGGACCTGCGGCAGGGCGAGCAGCACGTCGAACACGGCTTCGCGCACCTTGTCCGAGGTGGGGCGCGTCCCGCGTCCCGGAGGAGCCGTGAGCGCTCTGCCGCGCCACGCGCCGCCGACGACCCTCATGCGCGCTCAGGCCTCCCGGCCGAGGACGATCGGCAGCGGCGCGGGCCTCTGCGCCTCGACGCCGAACGCGCCCTCGAGCACGTCGCAGGCCGCGCGGCGCCGGACCGGGTCGCGCGAGAACACGGCGGCCAGCGGCTGACCCGCGTCGACCGCATCGCCCACCACCCGCTCGAGCACGACGCCCGCCGCCGGATCGACCGTGTCGTCCACGGTCCGGCGGCCGGCGCCCGCCAGCTGGGCGGCGCGGCCGACCACCAGCGCGTCGACCGCCGTCACGAAGCCGGCCTGCGCCGCCCGGACCTCGCGTCCGGCGAGACGGTGGTACTCACCCGGCTTCCAGCGTCCGCCCTGCACGTAGCACCAGCGCTCGAAGTGCTCGGCGGCGCGTCCGTCGCCCAGCGCCGCCTGCGCCCGCGCACGAGCCTCGCAGGCGGCGACGCCGGCGTCCGACAGCGGCAAGAGCTCCGCGGCCAGTTCCAGCGTCACCTCGCGCACATCGTGGGGACCCTCGCCGCTCAGCACCCGCCAGGCCTCCTCGACCTCGAGGCGGTTGCCGACGCTGCGGCCGAGCGGCGCCTCCATGGCCGTGTAGAGACACGTGGTGGGGCGCCCGTAGTCCTGCCCGATGAGGCGGCAGAGGCGGCCGATCTCGCGCGCCCCCTCCAGATCGGCCGCGAACGCGCCGCGCCCCACCTTGAGGTCGAGGACCAGGGCGGACGTGCCGCTGGCCACCTTCTTCGCCATGATGCTGGCGGCGATGAGGCCCGGGCACTCCACCGTCCCGGTCACGTCGCGCAGCGCGTAGAGCAGCCGGTCGGCGGGCACGATGCGCTCGCTCTGGCCGACCACGGCGACGCCGATGCGCTCGAGCTGGCGCAGGAAGTCCCCCTGGGGAAGCTGCACGCGGAATCCCGGGATCGACTCGAGCTTGTCCAGCGTGCCGCCGGTGTGCCCGAGCCCGCGGCCCGACATCTTGCCGAAGACGGCGCCGCAGGCGGCGATGAGCGGCGCCAGCACCAGCGTCACCTTGTCGCCGACGCCGCCGCTCGAGTGCTTGTCCAGCACGGGACGGCGCAGCACGCCGAGGTCGAGCGTCTTGCCGCTGTCGACCATCGCCCGGGCCAGAAGGAGGGTCTCGTCGTCGCTCAACCCCCTGAGGACCATGGCCATGAGCAGGGCGCTCGCCTGATACGACGGCACGGCTCCACTCACGGCGCCGTCGACGAACGCACGTACGCGGCCGTCGTCGAGCTCCTTGCCGTCACGCTTCCAGGCGATCACGTCGTGCACGAAGTCCACGGTCACTCCTCCTCTCGCGGGGCATCCGCCAGGTCAGGCCAGCGGGCGGCGAGGGCGCCCACGAGGCCGACGGCGAGGAGCCGGGCCAGGCGGCCGCCCGCGGCGAGCACGTCCTCGTGCGAGCTCACCGCGGCCGCCACGTTGGCCACAAGCGCCAGAAGACAGCACTCTACGCCCGAGTCGCCGGCGGCGCGAACCTCCGGCGCCGCCGACATCCCCACGACGTCACCGTAGCCGGCCAGCCAAGCCGCCTCCGCCGGCGTCTCGAACTGCGGGCCGCACACCGCCACATACGTGCCGGCCCCCGGCGCCGCGTCCGGGCCGAGCGCCCGCGCCACCCGCGCGGCATCGCCGGCGGCGCAGACCGCCAGCCGCTCGGGGGTCTCGCCCTCAGGCGTACGCTGCAGGTCCACGACGCCGGAGCAGACGACGGCGCGCCCGACGACGGCGGCGCGCCGCAGGGCGCCGCACGAGTTGGTGAGCACGATCCGCGTGACCCCGGCGCGCGCCAACATACGCACCGGCGCCTCGAGCTCGGCGTCCGACCAGCCCTCGTAGCGGTGCGGACGCCCGCAGGCGAGCCCCAGACGCAGTTCTCGCCCGTCGCCGGCGCGCGCACGCGCGAGCCGGAGCACGTTAGGGTGGCCGGGGACCGCCCCGGAGGGCCAACCGAGCGCATCGTAGGACAGTTCCTCGACGACCGACACGCCGGCCGGCGGAGCCCAGAGGCCGGACCCGTACACGACGGCGGCGTGCGGCCGCCAGGCGACCAGCCGCCGAAGCGAAGCGTCCTCCGAGCCGGCCGTCATCAGCCGATCGGCCGCCCCGGAAGCGGCGGCTCCTCACCCGTGAGACGCGCGAACGCGGTGGCGCCGACGTCCTCCTGGGCGCCGTCGTAGCGGCCCGGCGTGAGTCCGAGCGCGAGCAGCGGCGAGTACTCGCGCGAGTGGTCGGTGCTCGCCGTGGTCGGGTCGACGCCGTGGTCGGCGCAGATCATCAGGACGTCGTCCGCGCCCAGCAGCGCCTCCCACGAGGGCAGGGCCGCGTCCACCTGGGCCAGGCCCCCGGCGAACCCGGCCACGTCGTTACGGTGACCCCACACGGAATCGAAGTCGACGAGGTTGGCGAGCAGCAGGCCGTGGTCCAGCTCCCGCAGGTGCCTCGTGCAGGCGGCGATGCCCGCGGTGTTGTCGGTGGTGTGGTCGTCCACGTCCACGCCGCGCTGCGTGAAGATCTCGCCGATCTTGCCGACGCCGATCACCGGGACGCCTCGCTCCTGCAGAAGGTCGAGGTAGGTCGGTCCGGGCGGCGCCAGCGAGAAGTCTCGCCGCCTGGGCGTGCGCGCGTAGTGGCCGGAGGCGCCGTCGAAGGGCCGTGCGATCACGCGCCCCACGGCGTGCGGTCCCTGCAGCAACGCCCGCGCCGCCCGGCACCACTCGTACAACCGCGGCACGGGCACCACGTCCTCGTGACAGGCGACCTGGAACACCGAGTCGGCGGACGTGTAGACGATGGGCCGGCCGGTGGCCACATGCTCGTCGCCGAGCTCCTCGATGATGCCGGTGCCCGAAGCCGGCCGGTTGCAGAGCACCTGCCGGCCGATCGCCGCCTCGAAGGGCTCCAGGATCTCGGGAGGAAAGCCGTCCGGGTAGGTCGGGAACGGCCGTTCGAGCACGACGCCCATCATCTCCCAATGGCCGGTGGTGGTGTCCTTGCCGGCCCCGCGCTCCTCGAGGCGGCCGTAGGTCGCCTCGGCGCGCGGCGCGCCCAGAGCGAGGCCGACGACCTCGCCCAGGCCCAGGCCGACGAGGTTGGGCAGCGGCACGCCCGTGCGTTGCAGCACGTGCCGCAGGGTGTGCGAT
>CAZJGT010000229.1:0-3272 GCA_964545565.1 uncultured Thermoleophilia bacterium
CTAGCGTCGGTGACGGCTCTCCTCGTTGGTGCTAGGGTCGAGGTCACGGCGGCGTTAAGTCGCCGAGGTGGGGAGCGGCCTGCGGTCGCACTCGCCGCCGCGGATCGGAGGCGTGTGGGCAGGGTCTGGAGGACGGCGCATCCGGAGGACGACGCCGGGTCATGCGACGCGCGGCTCATCGACGGGCTGCGCCGCAAGAGGCCGGCGGCGTTCGCCGGTCTGCACGACCGTTACGCCTCGGGCATCTACAACCTCGCCCTCAGGGTGGTCCGCCACGCGCCGGACGCGGAGGACATCACCCAGGACGTCCTCCTCCGCGCCTATGAGCGTTTGCCACAGGACCGCGACGTCATGCTGCGACCCTGGCTCTACCGGCTGACGCTCAACCGCTGCTACGACTACCTGCGCACCGCCGCCCGCCGTCCCGTCCCCGCGCCGCCCGGGCGGGAGGCGCAGTCGCTTCAGGACCCCTACGACCAGTCCGAGCTGCAGCACCTCCTCGAAGCGGCGATCGGCGACCTCACCCGGCGCCAGCGTGCGGCCCTGCTCCTCAAGGACGTCCATGGTCTCTCGCTCGTGGAGGTCGCCGATTGCCTGGAGGTGACGCCGGGATCGGTCGAGGTGCTGCTCGCCCGCTCTCGCAGGTCCTTTCGCGCCAGCTTCGAGGCGCGTTGCGTCGCCGCCGGCCGACCGGTGCCGCGCTCCGCCGGCGGTCTCGTCGCGCCGGCGCTCCAGCCTCTGCCTCCGGCGCTGGCCTTTCCACCGGTACCGTTGGTCGTGGCTCCGGTCGCGGCATGTGGCCCGCCGATAGCGGTGGCGGCGGGCGGCATCGGCGCGGCTCTCGGATTCCCAGCCTCGGTGAAGACGGCGATGCTGATCGCCGCTGCGGCCGCCACCGTGGGTACCGCCGAGGTCGCCGTCACGCACGGCGGCCACCGGACGCCGCCGCGGTCCGCGACGGCGGCCCTGGTCGGCGCGCCGGCTGCGCCGGTGGCGTCGCGACCGCCCGCGGGCGCGCCGCCGTCGCCGCGGGCCGCGGCCGTGATGCCCGCGTCGCCGGCGCCGTCCCCCTCGACCTCGGAGACGTCCGTCCCGCAGGCATCGCCGACGGACGTCGCACCGCTCGCGGCGGACGAGGATGCGCTGACGATCTCGACTCCGGCGACCGCGCCCTCGGCGACGGGGACGCCGACGGCGCACGGGACGTCTTCGCCGTCGCCTTTGCCTACGTCCTCGCCGTCACCTACGTCCTCGCCGTCGCCCCCGTCCTCGCCTTCGCCGAGCCTCTCTCCAGAGGCTGCTCCCTCCGCGCCCTCGAGCCCTTCGCCCTCGCCCTGAGCGAGCGCCTCGGCGCGGCGCGGACCCTGTCGCGCTGCGGCGGGGTAGGATGGACGCGACAGTGCGGTGACCAGGAGGTAACCCAGTGGCGCTTCAGCATCCCAAAGGACCGTTCGCGCACCTCGCCGCGGGGGACGACGACGTCTTCACGGCGGAGGCGTCGCGCATCCCACGGCGCACGCTTCCCCACGACGAGATGCGCGCCGACGTGGCCTATCAGATCGTGCACGATGAGCTCATGCTCGACGGCAACGCGCGCCTCAATCTCGCCACGTTCGTGACCACGTACATGGACCCCTACGCCGACCGCCTCATGGCGGAGACGTTCGACAAGAACATGATCGACAAGGACGAGTACCCGCAGACGGCCGCCATGGAGATGCGCTGCGTCAACATGCTCAGTCAGCTCTTCCACGCACCCGATCCGACGAAGGCGACGGGGTGCTCCACCACCGGTTCCAGCGAGGCGGCGATGCTCGGCGGCCTCGCTCTGAAGCGCCGCTGGCAGCAACGCCGCCGCGCGGAGGGCAAGCCGACCGACCGGCCCAATCTCGTGACCGGCATCAACGTCCAGGTGTGCTGGGACAAGTTCGCCAACTACTGGGACGTCGAGATGCGCCTGGTGCCGATGGAGGGTGAGCGCTATCACCTCTCGCCTGAAGAGGCCGTCAAGCTTTGCGACGAGAACACCATCGCCGTGGTCGTCGTCATGGGCTCGACCTTCGACGGCAGTTACGAGGACGTCAAGAAGACGGCGGGATTGCTCGACGACCTGCAGGAGCGCACGGGGCTCGACATCCCCATCCACGTGGACGGCGCGTCCGGCGGTTTCGTCGCGCCGTTCCTCGACCCGGACCTCGAGTGGGACTTCCGCGTCCCCCGGGTGCAGTCGATCAACGTGTCCGGGCACAAGTACGGCCTGGTCTACCCCGGCGTCGGCTGGGCGATCTGGCGCGATGCGGAGGCGCTGCCCGAGGACCTGATCTTCTGGGTCAACTACCTCGGCGACGAGATGCCGACCTTCGCGCTCAATTTCTCGCGGCCCGGCTCGCAGGTCGTCGCCCAGTACTACACCTTCCTGCGCCTCGGGTTCGAGGGGTTCAAGCGCGTCCAGTCCTTCGCGCGTGACGTGGCGACCTATACGTCCGCGGCGATCGCCGAGATGGGGCCGTTCGAGTTGCTCACGCGCGGCGACGAACTGCCGGTGTTCGCCGTCAAGCTCAAGGACGAGGTCGAGAACTACACCGTGTTCGACGTCTCCGCGGGTCTGCGCGAGCGCGGCTGGCAGGTGCCGGCCTACACGTTCCCCAAGAACCGGGAGGATCTGGCGGCGCTGCGCGTCGTCGTCCGCCGCGGGTTCACACTCGACGTCGCCGACATGCTGCTGGACGACCTGCGCAAGGTGGTGGCACGGCTCGAGAAGCTCCCGGCGCCGCTCATCGCGAAGGACGAGGGCGGCTCGTTCCATCACTGATGCTCGTGCGGTCGGAGACGCACCTGCGGCGAGGGATGGGGGCGCCTGAGGACGACCGTCCGGGATGCGCTATCATCTCGCCTGCCCGTTGTCGCCGACCTGGACAGGAGCGCCGTCAGCCATGTGGACCATCCTCATCTTCATCGTCATCGGCATGGTCGCCGGATGGGCGGCCAGCCTGCTGATCCGCCGCGACAAGTACCCGAGCGACTGGGGCCTGCTGTTCCTCATCGGCGTCTCCGGTTCGCTGATCGCCGGCATCGTCGTCAACTTGCTCATGGGCGAGGGGCTGAGGATCCGGCCGGGCGGCGTCATCGGCTCGATCGCCGTGGCCTCATTGCTGCTCTGGCTCTACACCAGGGCGCAGAACCGTGGCCAGGAGCGGCGCCGGAGCGCGCCCCGGGCCAACGGCGCTCACCGCGAGCGCAAGGGCGGCACCAGGCATCACACCAAGCGCTAG
>CAZJGT010000230.1:0-3256 GCA_964545565.1 uncultured Thermoleophilia bacterium
GAGCTTGGGGACGTAGCGCTTCATGTAGTAGTCGGTCTCGGAGGTGAGCGGGCCGGTCTCGGCGCGATCGAACACCTCGATAAGGTCGATCATCTCGTGCTCCTTGCTCTCGTCGGGATCAGGCGCGGTCTCAGGAGACCAGCTTGGTGGAGAGGGTCACGGCCTCGTAGGCAGTCGCGGCCCAGCCGTCGGCGCCGATGGTGTCGGCCCATTCCTTGGTCGTCGCGCCGCCGCCGATGATGACCTTGAACTTCTCGCGCGCGCCCTGGTCCCTGAGCGCCTCGATGACGTCCTTCTGGCCGACCAGCGTGGTCGTGAGGAGAGCCGACATGGCGATGATGTCGGCGTCGACTTCCTTGGCCTTGTCGACGAACTGGAACAGGTCGACGTCGATGCCGAGGTCCCAGACCTCGAAGCCGGAGGTCTCGTAGAGGAGCTTGAGGATGTTCTTGCCGATCGAGTGGAGGTCGCCCTTGACGGTACCGAGGACGATCTTGCCCTTCTTCTCGCCCTCGGCGCCCTCTTCCTTGATCTTGGGCTCGAGGACACCCATCGCCGCCTGGAACGCCAGGGCTGCCTGCATGAGCTCGGGCAGGAAGATCTCCTCGTCTTCGAACTGCTCGCCGATGACGTTGAGGCCCGGCAGCAGGCCCTCGTCGATGACGGTCTTGGCCGCGATGCCGTCGGCGAGGGCCGCGTTCACGGCGGCAAGGACTTCGTCCTCGTCCTGGTCGATGATCGATTGCTTCAGCTTGTCGAAGTGGTCTGCGTCCGCCATGGAATGCACCTCTTGGTCCGATTGTACGTTGCCCGGCCGCCCTGAGGCCGCCGTGTGGTCACCCGGGACTTCGTCTCAGCTCGTCGTCTCAACCCTCCAGCGGTGTCGCGTCGCCGGCCACGAGCCCGGCGAAGCGCTCTCTGATCGTCGCGTCCAGCGCGTCGTCCCACACGGCGCCGTTGGGCTCCGCGAGGATACGGCGCGCCTCGGCGAGCGCGCGGTCGTGGATGACCGGCCGGCCGGCGTCTTCCCACTGCTGGCGCATGTCGCGGTCGGCCAGCTTGGGAAGGACTGCGGTCGTCTTCATGCGCGCCTTGGTGTGCTTGCGTCCCATGTAGCTCCCGCCGGGGCCGACGGCCGCGATCTCGTCGAGCGCGAGGTTCTCCTCGCTGAACTCGAGACCGCGGTGGGCGCGCTTGTCCATGATCGCGATCTCGTTGTCGACGACGGCCTTGGCGAAGTCGAAGGCCATGAGTGAGCTGAAGAGGCCGCCCATGTTGAGGAGCGTGGCGCCGGCGGAGACCCCGAGCACGGTGTTCATGCCGGTCTCGAAGCCGGATTGCGCATCGTTCGAGTGCGCGTTGGTGAGGCCGATGTAGCCGCCGGAAGGAACGCCGTAGAAGCGCGCGAGCTGCGCCTGGGCGGCGAGCAGAAGGCCGGTCTCGATGGCGCCGGGCGCATAGGCGCCGGTGCGCATGTCGGCCACCGTGGGCAGGCTCGCATAGATGATCGGCGTGCCTTCCTTGACCATCTGCTGGAACACGGTGATGGCGAGGAACTCGGCGTTGCCCACCACGAGCGTGCCCATCAGCGTCATCGGCGACGTGAGGCCGGCGTTCGGCACCACCGTCGTGTAGACGGGCAGGCCCCGCTCGGTGAGCCACATGACCGCTTCGGTGGAATCGACGTCCATGGTGAGCGGGCTGACCATCGGACAGTAGTGATGATTGATGATCGGCCGCTCGGCGTAGGCGTCCTTGCCGCCGGCGATGAGCTCGCCGAGCTCGACGACCTGGCGCAGGTCGTCCATGTTGGGCGTGTTGCTGCGCACCGGCTTGAGGCAGTTCTTGAGCGCCGGGTAGAACCGGCTCAGGCTGAACTGCCCCTCGGGCGCGTCGTCGGCCAGGGTCGAGATGCTGAACACGTCGAACCCGGGCAGGTCGTTGATCAGGTGGGCGATGTTGGCGATGTCCGAGGACGTCGCCCGGCGCTCGACCCCGGTGACCGGGTCGACCACGTTCGGCGCCGACGACCCCGTGACGACGATGGGCCCGTCGTCGGGGATCGTGCGATCGAACTGCGGGTCGCGGCCGCGGAACGTGAAGCTCGGCGGCGCCATCCTGCGGTACTTCTCCACCACGGCGGCCGGGAAGCGCACCAACCCGGTCTCCTCGTCGACCGTGCAACCATGCTTCCTGAAGACCTCACGAGCGGGCGCGTAGTGAGCGAGGATGCCCACCGTCTCGAGGACCTCGAGCGAGGCCTCGTGCGTACGCCTGACCTCCGCTTCCGTGAGCAGCTCCGTGAACCTCATCCCGTCACGCCTCCTCTCCCCTTGCGTCCCCGAGCGCGGCCGCCGGCGCCTTGACGCGCTCGGCCATGGCGGCGAGGTCGTCGAGGTGGGCCTCGATGAACTCCACGAACGCCACGTTGTGCTCGAGGAAGTAGAGATACTCGTCATCGTTCGGATCGCGGTCGATGTAGTAGGCGACGATGTCCCAGTTGACCACGTAGAGCGCGGCGATCGCGAGCATGCGGGGCAACGCCTCGAGCTCGCCGTCGGTGAGTGGGCCGGGCGCCCCGCTCCGGGAAGCCTCGTCCTGGTACGCCCTCAGGAAGATGTCGGCCTTGTCGAGCCGGAGCTTGTACTCGTCGTCCCCCTGCCAGGAGCTGCAGAAGTAGACGATGCCGACGGCGACGTCGAAGACACGGTAGTCGAGCTTGGCCCAGTCGAAGTCGAACAGCCCCACGCTGTGCTGGTCGAGCCATTTGAGGTTCCCGGGGTGGAAGTCGCAGAAGACCGGGCAGCGCGGCAGACCCTCGAGCGCGGGAGCGAGCGCGAGACCCCGATCGACCGCCGCGAGGATCTCCGGCAGCTTGGCCAGGAAGTAGCGATCGTACTTCGTGCCCTTCGTCCCCGCGGCGTACCCGTCGAACGTCTCGCGCAGGGTCGCGAGGAAGTCCATGATGGGCGGCTGCTCGCGGAACAGGTCGCCGGGCTCGAAGTCGTGAGCCGCCCGGTGAAAGCGGGCGAGCACGCGCGCCGCGTCGTCGTACTCGACGTCGGTGCAGCGGTTCTTGGTCCATGTGTACGCGTCCTCGCCGCCGAGCAACTCGTACACGGCGAAATGGCGCTTGACGTGCTCGCCGGCGCGCAGCTCCTCGCGCGTCACCAGCGTGTCGCCACGCGTCGTGTCGTACACGCGCGCCGGAAGCTCGAAGCCGTTGGCCATGATATGGCGCACGAGCGCGTGCTCG
>CAZJGT010000231.1:0-3217 GCA_964545565.1 uncultured Thermoleophilia bacterium
AGGTGCTCCACCCGCCCATCACCCGGGCGGACGGGAGCGGGTAGATGACGTGGCGCAGCCGCTGCACCTGCCCGCCCTCCTCGTCGCTGGCGATGAAGGGCTTGAGGCCACGGGGGGCGGCGCGCAGGACGGCGGCGAGGTCCTTGCCGATGTCCGGTCGTGCCCCGCCGCCGAGGATGACGATGCCGCCGATCCCTTTGCGTGCCCAGCGACGCCCCTGCAGCGGATCCGTGGCCGGCACGCTGCAGAACACCAGCTGGGCGGCCAGACGGCGCGCACTCCATCCGGCGAGCTCGGTCGGAGCCGTGTGGCTCGGCGACGGAGAGGGCGCCGGAGACCCGGCCGCGTGGGCGGTCTGGGCCGCCGGCTCCCCGGTCGCCGCCGCGACGCGCTCCGACGCGCACCCGGCGCTCACGAGCGCGACGGCCACGAGGACCGCGGCGGCCAGGAGGCCCACTCTCAGTGCGATTCTACGGAATCCGGTCATGGCTCCGCCAGAACGTACCACCGCCGGCGCGCAGGGGCCAGACTGCAATACGGCGCAGTCAAGTGGAACGCCCGCGGCGATGAAGGACGATCACCTCAGGAGCGCATGAGCATCAGCGCCACTCAGCCGACCTCGACCCTGTCCTTGCCGGCTCGCTTCGCCGCATAGAGCGCCGCGTCCGCGCGCGCGACCAAGGCGTCCATGCCGTCCGCGGTCGCCGGGAACGACGCGAGACCGATGCTCACGGTGATATGGACCGGGCTGCCGTTGGGGCCGATAGGGAAGTCGAACGCGGCGATGCGCCGCCGTAGCCGCTCCGCCAGGGCCTGCGCGTCGCCGGCCTGACCGTTCGCACCTTCCGTGACAGCCTCGACGCCGCGTGCGCGCGCGACGCGGCCACATCGCGGCCCGAGGGCGGCGGTGCTCGGAAGGACAACGCAGAACTCCTCACCACCGTAGCGGGCCGCCAGATCGCTGCCCTGACGCAACTCCTCCACCATCAGCCCGCCGATCAGCCGCAGCACCTCGTCGCCGGCCGGGTGTCCGTGCGTGTCGTTCAGATGCTTGAAGTCGTCGATGTCGAGCATGAGCAGAGAGACCGGCGTTCCGTAGCGCCGCCCGTGGTCGATCTCCTCCGCGAGGCGGTCGTAGAAGCAACGGTGGTTCGCAAGCCCGGTGAGGCCGTCCTTCATCGCCAGGTCCTCGATCTGCGCGTAGAGACGGGCGTTGTTCAGGGCGATCGCCGCGTGCTCGCCGAGGGCGCGTGCGAACGAGAGCTCACCCTCGGTGAAGTGACGGCTCGTCGACCGCACCGCGAGGCGCATCACGCCGAGGACCTCGTCCGTCATCACGAAGGGCACCCAGGCGACGACCTGCTCGCCGGCCGCCGCCATGCGAGCCGCCGTCGCCGGCGAGAGGCTCGGCTCGGCGAGTTGCTGGATCACCGTCTCGCCGCCACGCAACGCGCGTGTCACGGCGGCGTCGATATGGGGCTCTTTGCCGGGCGCGTCATCGGCGGCTGCGACCGCGCCGCCGGCTGCGCGCAGGGCGAAACCGGCGCCGCAGTCGTCCCATTCGTAGACCAGCGCTCGGTCCACGAGGAGAGCCTCGATGGCGAGGGTCGCGACGTCCCGAAGCAGGTCGGCGCGATGAAGCCGTGAGCCGATCACGCGCGTCGCCTCCGCGAGGGCGGCGAGCCACCGATGCTGGTCCTCCTCGCGGCGATGCAGGCGTGCGTTGTGCAACGCCGCCGCGGCCTGCTCGCCGATCACCTTCGCCATCCTCGCCTCGTCCAGTGTGAAGCGACGCTCGCCGGCGGTCTCTACGAGGATCATCATGCCGAGCACTTCTTCGCCATAGACGAGGGGCACACTGAGCCGGGTCTTTTCGCCTCGTCCCCTCATGCGGACGCGCTCGCCCCGGCTCAGGCCCGCGTCCGAGAGCGACTGCTCTGTGACCGCACCCTCGCGCACCGCGCGCATGCCACCCGGGTAGTCGCTCGCGTAGTAGGTCGAGCCGACGAGGTCCTCTGCACCGTCGGGTCGTGCTCCGCGCCGGTAGCAGACACGGTACGTCGCCACGTCGCTGCGTCCCGAGTACTCCCAGATGACGCACTCGGGACACCCGAGCGCCTCGGCCGCCGCACGGGCGACCTCCTGCAAGACGACGTCGTAGTCGATGCTCGACGTAATCGCGCGGCTCGTCGTCAGGAGCGCCGCCAGTTCGTGCCCGCGCTGCACGAGTTTCTCGACGACCTGTTGCCGCTCGATCGCGGCGGAGATCGATCCCGCCGCCGAGACCAGGATACTTATCTCGCCCTCGCTCCACAGCCTGGCCAGGTCACAGCGGTCGAGCCGCAGGAAGCCGCGCAAGACGCCGCCTCCGAAAAGCGGCAGCAGGAGCGTCGCCTCGACCCCCTGTGCCGCCAGCCGGGCGGCGGTCGGATCTTGCAGGAACTCGGTCCGGCTGCTGAAGGGCTCGCCCGCGGCAAGACGGTCGCGAAGGCCCGGAACGAACTCCTCATAGGCGGCAAGCACGGCTCGCTCTGTCTCGAGCAGGCTCCACTCCGGCGCGATGCACGCCTCGGCGTGAAGCGCATAGGCCGTCGTGCGATCGTTGTCGACGTCGAGGAAGGCGCAGACCCTGTCGGCGCCGGCCGCCGTCATCAGGCGCTCGAGGGCGAGGCCATACACGTCTTCTTGGGGGTCGAGCAGGAGCAGCCGGTGCTGGAGGTCGTTGACCGCGGCGCGCATCACCTGGCCGTGGCTCACGTCGTCGATGTCGGTGCCGGCCGCGACGAAGAGACGGCGCTCCTCGACCTCTTCGAGACTGGCGATCGCGGCCAGGCTGGGGGCTTCGCCAATGCGCAGCTTCTCGCGCGAGGCGACGACGCGCTCGTGCTCCAGTCTCGCGCTCAGTTCCGCCCATCTCGACTGCGTTGCGCCCATGGTCCTCCCGTCCTGTGCCACAGTCATCGTCCCCATCGCAGGTCGGCAGAAGGGGCAAGCGACGGATGTTCCAGACCGAGCCGCATGCCGCCGTCGAAGGCCGACGGTGGCAACGCTGCGCGTCAGGTACGTGTCCAGGACGTGTGTCTAGGACGTGCGTCCAGGGGATCTTGCTCGGCCGAGGACGGTCTCTCCTCCGGCGCCATGGACCTCCTTGGTCCACGCGACCTAGTGTCGCGTTCCTCAAGTAATAGTATATACTGAGCGTACCATCCGCGAGCAG
>CAZJGT010000232.1:0-3212 GCA_964545565.1 uncultured Thermoleophilia bacterium
CGTCCTACCCGGTGTATCTGCTGCACCAGACAGTGATCGTGATCGCCGCCTTCTACGTGGTCGATCTGGCCGCCGCCGAGCCGCTCCAATGGCTCACGCTGATGGTCGTCTCCGCGGCCGGGACCTTCACTCTCTACGAGATCGTGCGGCGGACGCGGGTCACGCGCTGGGTGTTCGGGATGAAGGTCGCGCGGCCGGCCGGCACGAAGCAGCCGGAAGCGGCCGGCCGCGCTCCCGGCGCCGTCGCCTCCTGACAGCGCCCCCGGATCAGGGGCGGCAGCGGCCGGTATGCGGCGGATCGGAGGAGGCGGACTGGGCGTCGCTGCCCGGTCACCCGGCCTCGTTTCGAAATCACCCGATTCGGGCGATGCGCCTCTTGGTTCAGGCTCCTAGGCTTCACGAAGAGCCACCGGAGAAGGAGGAGCCATGACCGTCCCGATCCCTCATCGACGCAGTCCACACATACACATCCCCTGGTCACCCGTCGCGTCGATCCTCGTCGTGGCGGCCGCAGTGATCGCCGTAGTCCTAGTGGTGCTGGTCGAGCATCCTTGGGAGTCGGCGTTGCCCGGTTCGCCCACGACGACAACCGGCGAGGCCGCCATCTCGACGGCAGTGACTGCCGGGCAGGCTGCAGTCGTCCCGTGGCCCGAGTCGCAGGTGATACTGCGGCATCCGGCGACACCACCCACGACCCCGGTCCCCATGGCTGCGGGCGCGGCTGCGAGCTCGGCGTCCGGCGTGGTGATCCATCAGCTCGTGCGGGGCATCGACCTGGATCCGCGCGGCCACGGCGACGTTCAGCCGCCTGCGCCCCGATACCTGCCGGGCACGGTCGCGAATCCGCATCCGCTCAACGTGGTCGCGGGTGCGCCTCGCTGAGGCCGGCTCGTGACTCCGGGCCGGCGGTTCGGGTCGAGCTGCAGGGGCAGAGGGAGCACCGCTCCGCTGCCGCAACGGTAGTAGTCAGCCTGCGTTGGTCGTAAGGTGAGTTCTTGGAGGCATGGAGCAGGCGTCCAGCGGACAGGAGCGACGGCTGTGGGGTCGGCCCGGCCACGACGAGGCGGGCAGGGTAGTCCAGCACACGGCGGAGACGCCGCGGCGGATGTGAGTGCCCTGCGGCCGCGCGGCCAGCCGTACCGGCCTCATCCGTCGAAGCTTCGCCCCGCGCGCGCCCACCTGGCCCTCGTGATGCGTGAGAGCGTGGTCTCACGTCTGCTGGACGCCGGAGAGCCTGTCGTGCTGCTCTGCGCTGCGCCCGGATCCGGCAAGACGGTCGCGGCGATGCAGTGGGCGGCGCGCGAGAAGCGGCCGGTCGCCTGGCTGCATCTCGACTCCTACGACAACGACCCCGCCGTGTTCCTCTCTTCTATCGCCGCGGCGCTCGAGGTCGCGGGGGCTGCGCATGTCGGCCTCAGCGGCCCGTCGCCCCGTCGGCGGGCGCCGCGCCGTGAACAGCTGCTCGCCGGCATCG
Organism: uncultured Thermoleophilia bacterium; assembly: GCA_964545565.1. Lineage (GTDB taxonomy): Bacteria > Actinomycetota > Thermoleophilia > UBA2241 > UBA2241 > CAIXSE01. Next base: position 1,475 of record CAZJGT010000232.1, read on the forward strand.
TGACGGCGGCTGCCGCGGCGTCGCCGTTCGCTCTCTTCCTCGACGACTGCCATCAGGTGCGGAACCCCGACTGCTGGGACGATCTCGGTGTGCTCGTCGAGGAACTCCCCGAGGGCGCCTCGCTGGTGATGGGCACTCGCTCGGAGCCTCCGCTGCCGCTCGGCCGTCTGCGGGCGCAGGGGAGCCTCCGCGAGCTGCGCCAGCTCCAGTTCGCCTTCGACCTCGACGAGACGATGCAGCTGCTGTGCCTGCACGGGGTGGACGCGGATGAGGCGGCTGCGCGGGCGCTCGTCGAGCGGACCGAGGGCTGGGCGGCCGGCATGTACCTTTCGCTGCTCGCCGCCCGCGAACGGCCGGGGACGGACTGGCTGGCGGAGATCCGTGGCGATCAATACGGCATCTCGGCGTTCCTGCTGGACGAAGTGCTGGGGCGCCAGCCCTCGGACATCCGGCTCTTCCTCGAGCAGACATCGATCCTCGAGGAGCTGTCGTCGCCGCTATGCGCGGCCGTGACGGACCGCGCCGACGCCGGCTTGATCCTGGAGCGTCTCGCCCGTGACAACCTCTTCGTGAGCGCCCTCGACGGCCACGGCGAGCGCTTTCGGTATCATCATCTCTTCGCGGACCTGCTCCGCAGCCGCCTGGCGCGGCGAGGCGCCGCCGAGGCCGGGCGTCTGCACCGGCGCGCCGCCGCGTGGTGCCTGGACAACCAGCGGCCCGAGTCCGCGGTGCGCCACTACCTCGCCGCCGGCGACGTCGAGGCAACGGTCGATCTGGCTGCGCGGACGGCCGACACGCTGCTGCTCCAAGCTACGTCGAGAGCGCCAGCCGGCTGCTCCGCCTCTACACCACGGAACAGCTTCTCGCCCACCCGGCGCTGGCGATCGCCGCGGGCTGGGTGTTCGCTCTCGCCGCCGGGACACCCGAGGAGCAGCGCCGCTGGACGCGACTCATGACGACGTTCGAGTTCGAGGACGGGCCCTCGCCCCTGGACGCCGCGTCGCTGCGCTCGTCGTACATCTTCATCGTCGCCGAGCTTGCTCCGGAGGGGGTCACGCAGGCCCGGCGCTGTCATGAGGAGGCGCTGCGCCTCGAGACGCGTCCGGGTGAGTGGCGGGACATGGCGTGGGACTGCCTCGCACGCAGTCACTATCTCGTCGGCGCCGCCGACCGGGCCCGGCGGATGCTCCGCGAGACCATGGACGCCGAGGCCGCTGCGCCGGGCGCACCCGATCTCGATCGTATGGCAGGCACGCGCACGTGGCTGGCTCTGATCGCTCAGGACGCGGGGTGCTGGGATGAGGCAGCGGTGCTTGTCGCCGAGGCGAGGCGGCTGCGCCCGCAGATGGGTCTCGACGAGGCGGTCCATCTGAGCGGCAACCTGCCGACGCTGTATGCGCGCCTGCGCCTCATGTCGCATTCAGGCGATCCTGAAACGATGGCCTTTGCGCGCACGATCGACGAGTTCGCTGCGGACATGGTGCACAACGCGCCCTGGGTCCTTCTCATGCGCGACGTGATGCTCGGCGAGGTCGCCCTCGAGCAGGGCGACCTCGCCGCCGCGAGGGGGTGGTGCGACCGCGCCCTCAAGACGCTCGCCGGCTGGCCCGACGCCGGCCTGTTCGGGCGGCGGGCGAAGCAGCTTGCGGATGCGTTGGAACAGCGGGTGTACGCGGAGCCTCTCTCGCGCGCCGAGAAGCGCGTGCTCGGCGAGATGCCGTCGTGCCTGACCGTGGAT
>CAZJGT010000233.1:0-3205 GCA_964545565.1 uncultured Thermoleophilia bacterium
CGCGGGCGGCCGCCCTGTCTTCCTCCCGCCCGCGGCGCCCGCCCGCGTGACCATGCTTGAACAGCGGAGGGAGCCACACCTATGATGTGTGCGAGTGTGTGCGAACTTGTAACACAATGAGAAGCGAGCGCGAGGGGCCTGCGATGTCACCAGATCTGTCACCAGGGGTCCGTGAGATGATCCCCGCGGAGCGCCGGGCGCGTATCGTCGAGCTCCTCGAGCAGCGCCGCGCGGTGCGCGTCTCCGTACTCAGCGAGAACCTCGGAGTCTCCGAGATGACCATCCGCCGCGACCTCGAGCAGCTCGAGCAGGCCGGCCTGCTCTCGCGCATGCACGGAGGCGCGATCCTGAAGCGCCGCATCCTCGAAGAGCCGCTGTACGCCAGCAACGTCAGCGCCCACTCTGAGGAGAAACGGCGCATCGCCAAAGCCGCGGCGAAGACCATCAGGGCCGGTGAGACGGTGTTCCTCAGCTCCGGCACGACCGCCGCCCAGGTGCTCAGCCACGTCGACCCGCAGCTCAAGGCGCGCATCGTCACGCATAACGTCGGCGCCCTCTCGACGGCGCAGCACAGCGCGCTGGACGTCGTCCTCCTTGGAGGCTCCTACCGGGCGCGCTCCAACACGCTCGAGGGCCCGCTCGCGATCGAGGCGGTGGCGACCTTCCACGCGTCGCGGTTCATCCTCGGCGCCGACGGCGTCAGCCTGGAGGAAGGCGTGACCACGCCGAGCATCGGTCTCGCCGGCGTGGAACGAGCGATGATCCGGCAGGCCCGTGGTGAGGTCGCCGTCCTCGTCGACGCGAGCAAGTTCGGCGTCGTCGGTGACGTAGCCATCTGCACGTTCGACAAGATCGATACGATCATCGTCGATGATGCCATCGGTCGTGAGGTACGCGACGAGATGGAGCGTCTCGGGCTCAAGCAGATCATCGTCTGACCGCGTCTCCGGCCGTGTCTCCCGCGCCGGTCTCAGACGTCCCAGTACGTCGACTGGACCTCTCTCGCGCGCGCGATGGCGGCGGCGGCGCGCTCGGTACCGCCGCCGACCTCGGGCGCCTGCTCGTCGGCCACCGCGCGCAGCACCGCCTCGACCGCCCGCGCCGCGGCCCCGCGCTCGTAGCCGCCTTCGAGCACGAACGCGAGACGCCCCTCGCACGACTCCTGGGCAAGGCGCACGCAGCGCAGCGCCATCTGCGCGAAGCCGGACTCGGTGACGACCATCCCCCCGAGCGGGTCGTCACGGTGGATGTCCTGACCGGCGGACACGAGGATCGCCTGTGGCGCGTAGCGCCGCACGATCGGCTCGAAGACGGCGGAGAACAGGCTCGCGTAGTCGCCGTCGTCAGCCTCCGCAGGAAGCGGGACGTTGACGGTGAACCCCTCCCCAGCTCCCTCACCGCACTCGTTGAAGAAGCCGCTGCCCGGGTAGTGCGGCCATTGGTGCGCGGAGCCGAACAGCACTCCGGGCTCGGCGTAGAACGCCGCCTGTGTGCCGTTGCCGTGGTGGACGTCCCAGTCGAGGATGGCGACGCGTCCATATCCCTGCTCGCGCAGCCGCGCCGCGGCGATGGCCACGTTGTTGAAGAGGCAGAAGCCCATCGCCCTGTCCGGAGTGGCGTGGTGACCCGGCGGACGGATCAGCGCGAACGGCACGAGGCCGTCGCTCCACAGATCGGTGGCGAGGAGCGCACCGCCGACCGAGAGCAGCGCCACGTCGTAGCTCCGCGCCGAGACGTGGGTGTCCGGATCGAGCCACGCTCCCTTGCCCTCAGCGGCCTGCTTGATCGTCGCCAGGTGCAGCGGCGTGTGGACGAGCAGCACCTCGGCCTCGGTGGCCGGCTCGGGCGCGGTGGCCACCGTCAGCCGCGGCCACAGGTCGGTTCCCTTGAGGTGCTCGACAAGCGACGTGACGCGGTCCGCGCCCTCGGGGTGCGCCCCGGTGTCGTGCTCGGCGTAGGCTTCGTCCCAGATGATGGCGGCGTTCACGTCGCCAAGGATACCCGCCGTGAGGGCCCGCGGCCAGAGGCGCGGCGTGCCCGCCTGCGGCAGGAAACGCCGGGTCCCGTCACGCGGGCGACGTCTGGCGCGGCCCCGTGAGGAACGGCCGCGCCAGTCGCTCCCAGAGCTCCGTCGCGGCGCGTACGTCGGCCTCGTCCGGGTCCAGCCCGTGCTGGATGGCGAGGCCGTCGACGATGGCGATCATCAGCATCGCGAACGGACGCAGCTCCGGTTCGGCGTCGGAACCGGCGGCGTCAAGACAGCGAAGAACGGTCTCACGGTAGCCGTCGTAGAGCGCGGCGACACGCCCGCGGAGGTCCGGATCACGGAGGGCGTGCGGCAGGACCTCGAAGAAACACCGGAAGCTCTCGGCGTCCGCGGCGATGCGCGTCTCGCCGTCGATGAGCGCCCGCACCCGGGCCTTGCCCGCGGGCGCCGCCGCCGTCTCGTCGATGAGGCCGCGGTTGGCGTCGTGGGCCAGTGAATCGACGAGCGCGGTGACGAGCCCGGCCTTGTTGCCGAAGTGATAGCCGATGCTCGCCTTGGACTCCCCGGCTTCGCGGGCGATGGCGGAGAGCTTGAGCGCCTCGAACCCGCCGGCGGCCAGCAGTCGTTGTGCGGCGGAGAGGATGTTCCTCGCCGTGGGCGCCAGCGCCTCCATCGGGTCTTCGAGCAAGAGGGGCTCGGGGAGGCCTTCCCCGCGCGCCAAGCTTCTGCGCCTCTCGTCCGTGGGCGTCACCGGCCCCTCCTGAAGTCGCGATCGTCGACGCTTGCCAGGTCATGCGGCACTTGGTAGTGTACATTTGTCCGTCCGGACAGACAAGTGGTGAGACTGCCGGACGACGCCTGGCGCAACGGTCATGCGGTCGCGAGCGCCGGGCACTTGAACTTGCAGCGGCAATCCCCTCGCCAGGAGGCGCACTTTGGATACCACGCTCCCCGCTCTCAAGAAGTTCCGTGGCCGCCACTTCCTCACCGACCTCGACTACACACGTGATGAGCTCGAAGATCTCCTCAAGCTCGCCGTGAACCTCAAAGCCGTGTGGAAGAAGCGCCCGCTGACGTCCTTCCTCCCCGGGCAACACCTGGCGATGATCTTCGAGGCCGCTTCCACGCGCACGCGCGTGAGCTTCGAGAACGGGTTCGCGGAACTCGGCGGCAACGCCCTGTACCTGCGCCCCGGCGAGATCCACCTGCCCGGCCGCG
>CAZJGT010000234.1:0-3198 GCA_964545565.1 uncultured Thermoleophilia bacterium
GCGGCGCCGCCGATGCCGTTGACGCCGGCATTGAAGGTCCGCAGGCCGGTCTTCTCCTCGAGGTAGGCAGGCTCGTAGCGCATGGAGCGCGAGCTGCCCAGCACCACGAGCTCGGGAGCCCGCTCGAGCTGCTCGATCTTGTCGGCCTTGACCGTGCGGTCGGATGTCGTGACCGTGGGGAAGTAGTCTGTACCCACGGAGCCGTACGGGTCGGCGATGACGTTGAGCGCGACAACGCCGCCCATGACCAGCGCCGTCACGAGCACCAGGACGAGCACGAACCAGAAGGCCCGCCCGCCCTCGGACGGGTCCATCTCGGGCGGGTCGGGGATGACCCGCTGTCGGGGCCCGGACGCGGCAGATGCCGGCGCGGATGTCGGTTCGTCGGGTGGCGTCATCAGGCGTGTGAGCGGCAAGAAGCGTGGATGCCGCCGTCAGCTCTTCCCGGCCAGATAGGCGTCGATGCGCGCGGCGAGACCCTCCGTCTCGATCTCGTCGACGCCGCCGTTGGCCGTCGTCGTGACGTGGAACCCGCCGATGCCGCGCCCCTCGAGGAAGCAGCGGACGAGGCGGATGCCGCCGCCGTGCGTGACCATCAGCGCCGTTCGTCCGTCGAGGGCGCAGTCGCGCAGGCAGGCGAGGACTCGGCGCTGCTGGATGGCGAGGCTCTCCCCGCCGGGAAAGCGGAACGTCTCCGGGTGCTCTCGGTAGTGCCGCCACGCGTCCGGCTCCTCGCGCATGATGGACGAGAACCGGCGCGTCTCCCACTCGCCGCGGTGCGTCTCGGCGAGCCGCGGGTCGACGACGAACGGGATCTCGCCGCCGAGCTCATCGTGGGCGAGCTCCGCCGTCTCGCGAGCGCGCACGAGGTGGCTGCTGACCACGAGCTCGATGCCGCGCCCCGCGAGCGCGCGACCGAGGTCGCGCGCCTGGGTGCGGCCCGTCTCATTGAGGTCGACCTCAGCCCAACCCTGACAGCGTGCGGGTTCGCGGTTCCAGTCGGTCTGGGTATGGCGGACGAGAAAGAGCGTCATGGGAGCCGGGAGTGGCGAGCCGAGCTGCCGTCAGTGGAACGCGAGGAGCGTTTCGCCGCGAACGCCGACGCGCAGCGTCTCGACGGAGATGACCTCCTGCGGCGGGATGTTGCCGAGGTTCACGTTGGGCCCGAACTGCCTGATGAACCATGCCTGCTGTTTCTTGATCGGTGCCTCGAAGAGGAGCTGCGATGTGTCGAACGCATTGTGGATCTCTTCCACGAGGCCGTCCTTGACGTCGCCATTCGGGCGGTAGATGCCCACGGTGCCGGTCTCGCGGCCCTCGGTGATGACCTTCCAGGCCCCGGCCTCGAGCTCGCGCTTGATCGAGTCGACCCACCTGGAAGGCGTGATCACGACGGTCTCATCCTTGCTGCCCACTTCGCTGAGCACGCGGAACTCCTTGGCGAAGCGGCGCACCAGCGCCAGCTTGTCCTCCTCGGCGATGTCGATGGTGCCGTCCGAGATCTCGATGCAGGTCATCTCGCACTCACGCACCAGCGCTACGAACTCCTCGAGCTTGTTCTGCCGCAGACAGACCTCGAAGAAGGTGCCGCCGAAGCAGACCGGGAGGCCGAAGCTGTGGTAGAGCCGGATCTTCTCCTTGACGTTCGGCGTGACCGCCGCGGTACCCCAACCCAGCTTGACGATGTCGATGTAGTGCTCCGCGACCTCCACCAGTTGGCGGACCTGGTCCAGGCTGTATCCTTTGTCGAGCACGTGCGTCAGACCGCTCTCGCGCGGCTTGCTGGTACGCTCGGGTAGCGTCAGGAAATCGAACATCGACAAGTCCTCCCGGGGTCCCGCACCGGTCGTCACGGCGCTCGCCTGATGGTACCAGACCGGCTCCGACTGCCGTCGGGCGGCCTGAGCCTATGCCTTGAAGAGCAGTGCCAGCCCGCTGAGGAAGAGCACCGCCGCGAGGATACTGCGCAGCACACGCGTCGGGGCCTTCACCGTGAGCTGCGACCCCAGCAGCACGCCGGGGATGGAGCCCATGAGCAGCGACGCCACCATCCAGAGGTCGACGTTGCCGACGCCGATCTGCGCCAGGCCGGTGATCACCAGCAGGATCATGGCGTGGAAGATGTCGGTCCCGATGATCCGGTCGGTGGTGAGCGGATAGAAGAGGATGAGGAACACGGCGAGGAGGGTGCCGCTGCCGACCGACGTGAACCCGATGATGAAGCCGGTGCACATGCCGAGCCCGACGGTCATGATCTTGAGCCGTCGGGTCATGCGGATGTTCTCGCGGCGGTGCGCCTGGTCGACGTGCAGGACGACCTTGACGATGAGCAGCACTCCCACCAGCATCAGCGCCGAGCCGATGGCGCGATAGAGGATGTGATCGATGAGGTCGGCGTAGTGCGCCTTGACGATCGCGATGGTGGCGACGCCGAGGAGCGAAGCCGGGACACTGCCGAGCGCCAGCCAGAGCGCCAGGGGGATGTCCACCGAGCCCTGGCGCCAGTGCTTCCACGAGCCGGCGATCTTGGTGACGGCCGCATACGTGATGTCGGTGCCGATCGCCATGGTGGGCTGGAAGCCGAAGAAGAAGATGAGGACGGGAGTCATGAGGGCTCCCCCGCCCATCCCGGTGAGTCCGACCAGAAAGCCGATCAGGAGGCCGGCGAGGCTCAGGTAGGCGTTGAGGTGGGCGCCGAGCGTCAGATAGACGACGAGGACGAAGACGCCCCAGCCGGCGAGGCCGACGCCCCAGCGTCTGAGCCACGCCCCGGCGGTCAGCCCGGAGGGCTCGGGGCCGGGGCGGAACGGTGGCAGCGTGTCGTCGATGTCGGGGTCGAAGACGTCGGCGACGGCGCTGTGCTCGCTCTCGGACATCCGGTCCTCTCATGAGCCTGAGCCGGGCAGGCAGCGTCCCGGCGCTCGAATGGCCGCGAGTATGGGAGGCACTCACTTATCTGTCAAATAAGCAAGCACGATGACGCGCTTCGCGGCAAAGCACGCGGCCACGCGCTCAGGCTTGCTGCAGTAGGAGGGCTTATCCTCGTGGGGCGACGCATGCGAAATGGGAATGGAGCGGGGTAGTCAGCCGGCCGCCGCGTACTGCTCGCGGAAGAACGCGAGCAGCGCTTCGGCGGCCCGGCTCAGGACGCGCGTCCTGGAGCGCACGGTGTAGAAGTCGCGCAGGATCCGAAAGCCC
>CAZJGT010000235.1:0-3182 GCA_964545565.1 uncultured Thermoleophilia bacterium
GTACCTCGAGATCCCGCTGAACGAGTCGCGCAAGACGGGCCCGAGCGGGTGCGGCGCGAGATCGCCAAGGAGATCGGGTGATGAGCGGCTTCAAGACCGACCTACTGACCGGCCTGGCGACGTACCTCGCGCTGCCGGCGAGCGGCCTGCAGGCGACCTACCTGACGACCGGCGCCTACACGGCGCTGCAGACGGGCATCGTGCTCGGCGAGTTGCGGCCCACGCCCGACCGCCAGATCGCGCTCACCGCCTACGCGGTGACGGACGACCCGGCGCTGTCGGATTCGGTGCTCGGCGTGCAGGTCATCTCGCGCTGGGGTGGCCGTGACCCGCGGCCCTCCGACGACCTCGACGACGCGATCTTCGGCCTGCTCCACGGCAGGCAGCGGCTCGTGCTGTCCACCGGAGTGACCATCGTGCAGATCATGCGCGTGTCAGGGGCCCCGCTCGGTTGGGACGAGAACCAGCGGCGCTCCGTGTCCAGTAACTACTACGTCACGGCTCATCGGCCGTCAACCAACCGCACCTAAGAGGAGGCGCGCATCATGGCAGCCACAACCAAGACCCCGCTCGGAGCTTCCACGCTCGTTCGGAAGTGGTATCTCGACGTCAACGCCGGCACGCACGCCGCTCCGACCTGGACTGCGGTAAACGGCATGACGGACTTCAAGCCGGTCGTCGAGCACACACTGCAGGACGACGCCGACTTCGACAGCGAGGGCTACAAGTCGAGCACCGCGACGGCGGTCGCCTGGTCGCTCGAGACCAAGCTCGCGCGCAAGGTGACGGTCGCCGACCCGCAAGCGTACGACGCCGGCCAGGAGATCCTGCGCGAGGCGTCGGACCAGCTCGGCCCCGCGAACACCGTCGAGGTCCGCTGGTACGAGATGGAGGAAGACGGCCCGCGCGAGGAAGCTTACCAGGGCTACGCGGCCGTGTCCTGGGCGCCCGACGGCGGCGCGATGGACGCGCTCGAGACGGTCTCGGTCAAGCTGACCGGCCAGGGCAAGCGCACCGCCATCACGCACCCCGACCCGATCAGCTGACCGGAGGCAGACGATGGCCTTCCGCGACCTCGACGAGTTCCTCGAGGCCGAGCCTCTCGTGCTGCCGATCGGCGGGAAGGAGTACGCCTTCCCGTCCGATATCAGCGCGCGCACCTGGCTGCGCGTGCAGCGCATCGGCCCGCAGATGGACCGGGCGCTCGCGGCCAAGCAGGCCGGCGAGCCGTTCGACGCCGACGCCGAGGCGCTCTCGGACGTCGACTCCGACGAGCTCCTCGCCGAGCTCTGCGGCGACACCCTCGAGGAGATGCTCGACGATGGCCTCACCAGCACGCAACTCAAGCTCGTGCTGGCAACGCTGCTCGTCTTCCACCTCACCGACCGCGAGCACGCCGAGGCCATCTGGAACGCGCAGGGGGAAGCACCCGCCCCGAACCGGGCGGCGCGCCGCAGCACCCCGCCGGCGACGCCTGCCCGGTCTCGGGGCTCCCGCGCTGGATCGACGTCCCGCAGCGGCCAAGCGGCCCGACGTGGCCCGACATCCTCGAGCACTGGGACCTGATCGAGGCTGACATGCACGAGCACTACGGCATAGACATCGCCGAGCCCGGGCTGCTGGAGAGCCGCTCCGGGCGCTGGCTGCGCGTGCGTATCAAGGGCCTGTCACACGTCGCCTCGGGCGGGCTCGAGCCGGTGCGCTCGCGTCTGGCGCGCGCGCTGTTCCCCGACAAGGAAGAGGGCTGAGCCGTGGCCGTAGGCGGGATGACGGTCGGCGATCTCGTCGCCTATCTCAAGGTCGACGACGACGACTTCAACAAGAAGACGGACGCCGCCGAGAAGCGCTTCGGCAAGCTCGGCGGCGTCCTCAAGACGGCCGGCGTGGCGGCCGGCGCGGCCGCCTTCGCGGGCCTCGGCGCCATTCTGCACACCGGCATGCAGGAGACCATGGACGCCTCGGCTGCCCAGGCGCAGCTCGAGGCCGGCATCAAGTCGACGGGCGGCGCCGCTGGCGTCACGGTCGGGCACCTCAACGATCTGGCGAGCGAGATCCAGAACTACTCCGGCCAGACCGACGACTCGATCGCCCAGACCGAGGCGCTGCTCCTCACCTTCACGAACATCAAGAACGCAGGCCCCGACAAGATCTTCGACCAGGCCACGATCGCCGCCGCCGACATGGCGGCCAAGATGGGCACCGACGCGCCAGCGGCGGCCATCCAGCTCGGAAAGGCGCTGAACGACCCGGTGAAGGGCGTCACCGCCCTGACCCGCATGGGCGTGCAGTTCACCGATGGGCAGAAGGCGCAGATCGCGGCGCTCGTGGAGTCGGGCGACGTGATGGGCGCCCAGAAGATCATCCTCGGCGAGCTCGAGACGCAGTTCGGCGGCGCCGCCAAGGCGGCCGGCGAGTCGCTGCCCGGCAAGGTGGAGCGCGGCAAGCGCGCCTTCGAGGACATGTCGCAGAACCTGGTCTCCAGCCTCATGCCGGCACTCGTTGACCTCATGGGCGTCGCCACGAACGTGATGCAGGGGTTCGACAAGCTGCCGGGCCCGGTCAAGGCCGTGGTGCTGGGCTTCGTCGCCCTCGCCGCTGGCGCGGCCATCCTCGCCCCGCTTGCCTCGGGTATCGGCGGCGTGGTCGCCGTCATGAAGGGCTGGGCAATCGCGACCAAGGTCCAGGCTGCCGGGCAGTGGCTCCTGAACGCCGCCCTCTCGGCGAACCCGATCGGCCTCGTCGTGGTCGCGATCGCGGGCCTCGTGGCCGCCGTGGTCATCGCCTGGAAGAAGAGCGAGACCTTCCGCACGATCGTGATCGCGGTATGGAACGCGATCAAGGCCGCGGCTAAGCGCGTCTTCGACTGGATCGCCTCGTTCCTGCGCCGCTGGGTCGACATCGTGCGTAACGTGCTGCGCGGTATCGGCGCCGTGGTGGACTGGGTGCGCAGCCAGTGGAACCGGATCAAGGACGGCGCCGTCTCGGCGTTCAACGCCGTCGTCGATTTCGTCCGCGGGCTGCCGGGCCGGATCAAGCGCGCCGTCGGCGACGGCGCCGAGATGCTCTACAACTTCGGCGCCGACATCCTGCGCGGCGTCTGGAACGGCATGAGCTCCATCGCCGGCTGGCTCAAGGACAGGATCTACGGCTTCTTCAAGGACCTGCTTCCCGGCTGGGCCAAG
>CAZJGT010000236.1:0-3177 GCA_964545565.1 uncultured Thermoleophilia bacterium
CCCTGGTACGTGGTCCCGGCGGACCACAAGTGGTTCGCGCGCATCTGCGCCTCGGCGATCATCGCGAACGCTCTGATCAAGATCGACCCGAGGTTCCCTGAAGTGTCGGACGAGGCGCGCGCGGCGCTGCAGGAGACCAGGGTGCAGCTCGAGTCCGAGGCGCCCGAGGGGGCCGCAGCGGACCCGTTTGCGGCCGAGGTCGCCCGCAAGGCGAAGGCCCGCGGCAAGGGCGGGAAGAAGGCGAAGAAGAAGGCGAAGAAGAAGGCCGGGAAGAAGGCCAAGCAGGCGGAGTGACCGCCGGCGACCGCGAGGAGAAGGCAATGGCGACGAGTGAGACTGTACCTGCCGCGGCGGCGGGGCCGCCCGAGCGCTGGTACGCGCTCTCGGCCGAGGAAGTCGCGGCGCGGTCGGGCGTCGATCCTGCGAGCGGCCTGCCGGTGGCGAAGGCAGCCGAGTTGCTGCAGCGGGGCGGCCCCAACGCGCTCCCCGCCGAGAAGGGCGTACCGGGGTGGCGACGGTTCCTCGACCAGTACCGTGCCTACATGCAGATCATCCTGCTCATCGCCGCCGCCGTCTCGCTGGTCATCGGCCAATGGAGCACGGGTCTCGTGTTGATCGCCCTGACCGTGTTCAATGCCGTCACCGGAGCCTCCGCCTACCAAGCCAGGAGCGTGACCGGCACGGCGCTCACCGGCGAGACCTTCGACAACAGGCACCTGAACTGGACGGTGCTCGCGGAGGTCGTGCTCGCCGTGCTGATCACGCAGATGGACGTCATGCGTCGCATCTTCGGGACCGAGCGGCTGACGGCCGGACGGCGGCGCGTCGGCGCCCGCTCCCCGGCCGCCGCCCGCGAAGTGAATGCTCAGTCCCCCGCGGCCCCGCGCCTCCGCACGTAGTGCACCGCCCAGACGATGAAGCCGGGGATGACGGACGCGGCGACGGCGATCGCCAGCCCGACCGCGAGGTAGTCCTGCACCCACGGCACGTTGCCGAAGAGGTAGCCGGCGCCGAGGAACAGGGTCACCCAGAGCACGGCGCCGACCGCCGCGAACGCCAGATAGCGATGGAAGTCCATCCGTGTCACGCCGGCGAGGAAGGGCACCAGGGTGCGCACGATGGGGAGGAACCGGCAGGTGACGACGGCGATGCCACCGTGCCGCTTATAGAAGGCCTGCGCTTCTTCAACGTGCTGCGGCTTGAGGAACCGCCGCGGCTTGCTCAGCAGGTGTCTGCCGAGCCACCGCCCGATCAGGTAGTTCGTGACGTCACCGAGGAACGACGCGGCCACGAAGAGCGGCCAGAGAACGGCGACATGCAGCACGCCGGCGCCGGCAAGCGTGCCGCTGGTGAGCAGCAGGGACTCGCCGGGGAGGAACGGCAGGACCACCAGCCCCGTCTCGGCAAACACGGTCGCGAAGACCACTGCGTAGGCCCACGGACCCAGGGCCTCGACCGCCTGGGTGAGGTGGGTGTCGACGTGCAGGATGTAGTCGAACAGCTGATCCACGCCGCAACGGCCTCTGCTCAGTCGTTCGATTCCGGCACGGGAAGGGGGTTCAGGCCGGGGCCGCGGCGCTCCCGCCGAGCGGCGGGTCGGCAGTCCCGGCGGCCGCGACCTTTTCCTCGCGCCGGTACAGCCGTCGCGCCTTGTACACCGTGCGGTACCGGTCGTACAGCACGATGATGAGCGTCAGCAGGTACGAGAAGAACAGGGTCATGCCGAACGGGACGCGAGCCTCGCGCACGCCGAGGGACCGGTCAAGCACCTCGAGCACGAGCAGGATGACGAGGTTGACCGCGAGCATCGTCGCGAGCTCGCCGGCGAGCAGCCGCCAACTGCGGCCGCGCAGCGCCATCCAGTGACTCACCGCCGCGTTGATCACCGTGAAGATCGCGACCCCGACGATGATGCGCAGCGGGCTCGCGGAGCCACCTGTCAGCATGAGGGCGAAGATGACGCAGAGGATCGCCGTGAGCGCGATCTTCTCGCGGAGGGCCCACCCGAAGATGCTGGTCTGCGCGCGCACCTTGCGGTACGGCTCCGCGCCACGCAACTCGTGCGGCAGAGGATCGGCCGCGATGTGGGGGCCGTGGTCGAACTCAGGCGCCTTGCGCGTGATGATCCAGTAGACGACGGCGGCGAGCACGGCGGCGGCGGCGACCGCGGCGAGGAGGACCCACGGCCGGTTGGCGATCGCCGTGCTCCAGCCGTCGGTCGCGGCAACGCCGAACAGCGTCTCCTTGATGAAGTCGGTCATGTCGAGTTGGGCGATGTGGATCCACCACTCCTGCGGCAGCTTGATGAAGACCCAGATCCCGGCCGCGGCGAGGATCACCGTCCACTTGCCCATGCGGTCCGTGTTCCAGCCCAGCCGCACGAGCTCCACGAAGAGGAAGAAGTACTCGAAGGTGTTGGGGAAGATGAACAGCACGGCGCGAACCTGGGTGAGCTCGAAGGTCACGACGCCGATCATCCGGTAGTAGAAGAGGAACTGGCTCATGCGGAACGCGCCCTGGTTGGTCCAGTTGCGCAGCGTGGAGAGGTAGGCGACCGAGAGGTAGTAGACGTCGAGCGCCTTGTCGTAGGACTGGTAGCCGTCGAGCGGGATCGCGGGGAACTGCTGGAAGATGCTCTGGTCGATCGAGTCCAGGATCAGGCAGGCGAGGAGAGCGGGCGCCGGGAAGTAGGGGATGAGGAGCGGCAGGAAGAGCCGCCCTCCGACGACGGCGATGACGATGATCCACTCGGTAGTGCCCACGATGCCTTCCTTCAGTCCTCGTCGGGTCGGGTCACTGCTCGTCGTCCGCGACCGGCTGCTCGTGGCCGAGTTCGCTGATCTCGTCGTGCAGCAGGCTCTCGAACGCGGCGTCGTCGCGCGACTGCGCCGGCGCCTCCTGCGAGGCCATGATCTCGTGCCCCAGATCGTCGACGCCGACGACCTGGTCGCGGCTCGCCGCATCCTCGTCGGCCACGTACGGCACTACTGTCTGGGCCTTTCTCATCATTCTGAATATGAGCAGGCCCACACCCGACACGAGCAGGACTGCGATGATCGCGATGATGGCGACGGTCACGTCGGCCTCCCTCTGGGGTCCTCGGACGAACGTACACTAGTCCGCCGTCAGCCCGCTTGTCCATGCGGGCCTCGAGGTGACGTCGAGGGGAGAGGCCTA
>CAZJGT010000237.1:0-3167 GCA_964545565.1 uncultured Thermoleophilia bacterium
GCGTCGAAATCGCCGTCCAGGCGGAACACGGTCAGGTTGTCACCCGGCTGGGTGACCATCTGCAGCTCTTGCAGGGCCGAGACGCCGGCGTCGGGGTAGTACACGCAGATGCGCGTGTGGGCGCGATCGGCGAAGCCGTTGAGCGCCGCCACGCCCGTATCGCCGCTGGTCGCCACCAGGATGAGGAAGTCCAGCTCGGTGGCGCCGCGCTCGTGGGCCTGCTCCAGAGCTTCACTGAAGTACAGCGGCATGCACTGGAGCGCCATGTCTTTGAACGCCAGGGTGGGGCCGTGCCAGAGCTCGAGCACGTGACGCCCCGGGGCGACCTCCCGGACCGGGGCCACTTGTGGGTCGTCGAAGTTGGCCTCGTATGCCAGGGCGGCGATCTCGCGGGTGCGCGCGGCGGGCACGTCGAGGCCAAAGGCCTCGTATACGGCCGCCGCGCGGGCGTGGTACGGCAGCTCTGACAGCGCAAGGATCGCCTCGACGGTGAGCTCAGGCAGCGCCTCGGGCACGAACAACCCGCCTCCCGGAGCGATGCCCTCGAGGATGGCTTCGGAGTACGTGCGGGGTCGGTCGATCCCGCCGCGGGTGTCTCGATACAAGATCATCGGCCGGATTCTACAGGAACGGGCGGGTCCGCATGTGGCCCACCCGCAGACGAGGCTTGACATTCTCTAGCGATGTATTACGATATATCGCGTTAGCACGTTACAAGGAGAATGACATGAAGACACCTCATCACTTCAAGACCCATCATCAGTTCGGCGGGAGTGCTGTCGCACCCGACGAGTCCCACGGCTCCGGCTTCGGCCGAGGCGCCGGACCTACCTTCGGCTTCGGCCGCGCCGCCGGTCCCGGCTCCGGCTCCGGCCACGGCGCGGGCCCCGGCCCCGGCGGCGCTCGTGGCCATGCCGGCGAAGGCGGCGATGACCGTCAGTACGGTAGTGGCCGGGGCGAGCACCAGCACGGAGGCGGCCGGGAGAATCGCCGTCCGGGCGGCCGCCGGTCGAGGGCGCGGCGGGGTGATGTTCGCGCCGCGGTCCTTCTGGCCTTGTCGGAAGAGCCCATGCACGGCTACCAGATCATGCAGCACCTCGAAGAGCGCTCCGGCGGTGCCTGGAGACCGAGCCCCGGCTCCGTGTATCCAACGCTCCAACTGCTGGAGGACCAAGGCTTGATCACGGGTTCCGAAGCCGACGGTCGGCGGGTGTTCACGCTCACCGAGGCCGGCAGCGCCGAGGCCACGACGATCAAGCGGCGCTCGGGCGACGCCCCCTGGGGTCCCGACGCCGCCGGCGGAGACCCTCGTCACCAGCTGCGACAGGCCGCCTTTCAGCTCGCGGCGGCCGTGAAACAGGTGGCTCACGCGGGGTCGTCCGATCAGGTGACGAGCACTCTCGAGATCCTGCGGGAGGCGCGCAAGCGGGTCTACTCGCTGCTCGCGGATGCCGACTGACGCCCCGGTCGTGAGACCGGCACCACGCTGACGCGATCCGGCTCGAGGCCGCCTGCGACGAGCTCGCACGCGACCTCGAGCGTCGGCGCGTACGCCTCGTCGAGCCGGCCGTAGAACCACAGTTTGTAGCGGCGTCGCAGGCGCTGCACCGTGCGGCCTCCAGTCGCCCCGTCATGGAGGTCGGCGGGATCCACAGCGCCGGTCAGCGGCAGGTGCAGGAGCCGGGCGGCGAGCAGGGCCAGCAGCCCCTCCGTTGAGGACGAGTCGGTGTGCAAGGCGCCGAAGCCCTCCTCTTCGAGGTAATCGATGATTTCGACCACCGGCGGGACCACGCGGCTCGGGCCCGTGCCGTTCAGCGACGGGCGCCAGGCGAGGGCGCGGAAGGTGACGGCATCGCCGAGCGAAGGCGCGTCTCCGGGGCTGACGGTGACCAGTCGCACATCGATGTCGGGACGCCGCGGCCGCACCGACTCACCAGGCTTCTCAGCGGTCTGGGTGGCGCTCCCCGGCCTTCGCGGAGCATCCGACAGTACAGCCACCTTCTCGCGCAGCGTGTGACGGCGCTCGCCGAGAAAGTAGGCGCGCAGCTCCTCCTGGCGGGCGCGGTCGCGGCTCTGGACGTACCAGGCGATGTAGTACGGGAGCTCCAGGAAGCTGACCATGCCGACGGCGTACCAGCTCTGCAACCTCCGCTTGACGCCCAGGCAGACGCGGGGATCGAGAAGGGGCTGCAGGTGCAGGCTCACGACGGCGTCGGCAAGACGCTGCGCCACCGTGAACAGTCGGCGGTTCAGTTCTTTGGCATCGACCGCGTTGATGCCGTGCGGGTCGGCGATGAGGGAGCCGATCTCGCGGGTGAGCAGCCCTTCCCAGGCCGGCCCGCGAGGATCGCCGCCGCGGTACAGACCGGGAGCCATGCTGCGCACGCCGCGCAGCGTCTTCTCGAGGACCGGCACGTCGCGCCCGATGCGCCCGAAGCCTTTGCGCAGCAGGCTCAGAGGGCGTTGCCGCGGCGCCGACTCGTCGAGACGCAGAAGCTCGCGGATGCGCCAGAACGAGGCCGCGTAGATGCTGTGCGCGAGCAGCCGGGCATCGCCGTCGGCGCCGCCGGGCTCGCAGTCCCCGGCGGCGACGGCGCGCACGAAGCCTTGCGCCGTGCCATCGCCTCCCGCCAGCGTATAGGCGCTGGCGGAGAACAGGCCGCTGTGGTCGTCAGAGCCTCCCGTGAGCGTCTTGCGCCAGGGGGTCTCGCCGTACGGCTCGATCCGCTGGCGCTCCGCCATCGCCCAGACCTGCTCCGGCGTGAGCGCCGCGGCGATCGCCCGCAGGAGTCCGTTGCAGCGGAGGGTGCGGGCACCGTTGCAACCCTCGAGCACGTTGAACAGCAGAAGCATCCGCTCCACGATCTCCGGTGTGAGCCTGCCGGTCATGTCGAACAGCGGGTGCGCCAGGTAGTGGGTGGTGCCTGCCTCACGCAGACAGGCGACGAGGTCGTAGATGGAAGCCCGCGCCTTGTCCGCCTCTGCAAAGGTGCGCTCATCGATGTCCAGCGCCACCACATGTACGCGCACATTGCCCTCGGGAAACCAGGTGTCGAGCTCGGTGCTCAGGAAGGTCCCGGGGAGGTGGGCGATGGCCAGAGAGCCCGCGAGGGTGTTGTGATCGGTGATCGTGACGAAGTCCATGCCGCGCGCCCGCTGTGCCGCGT
>CAZJGT010000238.1:0-3161 GCA_964545565.1 uncultured Thermoleophilia bacterium
TGTGCGATCTCGCCGACGAGTCCTCGCTCGGGCGCGTCGCCGCCGCCGTCGCGCTCGAGCTGGGGCGTCCGGATCTGACCGAAGAAGCGGCTGCGCTCGCCGGCGCCTGTTGGCGGGCGGCGCCCGTCCGCGCCGCCGCCGCCGCCGATCCCGCATCCGTCCACCGCGAGTTGCCGGTCGGAGCGCTGCTGAACGACGTCGTCGTGAGCGGCGCCGTCGATCTTCTCTATCGCGACGGCGACCAGTGGATCGTCGTCGACTACAAGACCGACCGAGACGCCGACGAGACCGTGCTGCGCCAGCGCTATACACCTCAGGGCGCCGCTTACGCCGTCGCGGTGGAGGCGGCGACCGGTGAGGTCGTGCGCGAGGTCGACTTCGTCGCCGCGGCCGCCGGCCGGATCGTCACGGTACCCGTCGACGATGCCTTGCGCGCGATGGTGCAGCGCGAGATCGATGCCGCGGCGGCAGAGGGACGCGCGATCGGCGCCGACGAGCTCGAGCCGGTCGCCGAGGCGTCGTCGACGTAGCCGGCGCGCAGGCGCGTCCGAACTCGGTGCAAGGCTCGGCGCGGTCGGGAAGACCGCAGAGGACGATGCGGGAGGTCGCCTCGGATCGGCGTGAAGGCGGCCGCGGCCGCTTGACGCGCGGTGGGGTCGGGCGGCATCGTCTCCACCATGACTGAGAGCGAGAGCCACGGGCGCCCGGCCGGGGAGTTCTCCGCCTGGCTTCGCCAGATGCGGGCGGCGCTCGCCGGCGAGGGCGACGCCGACACGCCGTGCGGTGACTGCTTCGCCTGCTGCGCGACGTCGCACTTCGTGCATATCGGGCCGGACGAGCGGGAGTGCCTGGACGGCGTGCCGGCCGCGCTCCGCTTCCCGGCGCCCGGCTTGCCGTTCGGTCACGTGGTGCTGCCCTACGACGCGGCCGGTCGCTGCCCTCTGCTGGACGCGGCCGGCCGATGCAGCATCTACGACCGCCGGCCGCGCACCTGCCGCGTGTACGACTGCCGCGTGTTCGCCGCGGCCGGCATGCCCGCGGACTGCGTGCCGATCACGCGGCAGTCCGCGCTCTGGGAGTTCACGTACGCGGATGATCGCGCCCGCGCAGAGCACGACGCCGTCCTCGCAGCCGTCCGCTTCGTGCGCGATCACGCCGCCTGCTTCCCCGGCGGCGCGGTACCCGAGGATCCGTCACAGCTCGCGGTGCTCGCCGTGAAGGCCGCCGGCGTCTTCGTCGCGGGCGGCGGCGGGCCCGGCGCTCCGGGCAGCGACGCGGCCTGCGCCGAGGTCGCCGCCGCGGTAGTCGCCGCGGCGGGGCAGCACAGGTACGGGTCCGGTGGGGCGACCGGTCCGTGAGCCCTCAGCCGGAGCCGTTGCTGAGTCCCCTCGCCGTCTGGCTGCATTCGGCCCGCGCGCTTCAGGCGGGTGCGTCCAGTGACCCTGGGACGGTTGACCCCGTCGGCCGTCCCACATACCCTGAGGCCAGCCGCGGGCGTTCGCCCGCGGCACACCATGACCGAGGAGGCGACGATGGGCAAAGAGCTCTCCATCCTCGCTCACGAAACGGTCGACCAGCCTCCTCCAGCCAGCCGCGTCTGAGCGCCGCCGGCGCGCCCTGAGGGCGCGCGTCTCGCGGCCGCTCGCCGTCCGTAGCCGGGCGATCCTCTCCATGCGCAGGTGCGTCCGTGGGCGCGTCGCGCGCCGGCATCAGGCGTGCAACACGGCAGTCGGTAGCGCGCCTTCTCAGCGCCCGTGACGCCCGTTCAAGCACATGGTAGAGTCCCGTCACTGGCTGCATATTCTGCATACATCGATGAAACTGGGCGTCGCGCGGCGCGCAGGACGCGAAGAGGAGCAGGCATGATCAAGGTAGCTCAATGGGGCGCGGGTATGATGGGCCAGGGACTCCTGAGGTACGTCCTCGACCGCCCGCAGGACATCGACCTCGTGGGGTGCATCGAGGCCGACCCGGACAAGGTCGAGACGACCGTCGGCGAGCTGCTCGGTCGGGCGTCCGACGTCACGATAACGGCCGACTTCGAAGCAGTCCTCGCCGGCAAGCCCGACGTCGTCTGCATCGCGACGCAGAGCAACCTGGACGAGATCGAGCCACAGATCGTCCCCGCCGTCAAGGCCGGCTGCAACGTCGTCTGCATCGCCGAGAAGCTCGCCTACCCGTGGGCCAGCGACCCCGAGCGCGGCGACATGTTCGACAAGCTCGCCAAGGAGAACGGCGTCACCATCCTCGGCGCTGGTATCAACCCCGGCTTCATGCTCGACGCCCTCATCGTCATGTGGAGCAGCATCTGTCTGCGCGTCGACTCCATCGAGGCCTCGCGCGTCAACGACCTCTCTCCGTTCGGGCCCACGGTCATGACCGGCCAGGGCGTGGGCACCACGGTCGAGCAGTTCGAGAAGGGCGTCGCCGACGGCACCATCGTCGGGCACATCGGCTTCCCCGAGAGCATCATGCTGATCGCCAAGGCCATGGGCTGGGCCATCGACGAGATCGTCGAGACCCGCGAGCCGATCGTGACCAAGGTCGAACGCTCCACGGACTGCGTCCATGTGGCCGCCGGCGATGTGGCCGGCTGCAAGCAGGTCGGCAAGGGCTACAGCCATGGCGAGCTCAAGATCCACCTGATCCACCCGCAGCAGATCCACCCGCAGATGGCCGATCAGGGCACCGGCGACTACATCAAGATCGTCGGCGACCCCAACGTGAACATGGCCAACACACCGGAGATCCCGGGCGGCAAGGGCACCTACGCCAGCGCCGGCAACTACATCCCGCTGCTTCCGGGAGCGCCGGCCGGCATGCAGACCGTCGTCGACCTGCCGCTGCCGCGTTTCTGGACTCCCACCGCCTGAGAGGAGTGACCGCCGTGACAGACGCGATGCACTGCGAGGCCGGCGACTGGGTCGAGGTGGAGTGCAAGCTGCTCGACCCGGCCGACCGCAGCAAGAACCTGCCGCCGGAGACGGCGGCGAAACCGCTCATGATGTGGGTCAAGGGGTTCGCCCTGGACGCAGCGGGCGAGGGCGAGGAACTCACGATCGAGACGATCACCGGCCGCAGTGTGACCGGAGCGCTCTCGGCCGTGAACCCCGGCTACTACATCACCTACGGCGACCCCATCCCCGAGCTGACGCACGTGG
>CAZJGT010000239.1:0-3139 GCA_964545565.1 uncultured Thermoleophilia bacterium
CGGCCCTGTCGGCGCTCACGATCGTCTCGGCTGCTTCTTGGTAGATGTCTGCCATGACCCTGGACTCCTCCCGACTTTGCTCACGACTGTATACCGCGCAACTAGGTATGGCGGGCGCGTGGGAGATCGGGCGACGACACCGCAAGCCGGAGAACGACGGGGCCGGACGCTCTCCGGCCGGGCGCTCCCCGATGCCTTCCCTCACCACGTGCGGGGAGTATATCAGCCGCTTGAACCGGGAGCCACAAGCACTCCGGAGCGGCACTGCAGCGCCGGGCGGCGGGTGCGCCGCCAAGCGGGGCGCGCCGCCAAGCGGAGCGCGCCGCCCGGCGGCCCATGCTAGCATCGCCGTCGTGAGGTACCACGGCGCCGTCATCCGTCCTCCCAGCGAAGCCGACAGCCTGATCGTGCAGGTCACGTACGGCTGCTCCAACAACACCTGCGACTTCTGCGGCACCTATCTGGACAAGCCGTTCGCGGTACGGCCGTTCGACGAGGTGGTCGAGGATGTGACGAGGCTGCCGGTCGCCGTGCGCCAGCGCGTCAGGCGGGTCTTCCTCGCCGACGGCGACGCGATGGCGCTCAGCCCGCGCAAGCTCGACGCGATCCTCGATCTGCTGCATCGCGCGCTGCCGGGTCTCGAGCGCGTGAGCAGCTACGCCAACGCCAGGAACCTGCTGACCAAGTCGGTGGACGAGCTGGCGGCGCTGCGCGAGCGTGGCATCCGGCTCCTGTACCTGGGGCTCGAGTCCGGAGACGATGAAACGCTCGCGGCGATCCACAAAGGCATGACCGTGGCCGAACAGATCGGAGGATGCCGGCGCGCGTCGGACGCCGGCATGCAACTCTCCATCACCGCCATCCTCGGGCTCGCCGGCCGCGAGCGCTCCCTGGCCCACGCCGCGGCCACCGGCGAGGCGCTCTCGTCGATCGACCCCGAGTACATCGGTCTGCTGACGCTCATGCTGACGCCGGGGACGGCCATGGAGCGCAAGGTCGCGACCGGCGAGGTCGTGCTTCCGGATTCCATCGGCATGCTCCGCGAGCTGCGCGAGATCGTCGCGCATCTCGACGTCAGCGACTGCCTCTTCCGCTGCAACCACGCCTCCAACTACCTGCCGATCGGCGGCCGTCTGCCCGGCGACAAGGCGGCCATCCTCGAGCAACTGGACAAGGTGCTGGATGCGCCCGAGTCGGTGCGCCTGCGCCCGGAGAGTTGGCGCCTGCTCTGAGCTCAGAGGTCGCGCAGGTGCGAGCCGTACCCGCGCTTGAACTGGGTCGAGGCGTACTTCTGCAGTTTCCACTCGGGGATACGGCACTCGGGGCACGGCTCCGCGTACCACTTGTTGCGGAGCCAGCGCGCGGCGCGGCTCGTCTTGGAGTCGTGCACGACCATGTGCTTGTTGCAGTGCGTCACGACGATCGCGTAGGAGCCGCGCTCGTCGAACTCCTTGATGCCGTGAAGGATGCCTCGCCGTGACGGCCACAGCTTCAGCTTCTCGACGAGCCGGAACAGGGGGACCTGCTTGCGGTAGTAGCGCGCCTTGTTCGGGTCGGTCGGCATGAAGGCGCACAGTGTACCACGACGAGGCAGGAGCGCCCCGTGCCTACGTCGAAGGTTCCAACCCCGACCCACACCGACACGAGGTGACCGATGCCCCGTCGCGCCGCAGCCGGACTCGGCCGCCTGCTCCCGCTCCTGCTGATCGCCGCGGCGGTCCTCATCGTCACCGTCGCCGCCGCGGTCGCCGCCTGCGGCGGCGCGTCCGGCGGCGACTCCCCGCTGCCGACCGCCACGGTGACGGTGACGGAAGGCCCATCGATCTCCGCGACGGCGACACCGTCGTCGTCGCCGACCGCCTCGCCGGCGCAGACGACGCTCGGCGTGTACTTCGTGCGCGGCGAGAACCTCGGCGTCGCCGAGCGCCGCGTGCCCGCCACATCCATGCCCGCGACGGCGGCCGTCAAGGCGCTGCTCGCCGGCCCCACGGCAGCGGAACGCGCCGCCGGACTGGCGACCACGGTGCCCAAGGGCACCCGCTTGCTCAGCCTCACCATCGCCGGGACGACGGCGCGCGTCGACCTCACGGGGAGGTTCGCCGCGGGCGGCGGCACGCTCTCCCTGTCGGCGAGGGTCGCACAGGTGGTCTATACGCTGACTCGATTCCGGACCGTGCGGTCGGTGGAATTCCTGCTCGACGGCAACCCGATCGAGGCGCTGGGCGGAGAGGGGATCGTGCTCGACGGTCCCCAGCGCCGGGCCGATTGGCGCGGCTTCCAGCCGGCCATCATGGTCGAGTCGCCGGGCGTCGGCGCCGTGATCCGCAGCCCGTTCACTCTCGCCGGCACGGCCAGCGTCTTCGAAGGTTCGTTCGTCGCTCGTCTCGTGGACTCGTCCGGCCGCCGCGTCGTGAACGCCATCATGCAGGCGTCCCGAGGCGCACCGGGTCGCGGCGCGTTCGCCAGGGAGATCCCGTTCTCTACCTCGGCGGCCGAAGGCACGCTGATCGTCTACAGCCAGTCGATGGAAGACGGGTCGCGTCAGAACGAGGTGCGCATCCCAGTGATGTTCGCGACCGACTGAGGGGCCGCGCGCAGATGCTCAGTCGCGCGGGCGACGGTGCCGTTGCCACAGCGGCACGACGTACCATGCCAACGCCAGCCACGCCGCGACGAGGGCGCCGAGCACCGCCGCCCACGCCTCGTCGAACAGCACGTCCGTCACGAGGAAGACGGCCAGCGACACGGCCGCGGCCAGGAAAGCCGAGCCGGTGAGCACGAGCCGGTTGAACCAAAGCAGCATGCCCTCCTTGTCGTGTTCCCGAAAACGCAGCCGGTGGTTGGCGGACGGCGCCATGAAGAGGATGGTGCCGACTGCCGTGCACAGAAACGCCGCGAAGTAGACGTCACGGTCGACCCGGGTGAGCATCTCAAAGCGCGACTGGAACGGCAGGATGAGGAGGAAGGCGAAAAGCACCTGCGCACCCGGCAGGACGACGCGGATCTCGTTGAGGAGCTCGATGAGCTCGCGATCGACGCGCTCCTTGCGGTCTTCGGCCACGCGTTCTCCGGGTGAGGTGGCGAGGTGGCGGGGAGTGCGGGAGTCACACCCGCCTACGTGGGTTTAGAGCCCACGCTG
>CAZJGT010000240.1:0-3133 GCA_964545565.1 uncultured Thermoleophilia bacterium
CGGCGCCGGTGAGCATGCCCTCGGCGCCGGCTTGCTGGTTGCTCGCCTTGGCGTCGCAGGTGATCCCGCTGGCGGTGCACGGCAGGCCGTAGAAACGGCTCATCTCGACGCCGATCACGTTCATGAGCGCGCACTCGGGCGCGCCGCAGAGATACAGGCCGCTGCGCATGTCGGCGACGCCTGCGCCCACACCGGAGATGACGGCGCACCCGGGCTGCGCCAGCTGGAAGAGCACGACGGCGCTGAGCAGTTCGGCGACGTTGACGATCATCGTGCCGAGGACCGTCATCGGCGCCGTGGTGCCGCTCAGCGGCATCGGCAGCACGAGGACCGGGACGCCGGCGCGGACCATCGCCATGGTGGCCTCGGTCATCTCCCGCTCGTGCTGGAGCGGCGCCACCGTGCAGTCGATGGTCGAGAACACGGGCCGGTCCCAGAGGGTGCCGCCGGCCACCGCCTCGAAGATCTCGATGAGCGGAGCGGCGTGCGTGGGGTCGCGCACCTCGTCCTGGACGTGCTTGCTGAGGTTCGCCAGCGAGGTGGCCTCGATCTCGAGGCCCGCGGTCAGCGGATCGAGGTCGCGAGCCGAGATCGTCGGCCACGCATAGTCCACCTCGGGCAGGGCGTCGTACAGCCGCATGGTGCGGCGCAGCCACTCCGCCGAGCCCTCTTCGCGCCGCCCCGTGAGGTCATCGAGCATGTAGGTCGCGGTGCCGTCGGCGCAGAACGTGAGCGACCCGTCGCCCACGACCACGTCGTGCCGCGGGTCGCGACCCGCGAGCCGCACCTGCCGCGGGCACATCGAGAGGCAGCGCTCGACGAGCTCCCACGACAGCTTGGCGGTGAGCGCGCTCCGGTCGACCCGCGCGCCGGCATCGGCGAGCAGGTCGATGGCCTCCGGGGTGTTGTAGCCGATGCCGACCTCCTGGAGCACGCGCACGGCCTGCTCATGGACGAAGTCCCGGTCTTCGGCCGAGAGATAGGTCAGGCGGGCTCGCGCCACGATACTCCTCCGGTGCGC
The DNA here is from genome assembly GCA_964545565.1 of uncultured Thermoleophilia bacterium. Taxonomy (GTDB): domain Bacteria; phylum Actinomycetota; class Thermoleophilia; order UBA2241; family UBA2241; genus CAIXSE01. Next base: position 1,022 of record CAZJGT010000240.1, read on the forward strand.
ACGACGACGACGCGTCTCACGTGGCCTGCGCCGCCCACGACGCGATGACCTCGTCGATGTACCGGTCGGCCTCCTCGGGCAGCGGGGGCACCTCGTGCGCGCCGAGGATCTCACGGGCCCGGGCGGCGGCCTCGGCCGCGAGCGGCCGCCCGGCGAACTCCTCGAACGTGCCGCGCTGGAAGGCCTTGGGGCGCCACACCTCGCTGCGCGAGAAGGTGCGCGTGCTCCTGCGCCCGAGGAAGTGCCCGCCGATGCCGACCTCGATGATGTCGTCCATCAGCGCGGTCGTCTCATCGATAGGGTCGTCGCGCAGGTAGCGGCGCAGCGCCCCCACCTGATCGTCGTCGAGTACGTACTTGGCGTAGCTGGAGATCTGGACGCCGTCGAGGCCGCCGGCGGAGATGAGCGAGTCGGCGCCGGCCAGGGCAGCCGTCAGCGCCGTCATGCCGCCCTCCGAGCCGGCCTGGAAGTTGGCCGCCTTGGCGTCGGCCGACATGCCGGTGGCCTGCGTCGGCAGGCCGTAGAAGCGACTCATCTCCAGGCAGATCAGGTTGATGAGCCCGACCTCCGGGCTGGAGGCGATGTAGCCGCCGCTGCGCATGTCGGCCACGGCGGAGCCCACCCCGGAGACCAGCGCGCACCCCTCGTGCGCGAGTTGGTACAGGACCATCCCCGAGAGCAGTTCGGCCATGTTGAGGATGCACGTGCCGAGAAGGGTCATGGGCCCCGTGGTGCCCGCCTGCGGCATCGGCAAGACGACGATGGGCACGCCGCGTTGCACGAGCTTGAGACCCGCCTCGGTCATCTCCCGATCGTGCTGCAGAGGGGCGATCGTGCAGTTGGTGACGGAGAAGCACGGACGCTCCGTGAGCGCCGAACCACAGGCGGCCTCGTAGATGTCGAGGAACGGCTCGACCATCTCCGGCGTGCGCACCTCGTCCTGGATGTGCTTCGTCGTGTTCCTGATCGTCGTCGCCTGGGTCAGCAACGGCAGGATCGCCGCCTCGGCGTCGCCGGGGTTGGGCGACGGCCAGATGGTGTCGATCTCCTCCAGCGCGTCGCAGAGCCTGGTGACCTCCGCGAGATCGGCGAGCGTGCCGTCGCGGCGCTCGCCCGTCTCGTCGTCGAGCATGTACGTCGTCATGCCGTCGCTCGTCGCGATCAGCCGCTCGCCGCCGAGCACACGATCGCGAGAAGGGTCGCGGCCGGCGAGCAGGACCGTCCGCGGGACGGTCTTGAGCGCCGGCTCGATCACGTCCCAGGAGAGGCGCGCGGTCAGCGCTTCGCGGTCGACGCGCGCCCCGGCGGCCTCGAGCAGATCGATGGCCTTCGGGGTGTTGTAGGCGACGCCGACCTTCTCGAGCACTTCGCGCGTCTTCTCGTGGACGAACTCCTTCTCCACGGCGGAGAGATACGTGATGCGAGCCTTGGCCACGACGCGTCCTCCTTGGGTACGGGACAGGCTACCACAGCGTCCCTGAGATGCCCCGGGGGCCGCAAGACCGGCGCGAGGTTTGCTGCAGCTTCCGCGACCCGACGGGCGAAGAACGCGGATTCCACGCGCGCGGCTGCGTGCCTTAACGGCCGAGAGCCCGGTGAACCATGCGGTTCACCGGGCTCTCGAGCCGATCAACAAATCCGGCGGCGTCCTACTCTCCCGCGGGGTTGCCCCCGAAGTACCATCGGCGCTGGAGGGCTTAACTTCTCTGTTCGGAATGGGAAGAGGTGTGACCCCTCCGCTATGGCCGCCGAAAACCTGGCGCCGTCACACGGGCGCGCAAATCTTGTGCCGGCACGCGGACACGGACCTGAAAACTGCAGAGCGGCCAGGGTAGTTCAAAGTCAAGCCCTCGGGCAATTAGTACTGGTCTGCTGAACACATTGCTGTGCGTGCACATCCAGCCTATCAACCAGGTGGTCTACCTGGGCCCTTACCCATTCTAGATGGTGGGAGATCTCATCTCGAGGCGCGCTTCCCGCTTAGATGCTTTCAGCGGTTATCGCTTCCAGACGTAGCTAACCAGCAGTGCCGTTGGCACGACAACTGATACACCAGAGGTCTGTTCACCCCGGTCCTCTCGTACTAGGGGCAACCCCTCTCAAATCTCCAAC
>CAZJGT010000241.1:0-3102 GCA_964545565.1 uncultured Thermoleophilia bacterium
GTTCCATGCCGCCGCCGACGTGCCCGAGGCGCTCACCCGGCCGCGTGCAGCCGGGTGAGCGCCTCGGGCACGTCGGCGGCGGCATGGAACAGGTCGCCGATGGGCCGGCGCTCGGTCACCGCCTGCTGCCAGAGCGAGAAGCGCAGCACGCGGTTGGAGGAGCCGGGCGCGAAGCCATGGTCCTGGACGGCCACGGCGACGGCGGAGAAGACGGGTTCGACGCCGAGCAGGCGAAGGGCGCCGGTCAGGGCCGCCGCGTCCAGGTCGCCGGAGGCGACCACGGCGCCGGCGCCGGGCGGCAGGCGCCGCAGCACCTCGTCCGCCGCGTCCTCGCCCACCACGCGGGCGCCCAGCGCCCGAACCCTGTCGGGGTCGTCGGCGAAGCTGGCGGCGGCAGACCCGGTGGTGACGAACGCGTACCCGGCGGCCAGGTGCGCCTTCATCGCCCTGGTGACGGCGCCGCCGCCCATCACCGGCCCGCGAAAGACCACGGTCTGGCGGCGCGACGTGGCGACGCCGATGCGGGCGCCGGCGACCTGCGTCGCCGAGGGTACGACCAGCTTGACCGCGTTCTCGAGCGGCTGCCTGGGGCGGGTGAGGAGGATGTCGGTGGTGCCCGCCCCCACGTCGATGGTGAGGACGCCGGCAGGCTGCCTGTCGGTGCTCACGACCAGACCCCGCCGGCTCAGCCCGGCCGCCGGGCCGGGACGCCGCTCAGACGGAGTTTCCACACGTTCTTCATCGCCTCGACGACGATGTCGTTGCTCATCTTGCTCTCGCCGACCTTGCGGTCGACGAAGATGATGGGCAACTCGACGACCTTGAAGCCCATCTTGTAGGCGCGGTACGTCATCTCGATCTGGAAGCCGTAGCCCTTGGTATCGATGCCGTCGAGGTCGATGGCCTCGAGGACCCGGCGGCGGAAGCACTTGTAGCCGCCGGTGAGGTCGTGCAGGGGCAGGCCGAGGATGGCCTGCGCGTAGAGGCAGCCGCCGCGGCTGATGATCCTGCGCGAGAGCCCCCAGTTCTCCACGCCGCCGCCCTTGACGTAGCGGGATCCGAGCACGAGGTCGGCGCCCCGGTCGATGAGGCGCAGGAAGTGCGGCAGGTAGGTGGCGTCGTGGCTGAGGTCGGCGTCCATCTCGAAGATGCGCTCGGCGCCCATGGCGAGGGCCTCGCGGAAGCCGGCGACGTACGCCTTGCCGAGGCCCTCCTTGCCGGCGCGGTGCAGCACCGAGACCTCGGGGACGCTCTCGGCCAGCTCGTCGGCCAGCTCGCCGGTGCCGTCGGGCGAGTCGTCGTCGACGATGAGCGTGTGCAACTGCACGCCGTCGCCGTCGGCGACCTCACGGATGCGGGCCAGCGCGTGGCGCAGGTTGTCACGCTCGTTGTACGTGGGCAGGACGATGACGTTCACGGCCCGCCGAGTATAGCGCCGCCGCCGACCGCCGGCACGCCGCGAGCCATGGTGACGAGGCGCCCTCAGAGGCCGCGGCGGCTTCTCGACGGGGCTCTCCACGCGCCCGGCTGCAGCCCTCCGTCCGCGCCGCCTGCTACCGTGCGGAGGCGCCGCGCAACGTGCCTCGCATCACAAACAGTAACGCTAATGGAGAGGCTGAGGGTCTTACGCACGACGCAGGCGAGAGAAGGCGGGAAGGAATGGTTGCGGGCGCCGGGGAATACACTATAGTGGTGTCCCCACTGACGCGGGGCACAACATCTTGTGGTGAGGTCGCGGTCCTGTGCGTTGTCCATTCTGCACCAGTGAAGAGAGCAAAGTCGTCGACTCGCGTGATTCCGAGTCCGGCGACGCCATCCGGCGGCGCCGTGAGTGCCTGGCGTGCGCGCGCCGCTACACCACCTACGAACGCATCGAAGAGGTACCGCTCGTGGTGATCAAGAGCGACGGCAGGGAGGAGCTGTTCACGCGCCAGAAGGTGCTGAGCGGTCTGCTGCGCGCGTGCGAGAAGCGCGACATCGCGCTCGACCGGCTCGAGCGGGCCGTGGACGATATCGAGAACGACCTGCGCCGCGTGACGGGGCGCGCCGTGACGACCAGGATGGTCGGTGAGCGCGCCCTGCGTCAGCTGCGCGACATCGACAAGGTGGCGTACATCAGGTTCGCCTCCGTCTATCGGCAGTTCGAGGACATCGAGGAGTTCCAGCGCGAGCTGGCGCTGCTTGAGATCGCCGGCGTCGACCCGCTGCCGGGCGAGGAGCCCCTGCCGGGTATCGACGCCAACCAGATCTACGCGGACGAGAGCATCTTCACCACACCGCCGCGCGCGGTGGCGACTCAGGGGGGCAAAGAGGCATGACGGATACGGGGAAGGCAGTGATCGAGCTGTCGGCAAACGCGCTCAAGGTGCTGCAGCGGCGGTACCTCAAGAAGGGCGACAACGGCGAGCTGCTCGAGAGCCCCGAGGAGATGTTCCGTCGCGTCGCCCGCGCCGTTGCGCAGGCCGAGCGCCTCTACAACCCCGCCGCCCCGGTCGAGGAGTGGGAGGGCACGTTCTACGACCTCATGACGAGCCTCGAGTTCCTCCCCAACAGCCCCACGCTGATGAACGCCGGCCGCGAGCTCGGCCAGCTCTCGGCGTGCTTCGTGCTCCCCGTCGGCGACTCCATGGAGTCCATCTTCGAGGCCATCAAGAACACCGCGCTCATCCACAAGAGCGGCGGCGGCACCGGCTTCTCGTTCTCGCGCGTGCGGCCGCACAACGACGTCGTGCTCAGTACCAAGGGCGTCTCGAGCGGGCCGCTCTCGTTCATGAGCGTCTTCGACGCCGCCACCGAGACCATCAAGCAGGGCGGCACGCGCCGCGGCGCCAACATGGGCATCATGCGCGTCGACCACCCGGACATCCTCGACTTCATCACGGCCAAGCAGGACGACGACCGCCTCAACAACTTCAACATCTCGGTCGCCGTCACCGACGCCTTCATGCGCGCCGTCGAGGCCGACGCGGAGTACGCCCTCGTCAACCCGCGCTCCGGCGAGACGGTCAGGACGCTCAACGCGCGCAAGGTCTTCCAGAGCATGGTCACGCTGGCCTGGAAGAACGGCGACCCCGGCATCGTCTTCATCGACCGCATCAACGA
>CAZJGT010000242.1:0-3094 GCA_964545565.1 uncultured Thermoleophilia bacterium
CGTTGCAGCACGTGCCGCAGGGTGTGCGATCCCTCGTCGCCGTAGGCGGCGGCGTCCGGGAGCGCACCGGCGCCGCAGCCGTCCAGTACACACACGAACACACGCGTCATGGAGCCTCCTCCCCGCCCGGACGACGACGCGCCCGCGGGTGCGTCTCGAGAAACACCTCGCGGAGGTGCTCGACGGTCACGTGAGTGTACAGCTGCGTGGTGGCCACATCGGCGTGCCCGAGCATCTCCTGCACGCTGCGCAGGTCGGCGCCGGCGGCGAGCAGGTGCGTGGCGAACGAATGCCGGAAGGTGTGGGCGCTGGCGGCGCCCAGCATGCCGGCGCGCGCCAGCACCTTGCGCAGCACGTAGTCGAGGCCCTGGCGCGTGAGCGGCCCGCCCCGGGCGTTGAGGATCAGTTCCGGGCGGCGCCGGCCGCGGAGCAGCACCCGCCGCCCGTCGGCGAGATAGCGGCTCACCGCGGCTGCCGCCGCGCTCCCCATGGGCACCACCCGTTCCTTGTCTCCCTTGCCGACGCAGCGCACGAGGCCGCCCTCCACATCGACGTCGCCGTCCCGCAGACCGACGAGCTCGCTCACGCGCAGACCGCAGCCGTAGAGCAACTCGAACGCGGCCAGGTCGCGCTGCCCCAATGGGCCGGACGAGACCACGACCTCGAGGATCTCCCCCACTTCTTCCACCGAGAGGACGCGCGGCAGATCCTGCGCCCGTCTGGGGGCGCGTACCAGCGCCATCGGGTCGTCCTCGCGGGCCCCCTCGCGGATGAGGTAGGCGTAGAAGACGCGCACGGCCGCCATGCGCCGGGCGACGCTCGCCGGCGCCCCGTCCCCACCTGCGCCCGCGAAGTAGGCGCGCACGTCGTCCGCGGTGGCCTCACCCGGCCGCACGCCGTCCAGGGCGAGAAAAGCGACCAGAGCGCCAAGGTCGCGCGCGTACGCGGCCACCGTGTTGGCGCTGAGCCCGCGCTCGTAGCGCAGATGCTCGAGGAACTCGGTGACCACCGGCTCGTGCGCAGGCCCGGTGGACCCGCTGCTGCTCGGTGGCGTGGTCACGCGCCGTCCCGCGGCCGCTACGCGGCCGTGGCCGCGGCGCGGACCAGCCCCGCCGTCAGGGCGTAGAGCTCGCCGAGGCGATCGAGGCGGATACGCTCGCGCGGCGAGTGCGCCGCCTCGAAGCCCACGCCGAGGGTCAGCGCCGGCAACCCGCGGGTATTGAAGACGTTGCCGTCCGAACCGCCGCCGCCCTCGACCAGACGCGGCTCCAGCCCGGCCGCGACGGCCGCCTCGGCGGCGGCGGCCAGCAGAGGGCTCGCGGGATCGTGACGGTAGCCGCGAAACGCCTCCCGCACGTCGATCTCGACGTCGACGCCACAGGCCGCCGCCTCCGTCGAGACGGCCTCGACCATGTGCGCGGCCTGCGCCGCGACCTTCTCCGCGTCGCGGCTGCGCGCCTCGGCGCGCAGGACGCAGTGCTCCGCGACGACGTTGACGGCCTCCCCGCCGGTCAGGATGCCCACGTTGGCCGTGGTCTCGTCGTCGATGCGCCCGAGGCGCATGGCGGCGATCGCGCGCGCCGCGGCGACGATGGCGCTCCGTCCGCGCTCGGGCGCCATGCCGGCGTGGGCGGCGACGCCCCGGAACCGGGCGTCGACCCGTTTCTGCGTGGGGGCGCCGGTGATCAACGTGCCGGGCGCCCCGTCGCTGTCGAGCACGTACATCCGGCGCGCGTCGAGCGTGTCGATGTCCAGGGCTCGCGCGCCCAGGAGTCCCGCCTCCTCGCCGGCGGAGAGGACGATCTCGACATCGCCGGCGGGCGGCTCGGCCGCGAGGTCGCGCGCGAGGAGCAGAAGAACGGCGACCGCCGCCTTGTCGTCGGCGCCCAGGATGGTCTCCCCGTCGCTGCGCGCGTACCCGTTCTCCACCACGACCCGAGGCGCCCTCGGCACCGGCACGGTGTCGAGGTGCGCGCACAGGCCGACCGCCGCCGCTTCACCGCGCCCCGGCAGGCGCAGGACGAGGTTGCCGCACTCGCAGCCCGTGACGGACGCGGTGTCGTCCTCATGGACGACGATGCCGTGCTCGGCGGCGTAGCGCTTGACCACGTCGGCGATCTCCCCCTCGGCGCCGGTGGGTGAGGCGATACCGGCCAACCGCACGAAGAGCTCGACGAGCTCGTCTACGGTTGCGCGCACACGTCCTCCAGCTCGTCGTCGCGCTCGCTTCGCAGGCGGGCGGCGGCTCCCACGAAGTCGCGGAAGAGCGGCGCCGGCCGCGTGGGCCGCGACTTGAACTCGGGGTGGTACTGGGAGGCGACGAACCAGGGGTGGTCGGCCAGCTCGCAGATCTCGACCAGGCGACCGTCCGGCGTGGTGCCGCTCACGACGAGGCCCGCGGCCTCGAGCTGCGGGCGCAGGTCGTTGTTGACCTCGTAGCGGTGACGGTGCCGCTCCCAGATCTCGTCCTCGTCGTACGCGGTCTGTGCCCGGGTGCCGGGCACGAGCTTCACGTGCGAGGCGCCGAGCCGCATGGTGCCTCCCATGTCGGCGACGTTCTTCTGCTCGGGAAGAAGGTCGATGACGGGGTAGGCGGTCTCGGGATCGAACTCGGTGGAGTTGGCCCCGGTCATGCCGCACACGCCGCGGGCGAACTCGGCCACGGCGCACTGCATGCCCAGGCAGACGCCGAGGAACGGCACCTTGTTCTCACGGCAGTAGCGGATGGCCTCGATCTTGCCCTCGATGCCTCGCTGGCCGAACCCGCCGGGCACGATCACGCCGTCGGCGCCGCAGAGCCGCTCGGCGACGGTCTCGCCGGTGAGATCCTCGGAGTCGATCCACGACAGGTCGAGCTTGCGGCCGTGATGGATGGCGGAGTGCTTGAGCGCCTCCCAGACCGAGAGGTACGCCTCGTGGAGCTGCACGTACTTGCCCACGAGGGCGATCGTCACCGGGCGGTCGCAGGCGTCGATGCGCTCCACCAGAGACTCCCACTCCGTGAGGTCCGGTGGACCCACCTCGAGGCCCAACCTCTGCACCACGAGGTCGTCGAGCTTCTCGCGGTGCATGTTGAGGACGACCCGGTAGATGT
>CAZJGT010000243.1:0-3079 GCA_964545565.1 uncultured Thermoleophilia bacterium
CGCAGGCGGGTGCTCGTCGAGCGGTTCCGCCGGTACCTCGAGGGGGTATTGGAGCCGGTAATAGATCGAACAAGCGAGGCACACAGATGGACATCAACCGAAACGCACCGGTGATCGCCCACGAGCAGATCCACATCGACGCCGACGTCCGGATCGTCTGGGACGTGGTCAGCGACATCCAGCACTGGCGGAGGTGGAACAAGGCCGTGCGCTCGATGTCGGTGCACGGCCCGATCGCAGCCGGTACTTCGTTCGACTGGAAGGCGGGACCGGGGACGATCAAGTCGCGCATCGCCGAGGTGGATGCTCCCAACAGGATCGTCTGGACGGGCGTGACCCTCGGGATCAGAGCCGTCGACGCATTCCGCTTCGAGGCTTCGGACGGCGGCACGCTGGTACGCCAGGACGAGTCCTGGGACGGCCTGCTCGCGCGGTTGTTCCGCTCGCGCATGGAGCGCACCCTGCGCGCGGGCCTGCGCGACGGCCTGGACTCCCTGAAGGCCGAGGCCGAGCGGCGCGCCGGCGCCGCGCTGGCGGCCTGAGGCTCAAGGCCACACGCAGGAGGCCTCTGCCACCACCCGGCCGTGAGGTTCAGAGCAGGGGCCACCGCCCGAGGACCTTGCGAACGGCTCCGAGGTCCCCGAGGTGCGCCACCGCCACGGCGACCGGCGTGACCTCGGCGCCGACGAGTGGGTGGGCGCGCGCGAGGCGGCGCACGTCGTCCTCGCGCGCCACGCCCGCCGACAGGTGCGGCGTGTAATGCTCGCCCGCGTGCGCCGGCACGAACTCCTCGACGTAGGCGACGATGGCGGCGTTGGCGGGCGGCTCGGCGGGCAGCCTGAAGAACGCAGCTGCCGAGCCGCCGGACGCCGCGAGCGGGGCGAGTGCGCGCAGGACGCTCTCGTGCAGCGCGTGCAGGGCGGACGCCGGCTCGAACTCCACGCTCGCCAGCACGGTGCCCGGTGGCGTGCCGAGCTCACCGCCGCCGAGGTCCCCGGCGCGGAGGCACAGGTCCCGACCCTCCGCGCCGGCGACCACCTCCCCGACCACCTCGAGCACCCGCTCGAGGTCCTCACGCCGCACGTACCGCTGTGTCAGCGTGACGTGCGGCAGGTGGGTCTCGTCGAAGGCGAACGCCGTGCCGACCGGCAGGTCACGCCGCAGCTCGGCGTTCAACTCCGCAGCCAGAAGCTTGGCCGCCGCGTCGGGCTCCAGCAGCACGTTGACGGCGATCAGGTCGTCCACGGTCTCACACTCGCACATGGCCTCGGTCCGGCGGGCTCAGCCCTGCTGCCCGCCCTGATCGCCCAGATCGTCCTGACCGCTGATGTTGACGAGCCAGTCGACGCCGAACCTGTCCCGCACCATCCCGAAGGTGTCGCCCCACGGCGCCTTGGCCAGCGGCATCGTCTCGGCGCCGCCCTCCTTGAGCCACTCGTAGTAGCCGCGGAGCTCGGCCTCGTCGTCACCGCTCAGCGCGACGCTGATGGTGCTGCCCGGCGTGTACTCCATGGCGCTTGGGGTGTCGGCGCCCATGAGCACCATGCCGTTGGGCGCCTCCAGCATGCCGTGCATGATCTTGTCGCCCTCGGCGGGGTCTGTGGAGACGTCCAACTCCTTGAACGTGGTCATGTCGAGCTTGCCGCCGAACACGCTCTGGTAGAACTCCATCGCCTCACGGGCAGTGTCGCGGAAGCTGAGATATGGGTTGAGCCTGCATGCCATGGTCGCCTCCTGATCCGGACCGGTTGTCGTGTGGTCGGTGTATTCCCCGCCGCGCGGCCGGCACTCCGAGAGGAGGTGCGCCGCACCACGAGCCGGAAGTGCGGCTGGCTCGACATCCGCTCGCTCCGCGAGTCCTGGCTCCACACGCTCGCGGCCGGCAGAGTTGCTCAAGCTCGATGCGCCGCGTTCCGATAGTCCGGCTGTGAGTACCACGGCCGCAGGACAGCGCTGGGTGCGCGTGCAGAAGGCCGCCGACCTGCTCGGGGTCAGCGCCAGCACGATGCGTCGCTGGGCCGCCCAGGGCAAGGTCCCCTGCCGGCGGACGCCGAGCGGGCAGCGCCGCTTCCTCGTCGCGGACCTCGATGGCTGCCTGCAGGCCGAGGCGCTGCCGGCGGCGGCGGACCCTCCTCCCCACCCCGCGACGCCCGAGGAGCAGCGCTACCGCCTGCTCTACGAGACCAGCCGCGACCTCACCTCCAGCCTCGACCTCGACGAGGTGCTGCTGGCGGCCGCGCGGCGTCTGAACGAGGTCCTGCGGATCCCGGACTGCGACATCTACCGGCTGGTGGAAGGCGAGCGCCTGGTCTGCCTGGTGTCGACCACGAACGGCGTCTGCGACGACACCTGGCTGGACCGGGAGTTCCCGCTCGCCGACTGGGGGAGCGGCCGGCTGGCGCTGGAGATGCGCCGTGCCGTCCCGGTCGGGAGGCTCGACGACCCGCGGCTCAGCGCACGCCAGCGCGCGGCCATGGAACCTTACGGCCAGCGGAGTTGCATGACGCTGCCGCTGGTGAGCCGTGACCGGGCGATCGGCGTGGTCGACCTGATGGACCACGTCGAGCGTGAGTTCACGGCCGAGGAGATCGCCACCGCCGAGACCGTCGGCCAGCAGGTGGCGCAGGCGCTCGACAACGCGCAGCTCTACGAGGAGGTCAAACGCCTGCACCTCGGCAACCTGCGCGCCCTGAGCTCCGCCCTGAGCGCCAAGGACTACTACACGCTCGGTCACGCCAGCCGCGTCGCGGTCTACACGGCGCTGCTCGGACGCGAGCTGGGCTGGCCGGAGCCGCGCCTCGAGGCGGCGGAGAACGCGGCGTTCCTTCACGACATCGGCAAGATCGGCGTCTCCGATCGCGTGCTGCTCAAGGCCGGGCCTCTGACCAGCGAGGAGTGGGAGCTCATGCGTCAGCACCCCGGCATCAGCGCCGAGATCGTGCGGCCGCTCTTTGACGCGGAACTGGTGGCGGGCGTGCGCCACCACCACGAGCGCTTCGACGGCCTCGGCTACCCCGACGGCCTCGCGGGCGACGAGATCCCGCCCACCGCCCGCGCCATGTGCGTGGTCGACTGCTAC
>CAZJGT010000244.1:0-3074 GCA_964545565.1 uncultured Thermoleophilia bacterium
CAGCTACGCGACCGGCGGGTGCGCGACAAGCTGTACGGCCCCAGCGACTGGGAGACGTCGCGGCTCATGGACTACGACGAAGACCTGGAGGAGGCGGAGGACTGGTGGGGCGACGCGGACGGCGAGGGGGACGGGCCCGGCGAGGAGGAGGACGGGACGGGCGAGGAGGGTGACGAGACGGGCGGCGCGTGCTGATAGACTCGGCGCCGTGGTGACGACGCTCGACAGAGGCGCGCGCATCTACCTGGCCGGGCATACCGGTCTGGTGGGCAGCGCGATCCTGCGGCGCCTCCAGGCCGAGGGGTACCAGAACCTCGTGGTGCGCGACGTCGGCGAGCTGGACCTCACCGAGCAGGCGGCGACGCGTCGCTTCTTCGCCGCCGAGCGGCCGGACGCGGTCATCATCGCCGCCGCCAAGGTGGGCGGCATCCTCGCCAACTGGGAGCAGCCCTGGGCCTTCATCGAGCAGAACCTGCTCATCGAGCTCAACGTCATCGGCGAGGCGTTCCGCCACGGCGTGCAGCGCCTCATCTTCCTCGGCAGCTCGTGCATCTACCCGCGTGAGGCTCCGCAGCCGCTGCGCGAGGAGTACCTGCTCACGGGGCCGCTCGAGGAGACCAACCGGGCCTACGCGATCGCCAAGATCGCCGGCATCGAGCTGTGCCGCAGCCTCAACCGCGAGCACGGCACCGACTATCTCTCGCTGATGCCGACCAACCTGTACGGCCCCGGCGACAACTTCGACCTGCGCACCAGCCACGTGCTGCCGGCGCTCATCCGCCGCTTCCACGAGGCCAAGGTGGGGGGCCGGCCGGACTCGCAGGGTGTGTCGAGTGCGCAGGGCGGACCGGTCACGCTGTGGGGCAGCGGCGCGCCGCTTCGGGAGTTCCTCTACGTGGACGACGTGGGGCGCGCCGTCACCTTCTGCCTCGGCGGCGTGCACGCCGCCGACGTGCCCGACGGCATGCTCAACGTGGGCTGCGGCGAGGACCTCACCATCCGTGAGCTCGCGGGGCTCGTGGCCGACGTGGTCGGCTACGAGGGCGAGGTCGAGTGGGACGCCTCCAAGCCGGACGGCACGCCGCGCAAGCTCATGGACGTGAGCCGCTTGCGCGGCCTCGGGTGGGCGCCGTCGGTGAGCCTCGAGGACGGCTTGCGCCGTACTTACCGGTGGTATCTGGAGAACCGCGCCTGAGCCTGCGACCGGCGCTGCGAACGGGGGGGAGCATGGGCAAGACCGCGCTGATCACCGGCGTCACCGGCCAGGACGGCGCCTACCTGGCCGAGTTGCTGCTCGAGCAGGACTACATCGTGCACGGCATCAAGCGCCGCGCCAGCATGTTCAACACCCACCGGGTGGACCACCTCTACCAGGACCCGCACCAGCCCGGCGGCCGCTTCTTCATGCACTACGGCGACCTCACCGACGCCACCAACCTCATCCGCATCATCCAGGAGACGCAGCCCGACGAGATCTACAACCTGGCGGCGCAGAGCCACGTGCAGGTCAGCTTCGAGACGCCGGAGTACACGGCCAACTCGGACGCGCTGGGCACGCTGCGCCTGCTCGAGGCCATCCGCATCCTCGCCCTCGGCGAGAAGGTCCGCTTCTACCAGGCCTCCACCAGCGAGATGTTCGGCCTCGTGCAGGAGGTGCCGCAGCGCGAGTCCACGCCCTTCTACCCGCGCAGCCCCTACGGCGCCGCCAAGGTGTACGCCTACTGGATCACCGTGAACTACCGCGAGGCCTACGGCCTGCACGCCAGCAACGGCATCCTCTTCAACCACGAGAGCCCCATCCGCGGCGAGACCTTCGTGACGCGCAAGATCACGCGCGCCGTGGCGCGCATCGCGCTGGGCCTCGAGGAGTGCCTGTATCTCGGCAACCTCGACTCCCAGCGCGACTGGGGCCACGCCCGCGACTACGTGCGCGCCATGTACCTGATGCTGCAGCAGGAGCAGCCCGGCGACTACGTGATCGCCACCGGCGAGCAGCACAGCGTGCGCGAGTTCGCCGAGAAGGCCTTCGCCGAGATCGGCGTCAGGCTGCGCTGGGAGGGGAGTGGGGCGGAGGAGACCGGTGTGGTCGACACCGTCGACCTGCGCCGCCTGTCCGCCGCCCGCAGCGGCCACCTCGACGACCCGGCGCCGGCGGACGGGGAGGGGCCGGTCCTGCCGGGGGCGGTCGTGCTGCGCATCGACCCCCGGTACTACCGGCCCACCGAGGTCCAGAGCCTCCTCGGCGACGCCACCAAGGCCCGCGAGCGCCTCGGCTGGCAGGCCCTCGTCGGGTTCGCCGAGCTCGTCGCCGACATGGTGCACGACGACCTCGGCGAGGCCCGCCGCGACGAGCTGCTCACGCGCCGCGGCTTCGAGGTGCGCAGCTACAAGGAATAGCCGGACTTCGGGAGAACCTTACAAAAGAGGGGGTACTCTCGTGTTGCTGCAGGCGGTCCCCGCCGTTACCATGGGGACGGGCTACTGAGAGAGGTTCCCGTGAGGTTCTCCCGCTGCGTTCGGCTACTGCTGGCGGTCATGCTCGTCCTCGTTCCTGCGGTGGTCGGCGTGCTCGCCGGGGCCGGCGCCCAGAGCTGGGCCGACCCCGGCCCCGACTCCTTCACCATCACGCCCAGCGCCGGCGCGCACGGCGCCATCGACCCCGACCAGCCGCAGACGGTGGCGTCGGGGGCCGACCAGAGCTTCAGCATCACGGCGGATCCCGGCTATCACGTCGCCGACGTGCTCGTGGACGGCGAGTCCGTGGGGGCGCGGACCGGCTACACCTTCGCGGCCGTCGACGCCGACCACACCATCAGCGCCACCTTCGCCGTCGACACGTTCACGATCACGCCGAGCGCCGGCGCCAACGGCTCCATCACGCCGGCGACGCCGCAGACCGTGACCTACGGCGCCAGCCGCTCCTTCACCATCACGCCGGACGTCGGCTACCGCGTGGCCGACGTGCTCGTCGACGGCAAGCCGATCGGGCCGCAGAACAGCTACACCTTCACCAACGTCACCGCCGACCACACCATCAGCGCCACCTTCGCCGTCAACGTCTTCACCATCACGCC
>CAZJGT010000245.1:0-3029 GCA_964545565.1 uncultured Thermoleophilia bacterium
GTCGTCACCCAGACGGCCGCCGTGCACGCGGCGGCCTGGAAGCGGCTCTTCGATGCCTATCTTGCGGAGCGCGCCGGCACGAGCGCCGGCCGGAGCGGCGGCGCGAACGATCCCCTGCGCCCGTTCGACCTCGAGTCCGACTACCGACGGTACGTCGACGGCAAGCCGCGCTACGACGGCGTGCGCGACTTCCTCGCCTCGCGCGGGATCGACCTGCCGACCGGCGACCCGGCCGACCCACCGGAGCGCGAGACCGTGTGCGGGCTCGGCAACCGCAAGAACGCCTTCTTCAACGCCGAGGTCGAGGAGCACGGCGTGAAGACCTTCCCCTCGACCGTCACGCTCATCCACGCGCTGCGTGCCGCCGGGATCAGGGTCGGCCTCATGTCGTCGAGCAAGAACACCGCCATGGTGCTCGACGTGACGGGCACGACGGACCTGTTCGAGGTGCGCGTGGACGGCGTGGTCGCGGCCGAGGTCGGCCTGCCCGGCAAGCCGGACCCGGCGATGTACCTCGAGACGGCGCGCCGGCTCGGCGTGCAGCCGGGGCGCGCCGTCGTCGTCGAGGACGCGCTCTCCGGCGTCGAGGCCGGCCGACGCGGCGCGTTCGCCCTCGTGATCGGCGTGGACAGGCACGGCCAGGCCGACGAGCTGCGTGAGGCCGGCGCCGACGTCGTCGTCGACGACCTCGCCGAGGTGCACGTCACCGTGTGACGGGCCGGGCGGGGAGGCGGTCGCCTCCCCGCCCGGCCGTCTCTACTCCTCGACCGCGCGGGTCTCGCCGCGCCGCGCGAGCACCACGACCAGCACGATGACGACGATCGCCGCGACCACGCCCACGACGATCCACGTGGTCGCAGCCGAACCCCCGCCGCTCTCGGCCGCGACCTTCGGCCTCAGGTCGAGGTACGTCTCCATGTTGAAGGCGTTGAGGAACGGGAGACCGCCCAGGAACGGCACCCAGCCGTCCCACCTGGCGGTGTTGGCGATCTCGAGGGTGTCTGGATACGTCATCGCGATCTGCGGGCTCTCGACGTAGAAGATCTGCTGCAGACGGTGGATCGTGTCGAGGCGCGTCGCCTTGTCGATCTGGCTGAACTGCTCCTTGCAGAGCCGGTCGTATTCGGCGTTCGACCAGCAGGGGTCGTTCCACCACTCGATCTGGGCGGTGGTGAACGACGCCAGCGTGTCACCCGGGTCGGCGTAGCCGGCGTAGCTCCACAGATAGACGTCGTAGTCGGGGGCGTACGCGCCGGACTTGTCGTAGTTGTAGAGGGCGTCGGAGAGGGCGCCGTCCTCCACCACGCTGTACTTGATGTCGAGACCGCACTCCTTGAACCAGCCGGCGATCAGCTTGCCCTGTGACTGGCTCTCGGCCGACTGCGTGCGCGCCGCGAGACGCAGTCTGATGTCCTTGCCTTCGTACTCGCGGATGCCGTCGCCGTCCGCGTCGCCGTAGCCGGCCTCGTCGAGGAGCTGGTTGGCCTTGGCGATGTCGAAGCCGTAGGCCTCCTCGGCCGTGGGCTCGTAGTGGGCGTCGAAATCGTCCGGCCACTCGCCGGGCGGCATGATCGAGGTGGCCGGTCGCGCGTACCCGTTCCAGCCGATGGCGACGAGCCGCTCCTTGTCGACGGCCCAGTTGAGCGCCTGGCGGAACTTCACGTCCCGCAGCACGGGATGGCCCAGCGAACTGGGCTGGTCGTAGCAGTTGAAGCACACGTAGTCCCACGTGTAGAGGTTGCCCCTGAAGCCCTGGAACCCCTCCAGGTTCGCGACCTGGTCGTACTGCGCCGGCGGGACGCCGTAGGCGGCGTCGATGGCGCCCATCTTGAGGTCCTGCGTCATCGTGTCGGCGTTCGTGTAGAACTCGAAGAGGATCTCGTCGACGGCCGGCGCGGCGCCCCAGTAGCTGGGATTCCTGGTCATGCGGATGTAGCTGCCGCGCTTCCACTTGTCGATCACGAAGGGTCCCGAGCCGACGAACGGGTAGGTCACCTTCTGCTTCTCCGGCTTGGCGACCTTGGACCAGATGTGCTCGGGGAAGCAGTAGATGTAGAGCCTCTCCATGTTGGCCTTGGGCTTGCTGCACCGCACCTCGCAGGTGGTGTCGTCGATCGCCACGGCCTCGTCGATGAGCTTGGTATACGAGCTGTAGGCGGCGAGGTTGTTCTCGATGATGTAGTTGTAGCTGAAGGCCACGTCTCTGGCGGTCACCGGCTCGCCGTCGCTCCACACGGCCCCCTCGCGGATCTTGAACGTCCACGTCTTGCCGTCCGGCGAGACGCCCCAGCTCTCCGCGATGCCGGGCACCGGGCTGCCGTCCTCGGCGCCGTAACCGATGACGAAGTCGTAGTTGAGGCACCACGTCTCGAAGCCGATGGTGCCGTAGCCGACGAACGGATTGAGGCTGTCGGGCTGCTCCATGGTGCCGATCTTGAGAACGACCTTCTCGCTGCCGGACGCCGGCGTGGCGCTCTCGGCCGCGGGCGCGGCGCTCTCGGCGAACGAGGTCGCACGACTCCAGGCAAGCCCCGTGGCGAGCAAGACCGCCGTCGCCAGAACGACGACCAGGAGCCCCTTGCGAGTGTTCTTCATGGTGTCCCCCTTGGTTGCAACCACGTGCAAAGAGGCTACTCCCCCGGCCCGGCGCTGTCAGCAGGAATCCTTCAGCAAACTTGGCCGCGAGCGCGCGGCGACGTGCGCGCCGCGGCTGCGCCTCAGCTCGTGCCGAGCCCGAAGAACCGTTCGAAGAACTGGCCGAGCTTCGCCAGCACGCGCCCTTCTTCTCTCCGTGCTCCCCGTCGGGCGAGAACCGCGACACCGGCGCCAGCACCCTGGTGATCGCCGTACCCGTCGCCTACATCTGCCCGCTCATGCGCGTTCAGGTAGGCGGTGAGGTTCGCGGAGATGAACCGGTAGAAGAGGATGCCGAGCACGTAGGTCTTGAAGTCCCAGCCGTCCACGGACCCGCGCAGATCGTTGGCGATGCGCCAGATCGTCTTGTGGAGCTCGGCGCGCTGCGCTTCCTT
>CAZJGT010000246.1:0-3002 GCA_964545565.1 uncultured Thermoleophilia bacterium
CTCGGATCGAGGCGGCCGCCCTGCGCGTTTCTCCGTGGCCGGAGGCCGCGGCGCTTCGGCCCGGCGCTGCTGGAGCGGCTGGTCCGCGCCGGGCTCAGCCGAGCAGCGCCTTGGCGCGTGCGTAGACGTTGTCGGCGGTGAAGCCGAGCTGCTCGAAGATGGTCCCCGCCGGAGCCGAGGCGCCGAAGCGGTCGATGCCGATCACCTGGCCGCCGTCCCCGACCCAGCGGTGCCAGCCGAACGTGACCCCGGCTTCGACGGCGAGCCTGCTGCTGCAGGCGAGCGGCAGGACAGACTCACGGTAGTCGGCGTCCTGCTGCTCGAACAGCCGCATGGAGGCCATGTTGACCACTCGCGAGCGGATGCCCTCGGCGACGAGGCGCTCGTGGGCCTCGAGCGCGAGGGCGACCTCGCTGCCGCTGGCGATGATGATCACGTCCGGCGCTCCGCCGGCCGCGGCGTCGCCAAGCACGTAAGCGCCGCGGGCGATGCCGCTCGCCGGGGCGTACTTCCGGCGGTCGATCGTCGGCAGGTTCTGTCGCGTCAGCATGAGGCCGACAGGCGCGTCGTCGGTCTCGAGGGCGATCCTCCAGGCCTCCACGGTCTCGTTGGCGTCGGCGGGCCGCAGGTCGATGAATCCCGGCGTGGCGCGCAGCATGGCCAGGTGCTCGATGGGCTGGTGCGTGGGGCCGTCTTCGCCGACGCCGACACTGTCGTGCGTCAGGACGTACGTCACCGGTTGCTTCATGAGCGCGGAGAGGCGCATGGCCGGACGCATATAGTCGACGAACACGAAGAAGGTGGCCACGTAGGGACGGACGCCGCCATGGGTGGACAGCCCGTTGGCCATGCCGGCCATGGCCAGTTCGCGCACGCCCCAGCGCACGTTGCGCCCCGCCGGGGACGCCGCCTGCTGGTCGGGGGCGTCCTTGATCAGTGTGTTGTTCGACGGCGCGAGGTCGGCGGACCCGCCCATGAGCGTCGGGATGTGCGGCGCCACGGCGTTGATGACCTTGCCCGAGGCGGCGCGGGTCGCGACCTTGTCGTCAAGCCCGAACACGGGCAGATCCGCATCCCATCCCTTCGGGAGCTTGTGCGCCCAGGCATCGTCCCACGAGCGGGCGCGATCGACATCGGCCGCGCGCCACGCCGCGTAGGTCTCCTCCCACGCGGTGTGTGCTTCGGCGGCCTTGGCGGCGGCCTCGGCGAAGGCCGCGCGCACGTCGTCGGCCACGTAGAAGGCCGGCTCGAGCGGCCACGCGCAGGCTTCCTTGGTCAGCTTGATCTCGTCGACGCCGAGGGGCGCTCCATGGGCGGCGGCCTTGTCCTGCTTGTTCGGGGAGCCGCAGCCGATGTGCGTGCGCACGGCGATCAGCGACGGCCTGTCGGTCTCCGCCTTGGCCGCGGTGATGGCCGCGTCGATAGCGTCGACGTCGCTGCCGTCGGCAACGCGCTGGACGTGCCAGCCGTAGGCTTCGAAGCGCTTGCCGACGTCCTCGGTGAAGGCGAGGTCGGTGGAGCCGTCGATGGTGATGTGGTTGTCGTCGTACAGCAGGATGAGCTTGCCGAGCTTCTGATGGCCGGCGAAGGAGGCGGCCTCGCTGCTGATGCCCTCCATCATGCAGCCGTCACCGGCCAGTGCGTACGTGTGGTGGTCGACGATGTCAGCGCCGAAGGTGGCGGCGAGGAAGCGCTCGGCCACGGCCATGCCGACGGCGTTGGCGACGCCCTGTCCGAGCGGGCCCGTCGTCGTCTCGACGCCCGGCGTGTGCCCGTGTTCGGGATGACCCGGGGTGCGGCTGCCCCACTGCCGGAAGGACTTGAGGTCGTCCATGCTCAGGTCGTAGCCGGTGAGGTGGAGCATGGAGTAGAGCAGCATGCTGGCGTGGCCCGCCGAGAGCACGAAGCGGTCGCGGTTCGGCCACGCCGGGTCGGCGGGGTCGTACCTGAGGTGACGTGTGAAGAGCGTGTACGCGATGGCCGCCGCGCCCATGGGCATGCCCGGATGACCGGAGTTGGCCTTCTGGACGCCGTCGACGGCCAGGAAGCGGATGGTGTCGATGCAGCGTTCTTGGAGGGGTGCGCTCGCCACTGGGCTCACCTGGTTCCTTTCGTTGGGGAGTGAAGGCCCGTCAGCCTCCGCCCTCCCCGCCGAGGAACAGCGGGAGGGCGGAGGCTGCGGACGGGCGTCATGTGCGCGTACGCCGGTTCAGAGCCGGCTCAGAAGTACTCCTCGACGAACGCCATGAAACGCTCGCACTCCTCGGGGGTCCCGGGAGTGATGCGGAAGTAGCCGTCCCTGCCGTTGATCGGCTTGATCGTCTTGAGGAACAGCTTCTGCATCTCGGCAGCCGCCTTCACGATCTCGACGCTGGTCTTGCCCGTAACGGAGGCGTCGACCAGCATGTAGTTGCCGTGCGCCTCATACGGCTTGAGGCCTTTGGCCGTGAGCGCCGCCGCGAACTTGTCCATCCACTCGTTGTTGTAGACGACCTTCCCCCGCACTTCGCCGGTGTCGAGGATCGCTTCGGCGCCGGCGATCGCCATGAGGCTGAGGTTCCACGGCAGGAACATCAGGTTGAAGGCCTCGATCAAGGTCGGCTGGGCGACCACGTAGCCGAAGCGGATGCCGGCGAGACCGAACGCCTTGCTGAACGTGTGGGAGAGGAAGACGTGTGGGTACTTCTTGACGAAGTCGACCTTGGCCTCGACCTGCGGATGGTAGTCGAGGTAGGCCTCGTCGATGCACATCGGGATGCCGAGCTCGGCGAACCTGGTGAGGTCGGCATCGTCGATGAAGATACCCGTGGGATTGTTCGGGTTGATGATGAGGATCAGCTTGGTCTTCTCGTTGACGGCCGCGAGCATGGCCTCGACGTCGTACTGCAGATCCTCGTCACGCAGCGGGACCTGCACCGTCTTGGCGTTGCAGAGACCCGCGCGAGAGGGGAACATCTCGAACGTCGGGTTGGAGCAGAGGAACTCGTCGCCCGGCTGCAGGA
>CAZJGT010000247.1:0-2995 GCA_964545565.1 uncultured Thermoleophilia bacterium
CCTGCGCACGTGGTTGGCGTCGGCGTCGGTGAGCGCCGGGTCCTCGCCCATGATGAACATCGCCTTGAGCGTGCCCTCCGCAGCCAGCTCCACCATCTCCGGGATGCGCAGACCCGTGTTCTCGGGCATGGGGACGCCGTAGGCCGTCTGGAACTTCTCCTTGGCCGCGTCATCCAGCACGCTCGGGTAGCCGGGGAACGAGTTGGGCAGCGCCCCCATGTCGCAGGACCCCTGGACGTTGTTCTGGCCGCGCATGGGGTTCACGCCCGCGTTCTCGACGCCGATGTGCCCGGTGACCATCCCGAGATTTGCCAGGTTCATGACGTTGGCCGTGCCTGTCGTGTGCTCCGTGATACCGAGCGTGTAGTAGATGCCGGCCTTGGGTGTCGTCGCGTACAGCTCGCTTGCCGCGACGATGGTCTCGGCCGGCACTCCGGTGATCTCCGCCGCGCGCTCTGCCGGCCAGTCCTTGACCGTCTCCCAGAGGGCGTCGAAGCCCTCGGTGCGCTCGTCGATGTACGCCTGGTCGTGCCAGCCGTTGGTGATGATGGTGTGCAGCACGCCGTTGATGAGCGCGTTGTCGGTGCCCGGCTTGAGCCGCAGCCAGAGATGTGCGTGCTCGGCGAGCTCGGTGCGCCGCGGGTCGACGACGATGAGCTTGGCGCCGCGCAGGTGCGCCTGCTTCATCTTGTTGCCGATGATCGGGTGCGCCTCGGTGGCGTTGGACCCGATGATGAAGAGCACGTCGTTGCCGACGATCTCGCCGATCGAGTTGGTCATCGCGCCTGAGCCCAGCGTGGTCGCCAGACCGGCGACCGTTGGAGCGTGTCAGGTCCGCGCGCAGTGATCGATGGAGTTCGTGTTGAGGCCCGCCCGCGTGAGGCGCTGCAGCAGGTAGTTCTCCTCGTTGGTGCAGCGCGCCGAGCTGAGGACGCCGACGGAGAGGTCGCCGTGTTCTCCCCGGATCTCGAGCAACCGCTCGGCCACGAGGTCGAGCGCCTCGTCCCAGGTGGCGTCCTCCCACACCCCGTCCTTCTTGATCATGGGGGTGGTGATGCGATCCGGGCTGTAGATCATGTCGGTGTGGAAGCGTCCTTTGACACACAAGGATCCTTGGTTGGCCGGCGCGTCGTAGGCGGCGGTGACGCCGAGGACCTTGCCGTCGGCGACGTTGAGGTCGAAGTTGCAGCCGACGCCACAGAAGGGGCAGGTGGTGCGCACCTTGTGGCGGTCCCAGGTGCGCACGCCCTTGAGTTGCTTGTTGGCGATCGCCCCGGTGGGGCAGACGTCGACACATTGGCCGCAGAAACGGCAGAACGAGATGTCGAGTGCGCGGTCGAACGAGCCGGCGATCTGCGACTCGAACCCGCGCTCCGTGAAGTCGATGGCGTCGGTGACCTGCACCTCACTGCACACGCGAACGCACTTGCCGCAGAGGATGCACTTGTTCATGTCGCGTTCGATCATCGGGTTGTCGCTCTCGATGGGCAGGTCGCGCTTCTCGCCCACGAAACTGCTCTGCTCGATGCCGTAGCGGTAGCAGTACTCCTGGAGGGAGCAGTCTCCAGCCTGCTCGCAAGTGATGCAGGCGAGCGGATGGTCGGAGAGCAACAGGTCGAGGATCAGGCGACGGGCCTCGACCACGTCCTCCGATTCGGTCTGAAGGACCATGCCGTCGGCGAGCTCGGTGGCGCACGCCGGCAGGAGGTTCGGCCGACCCTCCACCTCGACGACGCAGAGCCGGCATGATGCGGCCAGACTCAGCGTCTCGTGATGGCACAGGGTGGGGATGTCGATGCCGAGGTCGCGTGCCGCCTCAAGGACGGTCGTGCCCGCGGGCACCTGTACCACGTGGCCGTCGATGGTCGCCTGGATGGTCGACGTCGCCTCTGCGCCTGCAGGACCCGTCATGCCGCCTCCGTTCGCTTGCTCCACTGCTGCGATGTGGGCCGTTCCCACGCCGGCCCGATCCTCCACTGCGGCATGGAACGCCCGGCCGCCTGCCGGGCCGCCGCTTCTACGGACGGTCCCTCTCCGACGCGCGGGGAGGGACTGCGAGTGTACAACGAGGCGGCGCGGGCGCGAAAGCCGAGCTCGCTCGCGCGGCGTCGTGACGATCACCTCCACGGTCGCGGCGAGCATGGCGCAGGACCGCTCCCGTGTAGAGTAACCAGGTCGACCGGGAGGGACCATGCACGCCGAAACGCAGCTTCTCAGCGCCCGCTCCGTACGCCGGCTGGACGTCGGAGTCGTCGTGTGGATCGTCGTCTGGATCGTGCTTGGGGTGCTCCTCTGGAGCGATCTACGCGCTCAGGCTCAGCTCGGCAGCGACGTGATCAAGGTGGGGACGGCCGTCAGGGACACCGGTCAGGCACTGGGTGTGGTCGGCGGCCTGCCGCTGGTGGGCGACCAGATCGGCGAGTTCGCCGGGCGCATCGAGGCCATGGGCAAGGAGGTCGAGATCAGCGGCCAGGACAGTCGCGCCGGCATCGAGCGTGCGGCCGTGATCGCCGGGCTGTGCGTCGGCATTCTGCCCGCGGCGCTGGTCCTGTTGCTGTGGGTGCCGGCGCGCATCCGCTGGCAGCGGTATGTGGGCGCGATCGCAGCGGCGCTGCCGGGCGCCGTCGGCGACCCGGCTCTCGACAAGTACTTGGCGCGCAGAGCCATCGACGCCCTGCCGTGGGACGCGCTGCGCGCCATCAGCCCCGATCCGTGGAACGACGTCGCTGTTGGGGAATACGGCGCGCTCGCCGACGCCGAGCTGGAACGGCTCGGGCTGCGGCGGTAGCGTAGAGGGGCAACGCGATGGTCCGGGAGGGCGCATGAACGAGGTCGGGTCCGAGGTCCGGAGGCATAGCCGCTCACGTTCGCTGTGGCGGGCGTTCGTCCTCGTGGCGCTGGTCGTCGTGGCCGCCGGCCTGGTCGCTCTGGCGGCCGGCCCCGTGGCGGCCAAGGACTACTCGATCAGGAGCGTGCGCGTCGACGCCACGGTGCG
>CAZJGT010000248.1:0-2972 GCA_964545565.1 uncultured Thermoleophilia bacterium
TGAGGACGTGCGCGACGTGTTCGTCGCCAACCCCGAGCTGCCGGCTGCCGGCGGCGGTGACGGCTTCGACCTGGACGACGTCCCGCCGGGCGCCCGTGTCGGCAGCTCCAGCCTGCGCCGCCGCTCCCAGCTGCTGGCGCTGCGGCCGGACCTCGACGTGGTCGACATCCGCGGCAACGTGGAGACGCGCCTGCGCAAAGTCGTGGACGAGGAGATGGCCGGGACGATCCTCGCCGCGGCGGGGTTGGCGCGCCTGGGGCGCTCAGACGCCGCCGCCTTCGCCTTCGCGTCCGACCAGATGCTCCCCGCGGTCGGCCAGGGCGCGCTCGCCATCGAGGCGCGCGCCGACCATCCGCGTCGCGGCGAACTGCACGCGGCTCTCGACCACCGGCCGTCTGCCCTCTGCGTCACGGCGGAGCGCGCGCTGCTCGGCACGCTCGAGGGCGGCTGCCAGGTACCGATCGCCGCCCACGCTCGCTGGAAGGTGGGCGGCGAGCGCGGCGCCGGGGTCCTCGTGCTCCGCGCCTACGTGGGCTCGCTCGACGGCAGTCGCTCCGTCGCCGGCGAGCGTGTGCGGCTCGCCGACGATCCCGAGGGGCTCGGCATCTTCCTCGCCGGCGAGTTGCTGGAGCAGGGGGCGGGCGAGATCCTGGACGAGATCCGCGTGCCGTGAGCTCCGGCCTGGAGACGGCGCCGTCGCCGGACCGGCCGCTCGCCGGTCGCACGGTCGTCGTGACCCGGCCACGTGAGCAGGCGGTCTCGCTGGCCCGGCCTCTGGAGGCGCTCGGCGCCGAGGTGCTCCTGGTCCCCACCATCCGCATCGCGCCGCGACCGTTGGACGACGAGGTCGCGAACCGGCTGCGCGAGCTCTCGACCTACCGGCTCGTGGTGTTCACGAGCGCCAATGCCGTGCGCGTGTTCGCCGGGTATCTCGTGCACGGAACCGACGCGACGACGATGCCGGCGGGCCCCTTCGTCGCCGCGGTGGGCCCCGCGACCGCGGCGGCGCTCGAGAAGCACGGTCTCCCGTGCCATCTCGTGGCCGACGAGTACGTCGCCGAGGGGCTGCTGGACTCGCTCCAGGACGTCGACGCCGTCGCGGCCGGCGCCCGCGTCCTGGTCCCCTGCGCCCGTGACGCGCGCGACGTGCTGCCCGTCACCCTGCGCGCTCGCGGAGCGGTCGTCGACGTGCTGCACATCTACGACACGGTGGCCGTGCACGAGCTCGCCGTCCCGCCGGCGAGCATCGAGGCAGCCGACTATGTGACGTTCACGTCCGGCAGCACCGCGAAGCAGTTGGCCGCGCTCCTCGGTGCGACCGATGTCTCCGGCCGACCGGTCGCCGAGCGCCTGGCCGGCACTCGCCTGTGCTCCATCGGTCCGGTCACCAGCGCCGTGCTGCGGGACCTCGGACTGCCGGTCGCCGTGGAGGCTCGGGAGTACACCGCCACGGGCCTCGTGCGGGCGATCGCGGGCGACGCGCGCGCCCGCGGCTCGGCTGTTGCGCCGCCGCCGGCTTCGTCGTAAGTTCGCGCCATGGACCGGCCCATCTGCTTCTTCAGCGACTACGGGTACACCGACGACTTCGCCGGCACGTGCCGGGCGGTGATCGCCCGGCTGTCGCCGCAGGTCCGGGTGATCGACGTCACCCACGGCTTGCCGGAGCGCGACGTGCTCGCGGGCGCCGTGGTGCTGCGCAACACACTGCCCTACATGCCCGACAGGACCGTCATCCTGGCGGTCGTCGATCCCGGCGTCGGCGGGCCGCGTCGGCCGGTCGCCCTGCGAAGCCACGGCGATCACCTCTTCGTCGGCCCGGACAACGGACTCCTGATGCACGCCGCCGACGCGGATGGCGGCGTCAGCGACGCATACGAGCTGAGCAACCAGGACCTCTGGCTGCTCCCCCTCTCGGCGACGTTCCACGGCCGCGACATCTTCGCGCCGGTCGCGGCTCGCCTGGCCGCCGGCCTGTCCCTCGAGTCCGTCGGCGCCGCGATCGGGGTCGACGAACTCGATCGCATCGACGTCCCCGAGCCGCGACGGCACCGCGACGGCGTCACCGCGATCGCGGTGCTCGTCGACCGCTTCGGCAACGTGGCGCTCAACCTGCGCGCCCGTGATCTGGAGAAGGCGGGGCTCATCGAGACGGTCGAGCTCGTGACCGGGGGTGAACGCTATCTCGCCAAGGTGGCGCGCACCTTCGCCTCCGTGCGTCCCAGCGACATCGTCGTGCTCATCGACAGCTACGGCCAGGCCTCGGTGGCGGTCAACAACGGGTCCGCCGCCGGGGTCCTCGGCCTGGACGCGGGCGACGAGATCCGCCTGCGGCGGCTGGGCTGAGCCGTTCCGCCGGACGCCCGGCCCGGCGACGCCTGCGCCAACCCGCCGGACCGCGTGGCGGCAGGACGCTGCCTGTGTTGCGCCGTGCGCCCGGATTCGCTATAGTTCCCCTTCGCGCGTCCGAGCGGGCGTGCTTCCTGCTACCGAATGAGTGAGCGCATGAGGACTTACGTCGCCAAACCTTCCACGATCGAGAAGAAGTGGTACGTCGTCGATGCCAAGGGTCACACCCTCGGCCGCCTCGCGACCGTCGTCGCCGATTGCCTGCGCGGCAAGCGCAAGCCCATCTACACTCCCAACATCGACACCGGCGACTTCGTCGTCGTCATCAATGCCGAGCAGATCGTCGTGACCGGCCACAAGCCCGAGCAGAAGATGTACTACCACCACTCGGGCTACCCCGGCGGCATCAAGAGCGAGTCGTACGCCAAGCTCCAGGCTCGCCGCCCGGAAGAGATCATCCGCCACGCCGTGCGTGGCATGCTCCCTCACAACAAGCTCGGGCGCGCCCAGCTCCGCAAGCTCAAGATCTACGCCGGCCCGGAGCATCCGCACGAGGCGCAGAACCCCGACACGCTCGAGATCAAGGAGTAAGGCGTGGCTGATGCAGTGACCTATCGCGCGACCGG
>CAZJGT010000249.1:0-2964 GCA_964545565.1 uncultured Thermoleophilia bacterium
CTCCTTCATCCCGTACTACCTGGGTATCTTCTGGCCGCAACTCCAGGACTGGCCCTACGACTCGCTCGTCGGCATCGGCGCCGTCGTCTTGCTCGTCGTCCTCAACGTGCTCGGTCTGCAGGAGTCGGTGCGCCTCAGCTCGCTCATGGCGGCGCTCGGGCTTGCGACCCTCGTGCTGCTGATCATCGTCGGGGTCTTCGTGTTTCTGAAGCCTGGGCTCGTGTGGGGTCAGATCGACCTGGGCACAGCTCCGACCTGGCGGCGGCTGCTCTACGCCGTGCCGCTGGCGGCCGCGGCGTTCACCGGGCTCGACGCCGTCTCGAGTCGCGCCGAGAGCGCCCTGCACCCGGCGCGCGACATGCCCCGGGCGATCAACCTTGTGCTGCCGGTCATCGTGCTGCTGGCGGTGGGGCTGAGCATCGTAGCGCTCTCAGCCATGCCGGTGGGGTCCAACGTCGTGCCGGTCGACCCCGCGACCGGGCTGACGCAGCCCGTCCCGGTCGTCCCGAGCGGCGAGCAGGGCGAGTTCGTGCTCGCGTCCAATCCCGCCGTCAAGGTCGTGGTGCCGGTGGAGGCGCGGGGAGAGGGTCACGTGATCCCCGCGCAGGAGCCGGCCGGCGACGTCTTCACCGCTGAAGGGGATCCGGCGACGCGACTGTACGGTACGCTGCTCGGCAGCGCCTATCTTGAGGATCCCGTCATCGGTCTGGTCGCGAACCTTCCGGACGATCTGGAGTGGCTGCGGGGCATCCTGAAGCCGTGGGTCGCGATCGTCATCGCGCTGTCGTTGCTGCTCGCCGCCAACGCGGTCGTCGGCGGCTCGGCGCGCATCGTCTACTCGCTCGCCCGTCATCACCAGGTGCCGGCGGCGCTCGGTCGTGTGCACGCGGTGCGGATGACGCCCTACGTCGGCATCGTGCTTTTCGGGGCGGCGGCGGTCGTGCTGCTGTTGCCGCGCGACCCATTGCTGCTGCTCGGGCTGTTCGGCTTCGGCGCCATGCTGGCGTTCACCATGGCGCACGTCTCGGTGATCGCCCTGCGCTTTCGCGAGCCCGCGCTGGCGCGTCCGTTCGTGATCCCGCTGAACGTTCGGTTTCGCGGCGTCAAGTTGCCTCTGCCGGCTGTGGCCGGGGCCGTGGCGACAACGCTCATTTGGCTGCTCATCGTGGCCACGCACCCCGCCGGCCGCCTCTTGGGGTTCGCCTGGGTCGCCGGCGGCCTCGTGCTGTACGTGGCGCACCGGCGTCGCGCGGGGCGCCCGCTGCTGCGGCAGCCGGCGGAGACCAGGCTCCCTTCGGCGGCGCTTTCGGACGTGGACTACGAGCGCATGCTCGTCCCGGTCACGGGTACCCGGCTCAGCGACGAGATGATGGTTCTGGGGTGCCAGCTCGCGACCGACAAGCAGGCGACCATCGACATCGTGTACGTGATCGAGGTGCCGATGCAACTGCCGCTGGACGCGTCGCTCGCGGAGGCGCGCCGGCGCGGCCGGCTGGTGCTCGACGCCGCCATGGTGGTCGCGGCCGAGTTCGGCGTGGATGCCTGGCCGCATCTGGTCACCGCGCGCGCCGCAGGCCGGGCCATCGTGGACACGGCGGACCAGTGGAGTGCCGATGTGATCATCCTGGGCGCCGTCAAGAAGGCGCGCAAGGACGACCGCGTGCTCGACGACGCCGCCGAATACGTGCTGCGCCATGCGCCCGGCGAGGTGCTGCTCAACCTGGTGCCCGCCGACTACCCCATGCAGGGGTCTGCGGCGGAGATCGAGGCGTCGGCCGAGACGCCGCCGCCGCCGGGCCCGGCGTCCGCTGGAGCGAGGAAGTGAGGCGCGCATGTATGTGATCATCGCCGGGTGTGGCCGGGTCGGCTCGGGGATGGCTCGCAGGTTCGCGAGCGAGGGCCACGACGTGGTCGTCATCGACGAGGACCCCGCGGCGTTCATCCTGCTCGGCGACGACTTTTCGGGCCGTTGCGTGGTGGGCGCCGCCATCGACTGGGACGTGCTCCGCGACGCCGGCATCGAGGGGGCCGACGCGTTCGCGGCGGCCACCGACGGCGACAACACCAACATCGTCTGCGCGCTGATCGCCCGGCGCGCCTTCGAGGTACCATGCGCCGTCGTCCGCGTGTATGACCCGGCGAGGGCGCGCGTGTTCGCCAAGCTGGGCCTGCGCACGATCTGCCCCACGGCCGGCGCCGAGACCATGATGGCGGACGAGGTGCTTGCATGCCCCGTCCCCGATCCGGAGGAGTGAGCGATGTTCGTGGTGATCATCGGCGCCGGCAAGGTGGGCCTCAACGTCGCCCGCAGCCTCACGCATCTCGGGCACGAGTTCATCGTCGTCGAACAGCGCCGCCCCCGGTACGACCTGCTGCGTCCCGAGCTGGAAGAACGGCTGCTCTTCGGTGACGGCACCGAACTGTGGGTGCTCGAGAAGGCGGGTATCGCTCGCTCCGACCTCGTCGTGGCGGTCACCGGCGACGACGAGGACAACGTGATCATCGCGCAGCTCGCCAAGCTCGAGTATGGGGTCCCCAAGGTGGTGGCGCGCGTCAACAACCCGCGCAATCAAGCCACGTTCGACCTCCTGGACGTCGACGCCACGGTGTGCGCGGCGACGATGGTGATCTCGATGATCCAGCACGAGCTGCCGGCGCATCAGTTCGTACCCCTGCTCTCGCTGAGACGCGAGAAGGTGGAGCTCGTCGAGATCGAGGTGAGCGACGACTCGCCGTCGGCGCACATGGCGATCAAGGACCTGCGGCTGCCGGACGGCATGATCGTGACTGCCGTCCTGCGCGACGACAAGGCACTGCTGGCCCGCGGCAGCCAGGTGCTGCTACCCGGCGACCACGTCCTGTGCCTATTGGAACCGGGCAAGGAGAAGGAGCTCATCCGCGGCTTCCTGCCCGGCCGCCGGCCCGAAGAGGTCCAGGCGCAAGCCGGTCTCGACGACGTGCGGC
>CAZJGT010000250.1:0-2956 GCA_964545565.1 uncultured Thermoleophilia bacterium
CGTGCGCCGAGCCTCCGCTGCTCGTCCTCGACGAGCCCACGAGGGGCATGGACCCGGACCACAAGACCGGCCTCGCCGAGAACCTGCGCGAATGGGCCTCGCGAGATCGAGGCATCCTGGTCGTGACCCACGACGTCGAGTTCGTGGCGCGGGCGGCGACGCGCGTGCTGATCGTGGGGGCGGACGGCATCCTCGCGGACGGTCCGCCCTCCCAGGTGCTGGACGGCGCCCTCTTCTTCACGACGCAGGTCAATCGCCTCCTGCGCGGCGCCAGCCCCGGAGTGCTTCTGGACGACGAGCTGACGTGGGTGGAGGCTCCGGCGTGAGTGTCGCGGCCTGGCTACATGCCCACGCCGCCGGACTCGTCGCCGGCCTGCTCGTGTGCGCCGGCACCCTTCTCGCGCTGCGCGGCATGCTCGACCCGGGCGGCGCCGACTGGGGCCTCACGAGTCTCGTTCTCGTCACGGCGTTCCTGCTGGTCGGCATCGCCGTCTCGAGTGCTCGTCTCACGTCGGCGCACCAACTCGCCCTGGTCGCCGCTCTGGCCGCCTTCGCCACCGCCGGCCGGCTGCTGTTCGCTTCGCTGCCAAACTTCAAGCCGGTGACCTTCGTCGTCCTCACCGCGGGGGTCGCTCTCGGCCCCGCCCCGGGCTTCATGGTGGGCGCGACCACGGCACTCGTGTCCAACCTCTTCTTCGGTCAGGGGCCGTGGACGCCGTGGCAGATGCTCGCCTGGGGCGTCGTCGGCGCGGTGGGCGGCCTCTTGGGCATGGCCGGTCGCCGCCCGCGCCGCTGGGAGCTCGTGGTAGTCGGCGGCCTGCTCTCCCTTGGGTTCGGCTGGTTCGTCACGCTGTGGATGTTCCTCGCTTTCACGGCCCGGACCTGGCCGGCCCTCCTCGCCCTGTACGCACAGGGCATCGTCTTCGACCTCTCGCACGTGGCCGCCACCTGCCTGTTCACCGCCCTGTTCGGCACCCAGATGGTCGAGCTCATCGCACGGTTCCGCCGCCGCACCGAGGTCGTCCTGTTGCCCCCGGAAGGAGATCGGCCATGCTGACCCGTCATCACCTGCGCTCCACCACGCTGATCGCGGCTGCCGGCCTAGCGCTCTTCGTGCTCTCGATCGCGGCGCCGACAGCGGCGGCCGGGCGCTCACTCCAGGTCACGCGCACGCTCGACTATCTGCACGCGAAACAGGGTGCCGACGGACGCTTTCAGGACGCCGCCTACACTCCATGGGCCATCGTCGCCATCGCAGCGTGCGGAGAAAACCCTGACGGCCGCGCCTGGAAGCCCTCCGGCAGAAGCCCGATGGACTACCTGCAGGGCATCGACCTCGAGGCGAACATGGCGGGCGGCACCACGGCCAATGCGCCCGCCTACTACGCCAAGATGATCCTCGCCTACGTCGCCGCCGGCCGCCGGGCTGCCCTCTCCGGCGCGGGCAGCAAGAGGATCGACCTGGTGGGCAGACTGCTCGCCCACCAGCGCGCCGACGGGCGCGTGTGCCCCACGACAGCGTCCGACCACATCGGCGCCGTGAACGCGACCATCTGGTCGATCATCGCCTTGGAGGCTGCGGGCACGGACGCCGCAGCCCAGGCCCGTGCCGTGACGTGGCTCAAAGGGCAGCAGCTCTCGGACGGCGGTTTCGCCAACATGGCCAAGGACGGTCCCGGTACTCCCATGAGCGACGTCGACGACACCGCAGCTGCGGTGCAGGCACTCGTCGGCGCCGGGGTACCGGCGGGCAACGCGGTGGTCAGAGACGCGCGCGCCTACCTGAAGGCCGCCCAGCGGTCCGACGGCGGCTTCTCCTCGGCCCAGAGCGGCGGTCACACCTACTCGGAGTCCACCGCGTGGGTACTGCAGGCGATCCTCGCCCTCGGAGAGAGTCCGACAGCCGGCACGTGGACGAAGAACGGCAGAAACGTTCGCGACGCCCTGTTCCGTCTCCAATCCCCGAACGGCTCCATGCAGCACCGCGCCGGCGTCACTTCCACCGTGATGCTCTCGACGACGCAGTGTCTCGTCGCCCTGGTCGGCAGAAGCTTTGCCGACTTCCCGAGAGGAAGCTCCTCGTGGACGAAACCCTTCGCCTGGGCGCCCAAGGTGATGCGGCTGTCACCGGCCAACGGCGCGACTCTCACAACGACGACGGTCCTGGTGAAGGCAGCCTACCGGGACGGCGCCGGCGGCACGGGCATCGCTGCGTCGGGCGTGCGCTTGACGGTGGACGGTCGCGACCTCACGCGCCAGGCCAAGGTGACCGCCTCCTCGCTGAGCGTGAAGCTGACCGGTGCGACCGCGGGCAAGCACACGATCAAGGTCCAGGTGCGGGACCGCGCGGGGAACAGAGGCAGTACCACACACACCTTCACGGTGAGAAGCGTGAGCGGTTCCGGCGGTCCGGCGAGCTCCGGCTCGACGGACTCCGGTAGCTCGCCAGGATCCGTCGCTTCTGCGGCATCGACAGCGCAAGGCGCTCAGACCGGCGGCGGGGCGTCCGGGAACGCGGGTGCGACCGGTGCCGGCGGGACGGGCTCCGGCGCGGGGAGCGGCGAAGCCGATCTCTCCCGGGTGCTCGATCCGGTCGAAGGCAGCGCTGCGGCGGACGCCCCGGTCGCCGCCTTCCCCTCGGGCGCCGCGGACACGCCGCCGGGCACGGGAGCCCCAGACTCCGGCGCCGCCGGCGGCTGGCCGGGATCTCCACAGACGGCCGCCGTCGATCACACAGGACCCGACGCCCCGAGCGACGACCGATACGCCCTCATGCTGTTCGGCATCGGCCTGGTGCCCGTCGCCGTGGGGTTCGGCATCGCCGGCCGCTACCACCGACGCTGGTGGCAGGCCATCGGCAGACCGCAGAGCCCCTCCGACCCGCCGGACGGAAAGACCTGAGCGGGCGGAATCAGCGGACCCTGAGCCTGCCCACCTGCGCCCTGCTCTGGGAGTT
>CAZJGT010000251.1:0-2929 GCA_964545565.1 uncultured Thermoleophilia bacterium
CGGCCCGCTCACCTCCGAGACCGACTACTACATGAAGCGCTACGTCCCCAAGCTCAGCGAGGTGATCTCGCGGCACAAGGTGAAGTGGGACAGAGAGACCATCATCAATGCCGACGACGGCCTCACCGACGCCGTCTTCGAGGCGGCCGTGGACCTCATCGCCGAGGCCGGCGCCTACTGCCCCGAGACCAATCGCGTGATGCAGTTCACGCGAGACGAGATCGTCACCGCCTGCGGGCAGTGCCCCACGGCGTCCACGTTCGGCGAGGGTCGCGAGCGCAAGGTCATGCGCGGCCGGCGCCCCGACACCACCGACGACCGCCCGTGGGTGCACGTCGGCGGCGGCATCTACACCACCGACGAGCAGATCTTCGTGGACACCGTGGAGAAGATGGCGTCGTACAACATCGTCGACTCGGTCAGCGTGCCGTCGATCCTCCACCTCCGCGGCAAGGACTCCCGCGTGCGCTCGCCGCAGGAGATCCTGTCTGCCTGCAAGACCGTGCGCCTCGCGCGGGAGGGCATCCGCCGCGCCGGCCGCGCCGGCCTGCCGATCATCAACGGCATCTCCGCAGCCTCGCAGCCCGCCTCGATGTTCGCCGCCAGCTATCCCGACTTCGGTCTGCGCCCGAGCGACGGTTTCCTCATCGACTTCCTCGCGGAGATGGTCGTCGGGTACGAGGCGTTGCAGAAGGTCGCCTTCTACAACAGCATCAGCGCCAACATCGGCTCCACCTCGACGCCGCTCTTCGGCGGCTACGCGGGCGGCGCCGAGGGTGTCGCCGTGACGGCGACCGCGTACATGATCATGGGCAATCTGGTCTTCCGCGGCAGCTACCACTACAACGCCCCGCTGCACAGCAAGCTGCACCTCTCGTCCACCAAGCCGCTCATCTGGGCGATCGCCATGTCCAACGCCGCGATCGGCCGTAACATGGGTTACCCGATGGTCAATCTGCCGTACCTCGGCGGCGGCTCGGGCACCAAGCAGTACCATTACGAAATGGCCTGCTATATGCTCGCGGTCGTGACGTCTGGTGGAAACGTCTTTTCAGGTCATCCCGCGATGGCGGTCCAGTCGGATTCGCTGGTGCCGGACGACCACAAGTTCCACGCCGAGATCGGCTTGGCCGCCTCGAAGCTCACGCGCGTCCAGGCAGAGCCGATCGCCCAGAAGCTCTTCCCGCTGTTCGGCGACAAGCTCAAGGATCCGGACAAGGGCCTCACGTTCCAGGAGGTCTACGACATGCAGACGAAGCAGATCAAGAACGCCGAGTACCAGAAGGCCATGGACGAGGTGCGCTCGGAACTGGCCGGCATGGGTCTCGAGGTACCTGTTTCGTGAACCTGCGTCTCCCACGTCGTTCGTGCGACGCCGTCCTCGCCCGCCTCTCGGCGGCGGGGGCGGCGCCTCGGCGCGTCTGAGGCTTGGGGCACCAGTGAACAAGCGACCCGCGTACGCGGCGAAAGGAGGTTTGGCGTGAAGGTACGACTCTTCTTCGCCACGGACGTCCATGGCTCGGAGGTCTGCTGGCGCAAGTTCATCAACTCGGCGCAGCACTACGAGGCCGACGTTCTCATCCTCGGTGGGGACATGACGGGCAAGGCCATCGTGCCGATCATCCAGACGGGGCCCGAGCAGTGGCGCTACCACATGCTCGACATCAACCATGAGCTCAGCGGCGCCGACGACCTCGCCAAGGCCGAGCGCCTGATCAAGGATCACGGCTACTACCCCGTCGCCCTGACTCCCGAGGAGCGTGACGAGTACACGCGCGACGAGGACAAGCTCGAGGAGTTGTTCCACGAGCAGATGCGCAAGACCGTCAGGGAATGGGTCGAATGGGCGGACGCCAAGCTCGAGGGCAGCGGCATCCAGTGCATCGTCTGCCCCGGCAACGACGACCGCCACGACATCGACGAGATCCTGGCGACGGCCAAGAACCTGCAGGTCGGCGAGGGCAACGTCCTCGACCTGCCGGAGGGGTACCAGCTCGCCTCCAGCGGCTGGACGAACCTCACTCCCTGGGATACTCCGAGAGAAGAGGACGAGCCCAAGCTCAAGGAGCGCATCATGGGCATCGTGGGGCAGGCGACCGTGCCGCCCGAGCGCCTCGTGCTCGGCCTGCACGCGCCGCCCTACGACACACAGCTCGACGTGGCCCCGAAGATCAACTGGGAGTCGCTCACCGTCGAGGGTCAAGACACGGCCCATGTCGGTTCGACCGCCGTCAAGGAGGTGATCGAAGAGGTCCAGCCCATCCTGTCGCTGCACGGGCACATCCACGAGAGTCGCGCGGCCGTCCGCATCGGACGCACGCTCGCCATCAACCCGGGCAGCTCGTACGTCGAGGGTATGGTCGCGGGCTGCGTGGTCGACCTCGATGGCAAGAAGAAGATCAAGCGCTACAGGTTGACGTCCGGGTGAGGGTACCCGGCGGCAGAAGGAGGGCTCAGGGCGCGCTGTCGGCGTAGCTCGGGGAGCCATGGAGTCAACAAGGGGGTCTCAGCTTATGGCGACTGACGCCAGCAAGTCCGGCGAACAGACACTGTTCGTCCGCAAAGCGAGCGGCCTGGTCAAGGGCTGGTCCTCGGGAGACGGGTTCCGCTACTCGTTCTTCTCGGTGAACCTGTTCCTCGCGATCTGGTCGTTTGCCTACGCCACCTTCATTCCGGGTGGCAGCCTGTTCTGGGCGATCGTCATCACGGCGATCTTCATCGTTCTTGAGGTCATCGTGTACGCGGGTCTGATCTCGGCGATGCCGCGAGCCGGCGGCGACTACGTGTGGATGACCCGCATCTTCCACAGCTCCATCGGCTTCGTGATCGCCGCTGTGGGCTGGTGGTTCATCCTGTGGCTCTGGACGCCGATCTACGCCGACATGGGCGTGCAGACCACGGTCAAGCCGATCTTCCGCATTCTTGGACT
>CAZJGT010000252.1:0-2924 GCA_964545565.1 uncultured Thermoleophilia bacterium
CGCCGTCGCGACTCTGCAGCATGATCTCGTGGTTCTCACGCACGACCTTGACGCCGACCAGATAGCCCTTGCGGTCGGTCAGGGCCACGGTGCGCACACCCAGGCCGCCGCGCCCGGTGATGCGGTAGTCGCCGATCGGCGTGCGCTTCCCGAAGCCGTTCTCGGTGATCACGAAGAGGTCACTGTCGTCACGGGCGACATCCATGGCGATGACTTCATCACCCTTGCGCAGCCGCATGCCGTGGACCCCCGAGGCACTGCGGCCCGTAGGGCGCACGTCACTCTCGTGGAAGCGGATGGCCTGGCCCAGACGGCTGATCATCATGATGTCGTCGTCGCCCGACGTGTGGCGCACGGCCAGCAGTTCGTCGTCCTCGCGGATCTTGATGGCGATGATGCCGTCGGCCTTGAGCTTGGTGTTGTAGGACGCGAACAGGGTCTTCTTCACGATGCCTTTGCGCGTGCCGAGGACGAGGTACTTGCCCTCGCTCTCGTCGAAGTTGCGCGTATTGATGACGGCGCAGATCTTTTCGTCCTGGCGCAGCGGCAGCAGGTTGACGATGTGCTTGCCCTTGGCGCTGCGACCGGCGAGCGGGAGCTCGTGGACCTTGAGCCTGTACACCTTGCCGACGCTCGTGAAGAACAGCAGGTAGTTGTGCGTGCTGGTGATGAAGAGATGTTCGACCTCGTCCGCCTCCTTGAGGTCCATGCCCGCCACGCCGACGCCACCACGCTTCTGTTGGCGATACGTGGCGACAGGTAGCCGCTTCACGTAGCCGGTCTTGGTGATGGAGATCGCCATCTGCTCCTCGGCGATGAGGTCCTCGAGGTCGATCTCGCCCTCGTCCGGCACGATCTCGGTGCGGCGGTCGTCGTTGTAGAGGCGCTTGATCTCGAGCAGCTCGCTCTTGATGACGCCGAGGACGGCGTCCTCGTCGCCGAGCAGTCCGCGCAGCTCCTTGATGCGGGCCAGCAGACCGGCATGTTCTTCCTTGACCTTGTCGCGCTCGAGCCCGGTGAGCTTCTGGAGCCGCAGGTCGAGGATGGCCTGCGCCTGCGGCCGCGTGAGCTCGAAGGTGTCCATGAGCGCTTCTCGCGCCGTGTCGGCGTCGGGGGCATGGCGGACGATGCTGATGATCTGGTCGAGGTTGTCGAGGGCCACGAGCAGGCCCTCGAGGATGTGGGCCC
The DNA here is from genome assembly GCA_964545565.1 of uncultured Thermoleophilia bacterium. GTDB lineage: Bacteria > Actinomycetota > Thermoleophilia > UBA2241 > UBA2241 > CAIXSE01. The sequence continues at coordinate 1,189 of CAZJGT010000252.1, forward strand.
TCGTCTCGGCCTTGTCGAGCTCGAACTTGGCCCGCCGGATGACGATCTCCTTCTGGAAGGCGATGTAGGCCTGGAGCATCTCCGGCAGGGTGAGCGTGCGCGGGACGCCGCCCACCAGCGCGATGTTGATGACCCCGAAGGTCGTCTGCATCTGGGTGTGCTTATAGAGCTTGTTGAGCACGACCATGGGGATGGCTTCACGCTTGAGCTCGATGACCAGGCGCATGCCGGACCGGTCGGACTCGTTGCGCAGGTCGCTGATCTCGGTGATCTTCTTAGTCTTGACGAGCTCGACGATGTTGTCGATGAGCGCGGCTCGGTTGACCTGATACGGAAGCTCGGTGACGACGATGGCGCTGCGGTTGCCCTTGAGCGGCTCCGTGTGGGCCTTGGCGCGGACACGGACACGCCCGCGCCCGGTGCGATAGGCCTCCTTGAACCCGGAAGTGCCGAGGATGATGCCGCCGGTCGGGAAGTCCGGCCCCTGGATGAACCGCATGAGGTCGTCGGCGGTGGCCCCGGGGTTCTCCACGAGGTGCACGATGGCGTCGACGACCTCACCGAGGTTGTGCGGAGGGATGTTGGTCGCCATACCGACGGCGATGCCCGCCGCACCGTTGACCATGAGGTTCGGCATGCGGCTCGGCAGCACGCGAGGCTCGCGCCGGGTCTCGTCGTAGTTCGCCATCCAGTCGACGGTGTTGGCGTCGATGTCGCGCAGCATCTCGACGGCGATCTTGCTGAAGCGGGCTTCGGTGTAGCGCATGGCCGCCGGGGAGTCACCCTCGACCGAGCCGAAGTTGCCCTGCCCGTCGACGAGCGTGTAGCGCATGTTGAAGTCCTGCGCCATGCGCACGAGAGTGGGGTAGATGACGGCCTCGCCGTGGGGGTGGTAGTTGCCGCTCGTGTCGCCGGCGATCTTGGCGCACTTGCGGTGCGCCTTGTTCGGGGCGAGGCCGAGGTCGTTCATCGCGACGAGGATGCGGCGCTGGCTGGGCTTGAGACCGTCGCGGACATCGGGGAGGGCGCGGTCGGTGAGGACGCTCATCGCGTAGTCGATGAACGACGAGCGCATCTCGTCTTCGAGCTCGATGGGCTCGATCTTACCCTCGAGGGTCTGCAGCGCGTCAGACATCGAGGAACCTCACCTCCTTCGCGTTCTTCTCGATGAACTCGCGACGCGGCTCGACCTTGTCGCCCATCAGCATCGTGAAGACCTCGTCGGCGGCCTGGGCATCTTCCATGGACACCAGCATCAACGTGCGCGTCATGGGGTTCATGGTGGTTTCCCAGAGCTGGTCCGGGTTCATCTCGCCGAGGCCCTTGAAACGCTGCAGCTGCATACCCTCCTTGGTGAGCTCGACGATCTGCACGCGCAGATCCTCGTAGCTCGCCGCATCGGACTTGCGGTTGCCGAGGTGAAGCGTGAACGGCGGACGTCCGACCAGCTCACTCATGCGCAGATGGACGCGCTTGAGGGCCTGGAACTCGCGTCCGGAGAGGGCCGTGAACGGGATGCGAAGGTTCGCGGCCAGACCCGTGCGCCGCTCCACCAGGCGCGTGTCGGCGATCTGCTCCTCTTCGTCCACGCCCAGGACGTCGATCACGTAGCGTTTGTCGATGTCCTCACGCAACGCCGCGACCAGGGCGGCGAACGTGCTGATGCCGGCTTCGATCACCGGGCCGTTCTTGAGCCAGTCGATGAGCTCGCCGCCCCACTGGCTCTTGAGCTTCTT
>CAZJGT010000253.1:0-2910 GCA_964545565.1 uncultured Thermoleophilia bacterium
AAGCAGTGGTCCGCGGTGGGCCTGGAGATGCACCACCTGCAGCCGTACGTCAGTTTGGCCACCGCGAAGGGAGGCCGCCGGTGTAGCCGCCGGCGGCCTCCTCCTCAGAGGTCGTGGCGGACGGCCTCGGAAGAACAGTCGTACGCCGACTTGTGCGACACCATGCGCCTCAACGCCTCGAACTGCTCCCAGACGATCGTCATGAGGCGACCGCTCTGCTCGGACTCGGACCAGAGATCGTAGAGGGGCGTCACGATGATGCTCGGGGCCCGCACCTCTATCGGGCTGTAGACATGGCGCACCCCTTGACGCTCGTCGTCGTCCCAGAACACCGCCCAGAACTTCAGCCCGTTGAGATGGTCGCCGTTCACGCGCGCAAGGACCGAGATGCTGTACTCGTACGGCTCGCGCCTCCAGTACACGCAGGCCGCGGGGACGGCGTCGTCGACGACCTTCGCTTCGGCCCCGTCGAGCTGCGCCGCGAATTCGATGGCTGTGGCAGCGAGGATGCGCACCAGGTCCAGGACGGTCGGGTGTTCATGCGGCTCGAGCACGCTGCAGAACTCATCGGCCGCCCCGCCACTCGGCAACAGCCCGTCCAGCAGCCAGCTCTCGACGCCGTAGGGAAAAGGCCGGTTCGGCAACGCTCCCAATGACAGCTCCTGGAAGCGGGACTCCGACGCCATCTCGAAAGCGCCGCCCGGTTGGCCGAAGGCAGCCCAAGCTCGGCGCCTCGTGGTTTCGCTGCTCGGGAACCTCACCCACTCGGCCGGCGAGACGGCAAGCCGGCAGACGGGTTCGTAGGGCAACGCCAGGAGCCTGCGCGCCAGCGGAGCCGAGCGAAAGAGCGCGTCGCTGTAGGACAGCTCCTGCCCCAGCCCTCCGAAGCTCCTGACCGGCCGATAGGCCGGATACTTGTAGCACGGGCGCAGGCCGGCGGCGCCGACGGGCCGGGCGCCGGCACGGGCCATGACCTGTCTGAGGGATGGAGTCGAGATGTCGTCAGGCGGCTGGGTCACGCGTGCTCCCTCATCGCTCTCTCGCCGAGAGGCTACCATGCGGGTCGCGGTGGCTCCATCCCGCGTGACGGTCCGGGCGAGGACGGCTCCGACCGGCTCTGCTGCACCCGTGGATTCGCCGTGAAGGCCTGAGGCCGGGCCGGCTACGCTACCTGGGGCAGCAGCGCCTGGAAGCCCGCGAGCTCGGCCATGAGCTCACTCGTGGTATGAATGCGATCCACCCTCGCGGCGGTGGTGCCTGCCGTGTACAGCGGCTTCTCCCGATCCGGGTCGTAGCCGGAGGCGCTGAACAGCCCCTCGCAGATGCAGAAGAAGTGCTCATTGTCGTCCCTGGCGGCGCACTGCGTGAATCGCCCGTCCGCGTCCCTGAACAGCACGTAACCCTTGGAACATCTTGGTGGCCGCGCCTGCACCAGCGCGTCCCGGTACATCGGAGACTCGCGCAGCACACGGAACGGCAGGCCACAGGGTGAGCCGGGCGCATCGGCCACCACGATGTCCTCAGGGCGCGCACGCACGACGGCCTGCTTGTAGGCAAGCGATGCGCTGCTCTCCTCGGTGGCGAGGAAGCGCGTACCCATCTGCACGCCGTCGGCGCCGAGGGCGAGAAAGCGGCGGATGTCCGCGTGCGAATAGATCCCGCCGGCCACGATCACCGGCAGGTCGCCGTGGGCCACGGCCACCTCTTTGACAGGCGGCAGCAGCCGCTCGAGCGTGTTCTCTTCGAGGTCGACCTGGTCGGCGCGAAAGCCGAGGTGACCGCCGGCCAGAGGCCCCTCGAGGACGACTGCGTCGGGGCGGACGTGCTGGCGCTCCCAGCGCCTGCAGATGACCGCCAGCGCCCGCGCCGACGAGACGATCGGGATGAGGGCGGTGGTGCGCGCCGGCTGTATCGCCGGCAACGACAGCGGCAGGCCGGCGCCCGAGACGATCGCGTCGGCGCCGGCGTCGATAGCAGCGCGCACCGAGGACACGAAGTCCCGCTGGAGCGCCACCATGATGTTGACGCCCGCGAAGCCGCCGTGCGCCTTGGCCGCCTCCACCTCCAGACGCACGGCCTCGTAGATGCCCACCTTGCGCCCGAGGCGTCTGGAGACGATCCGGTCGAGCCCTGCGCTGGAGATCAGCCCAAGGCCGCCCGCGACACCCACGGCCGATGCGAGGGGAGCGAGTGACACACCGACGCCCATTCCTCCCTGGAGGATCGGCAGAGCAAGCTGCATGCCCTGGATGGCGAGGAGTGGAAGCGAGGCGGGAGAGGCTAACAAGAGCCTAATTGTACGATACGGGGGCGGGAATCGCCAGACACGCCCCGTTCGATGCCGCGCCCAGTCCCTGCAAGGACGAGGCGTGTGGCACCGCAAACCGCTGGTGGGCGCACGTGGATTCGAACCACGGACCTCTTCCTTATCAGAGAAGCGCTCTAACCGACTGAGCTATGCGCCCACAGGGGTCTTGGAGTCTACGAGCGAGGAGGGGCAGCGTCAACCGTGCCCGAAGGTCTTCTCGGACGCTGCACGGACGCCGCCCAGCTCGGCTCAGCGATCCAGACACGCACGCGTCTGCGTGAGCAGGGAGCACAAGCACCGCTACTGTTCGCAGCCTTCGACCGACGGCTGCTCGAGGCCGCCGAGCTCGAGGACTTCGCCACGCTCGGCGGCCCGCTCAGCGCCTGACACGGGCGCAGCGCCGGCGACGAGCACCGAATCGTTCTGCCGAATGCCGCCCGGGACGGTCGACGCGGCCGTGGTCGCTCGGCAAAAAGTGTTGTCATCGGTGTGAGCCTGTGCGACCTTGCCGTATACTCGGTCCATGACTGCGGTACAGGAGATGGTGATCTACGGCGTCAGCTTCGACGTCATCGGCAAGCAGCCCATCGTGCTGCTCAAGA
>CAZJGT010000254.1:0-2901 GCA_964545565.1 uncultured Thermoleophilia bacterium
GTCGCGGTCGCCGGGGGGCGCGCCCTGGTCGCCGCCGTGCGAGCCGGCGACTTCGCCGCCACCGGCGCCGGTCCGGAGGAGACCGAGGGCGTCGTCGACAGCCTGCGCGGCGTGGACGGCGTCGAGGTCGCGGCGCTGGTCAAGGAGCAGAAGAACGGCGCCCGCGTGCGCGTGAGCCTCCGCTCCAAGGCTTTCGACGTCAGCGCGCTCGCGGCCCTCAAGGGCGGCGGAGGCCATCGCCTCGCCGCCGGGTTCTCGAGCGACGACAGCCCCGGGGAGGTGATCGCGTGGCTCAGTTCCGAACTCGAAAAGCGCCTCTCGACGGCATCCTCCTGATCGACAAACCCGAGGGTCTCACGTCACATGACGTGGTCGCCCGGGTGCGGCGGCAACTGCGCCCCGACGTGAGGAAGGTGGGTCACGCGGGCACCCTGGACCCGTTCGCGACGGGACTCCTGGTCGTGCTCGTGGGGCGGGCGACGAAGCTCGCCCGCTTCTTCGTCGACCTGCCCAAGGAGTACGAGTGCACCATCCGCTTCGGCGTGCGCTCGGATACCGGCGACCTCACCGGACGGCTTGCGGAGACCGGGACGACCACGACCCGGGAGGCCGTGGAAGAGGCGCTCCCCGGGTTTCTCGGCTGCATCCTGCAGAGCGTGCCCATGACGTCGGCCGTCAAGGTCGACGGCGAACGGCTGTACAAGAAGGCGCACCGGGGGGAGGTCGTCGAGACGCCGGTCAAGGAAGTGGAGATCGAGGCCATCGACGTGCTGGCGTTCGACGACGTCGCCCAGACCATGCGCTGTCGAATCGCGTGTTCCAAGGGCACCTACGTGCGTCAGTTGGCGATCGACCTCGGCGAGGCGGTCGGCGCCGGAGCTCATCTCGAGCAGCTTTCGCGCACGGCCGTCGGTGAGCTCCGTCTGAGCCAGGCGCAGACACTGGCCCACTTCGAGCAGGCCGTCGAGGCGCGTGAGATGGGCGACGGCCGCATCCCCGGCCTCGTGGCGCCGGCTGCGGCGCTCGACTTCATGCCCGGCATCGAGCTCTCGGCGGCGCAGGTCACCGCCGTGCGCAACGGCGCGCGACTGCCCGGCGGGCCGCAGGAACCCGTACGCCTGACGTTTCGCGGCGAGCTCGTCGCCATCTACGGGCCCGCCGAGGAGGGAAACGCCCTCAAGCTCCTGGTGAAGCTCTGATGAAGGTCGTCGGCGACGTCGCCCGTCTGGAGCGGCGTCCCCGGGCGCTGGCGCTGGGCACGTTCGACGGCGTCCATGCCGGCCATCGCGCGGTCATCGGCCGCGCCATGGGTCTCGCGTCCGAGCGCGGCCTCACCAGCTCGGTGGTGACCTTCGACCGGCACCCGCTGGCGCTCATCGACCCCACACGGGTACCGCGCCTCCTCACCTCTCTCGACGAAAAGGTGCGGCTGATCGGCGAGCTGGGCCCCGACGAGCTGATCGTGTTGCCCTTCGACCAACGGCTCGCCGCGCTCTCGCCGGCCGCCTTCTGCGCCGATCTGCTGGCCGAGATCCTCCGGGCGCGGGTCGTCGTCGTCGGCGCCAACTTCAACTTCGGCGCCGGCGGGGCGGGCGATGCGGCGCAGCTGCGCGTCTGTGGCGTCGCACACGGCTTCGATGTCGTCGTGTGCGACCTCGTCACCGAGCGCGGCTCCGCGATCAGCTCCACCCGCATCCGGCGGCTGCTCCACGACGGGGAGCTCGAGGAGGTGCGCGAGATCCTCGGCCGGCCGCCGTCGGCCACCGGCATCGTCATCCACGGCGACAAGCGGGGCCGCATGCTGGGCGTGCCGACGGCGAACGTCGACGTGGAGGCCGGCACGATCTTCCCCGGTCGCGGCGTGTATGTGGCTCGCGTCAGGGTGGCGGACGCCTGGTTCCGCGCGGCCGTCAACATCGGCCACAATCCCACCTTCCAGAGCCGCGACGAGCCGACCACGCACGTCACGGTCGAGGCCTTCCTGCTCGACTTCGACGGCGACGTCTACGACGAGGAGATCCGCCTCGACTTCTTGCACAAGATCCGCGACGAACGGCGCTTCGACGCCGTCGCGGAGCTCGTCGCGCAGATGCGCCGGGACATCGCGGCCGCCGGCTCGCTCGTGGACCCCGAACTCGACGCGGTCGGCCTCGCGCCTCTTCCCGGCGCCGGGATCTGACGCTCCCTGGGGGCGGCCTGGTTTGTCGCCGCCGTCCGCTGTGCTACCCTAGCGCGACCGCCTTCTCGGTCACGGGCCGCCAACCCGCGACTGGGTCTACGGATGCTCCCCAGAGGGAGGTGAATCACATGGCCATCACCAAGGACGTCAAAGAGACCATCATCGCCAAGCACGCCAAGCACGACGGCGACACCGGCTCCCCCGAGGTACAGATCGCGATCCTCACGGCGCGCATCGAGACCCTCACCGATCACCTCAAGACCCACAAGAAGGACCATCACAGCCGGCGCGGCCTGCTGAAGATGGTCGGTCAGCGTCGCCGTCTGCTCAATTATCTGCAGGCGCGCGACCTCGAGCGCTACCGCGCGCTCGTGAAGGAGCTCGAGCTCCGTAAGTAGCACCACCCTCGGCGCCAGACGCGCCGTTGTCATCGTCCCCGTGCCAACCACGCCGACGACAGAGTACCCGCGCGCAATGGGGCGCCCGGGTCCGAGAGAGACGAAGGAATAGATGAACACGATTGAAGTAGAAGTCGGGGGTCAGACCATCACCCTCGAGACCGGTCGCCTCGCCAAACAGGCCAATGGGTCCGTGCTGGTGACGTGTGGCGACACCGTGGTCCTCGTCGCCGCGACGGCGCGCGAGACCGCGAAGGAGGGGCAGGACTTCTTCCCCCTCACCGTCGACGTGGAAGAGCGCCACTACGCCGCCGGCAAGATCCC
>CAZJGT010000255.1:0-2900 GCA_964545565.1 uncultured Thermoleophilia bacterium
CGTCCGAGGACTACTCGGAGGGCACGGTGCTCCAGGTGCTCGAGCGCGGCTACCTGCTGCATGGCAGGCTGCTGCGCCCGGCCAAGGTCATCGTGGCGAGCTGAGCTGACCGGGATGACCGACTTCTATCAGACACTCGGCGTCTCGAAAAACGCCTCGCAGGACGAGGTCAAGAAGGCCTTTCGCAAGCTCGCCCGTGAGAACCACCCGGACAAGCGTCCGGGCGACAAGGCGGCGGAGGAGAGGTTCAAGGAGGTCAGCCAGGCGTACGAGACGCTGTCGGACGTCGAGAAGCGCAAGCAGTACGACGAGATGAGCCGGCTCGGCGCCTTCGGGCCCGGCCCGGGCGGCGGCGGATTCCGGCCGGGCGCCGGCGGTGCCCAGGGGTTCGACCCGAGCATGTTCGGCCAGGGCGGCGCCCAGTTCGACATGAACGACCTCGGCGACATCCTCGGCGGCATGTTCGGCGGCGCCGCGGGTGGCGGCCGTGGCCGGCGGCGAGCCGCCGAGCGTGGTGCCGATCTGCAGGTCGATGTGACCGTCTCGTTCGACGATGCCCTGAACGGCGTCAGCGTACGGGTCCCGGTCGACAAGCCCGACACCTGTGCGACCTGTCACGGGAGCGGCGCCAAGCCCGGGACCACCCCCAAGGTGTGCCCGGAGTGCCAGGGACGCGGGGTAGTGGCGCGCAACCAGGGCCCCTTCGCCCTGTCGCAGCCCTGCCCGCGTTGTCACGGTCAAGGGACGATCATCGAGAGCCCGTGCCCCACGTGCAAGGGGACCGGCTTGCAGCACAAGACGAAGCGCTACCAGGTCAAGGTCCCCGCGGGCGTCAAGGACGGCAGCAAGATCCGCATCAAGGGCAAGGGCGAGGCCGGCCTCCGCGGCGGGCCGGCCGGCGATCTCTACGTGCTCGTGCATGTGGAGACCGACGACCTGTTCGAGCGGCGCGGCGACAACCTTCTCGTCGGCGTGCCGATCACGATCGCCGAGGCAGCGCTGGGCACCAGCGTCAAGGTCCCCACGCCCGGTGGCGGACGAGTGTCCCTTAAAGTGCCGGCGGGCAGCCGGGACGGCCGCACGCTGCGCGTGCGCGGCAAGGGCATGACCAAGCTCAAGGGCGGTCACGGCGACCTTCTCGTGAAACTCGAGGTCGAGATGCCCGCCAAGCTGACCAAGGAGCAGAAGCGGTTGTTCGAGAAGCTCGCGGCCACGCTGCCCGACCCGCGCGCCGCCCAGGACTGAGACGGAGAACGAGCCCAACGATGGATCGACGATGAGACCCGACGCCGACAGAGACCGACCGCTCTTCATGATCTCGGTGGCCGCCGAGCTGGCCGGCATGCATCCGCAGACCCTGCGGCTCTATGAGCGTCGTGGCCTCGTGCACCCGCAGCGCACCGCCAAGAACACACGCCGCTACTCGCAGCGCGATGTCGACCAGCTGCAGCGCATCCAGGAGCTCACGGAGCTCGGCCTCAATCTGGCCGGCGTGGAGCGGGTGCTGCTCATGGAAGAGCAGATGATGACGCTGCAGCGTGAGCTGATCCAGATGCGCTCCCGACTCGACGAGGCGGCAGTTGCAATGCGTCGCGAGGTCGAGAAGGTCGAGCGCTCGCACCGGCTGGAGCTCGTGCCCGTGGAGCCCGCCCAGGTGGTACGGCTCGGACGCCGTCGTCGCCGCGTCTGACGGAGAGGAGTCCCATGGATATGAACAAGTTCTCAGAACGGGCGCGCGAAGCGCTCGAGACGGCCCAGGGCATCGTGCGGCGAGGCCCGGGCAACCAGCTCGGTACCGAGCATCTGCTGATCGGGGTGCTCAGCCTGCCCGGCGGCGTCGTCGAGCAGGCCTTCAACCTGCTCGGCATCGACAAGGGCACGGCCATGTCGCGCGCCAACCACTACCTCCAGACGACCGGGCCGGGTCGGGCCGGCGGGCCCGGCGGCGACTTCGACCAGCTCTATCTGACCCCTCGCGCGAAGGCGGCGCTCGACATCGCCGGTCAGAAGGCCCAGCAGATGGGCGACGCGTTCGTGGGGACGGAACACCTCCTGCTCGGCATCCTGGTGGAGGGCGAAGGCCCCGGTGGCGGAGCTCTGCGCGAGCTCGGCGTCACCGAGGACGGCCTCATGAACGCCTTGGCGCAGATTCGCGCCACGGCCGTCGACCACGAGGGTCAGGCGACCGGCGAGAGCATGCTGGGCAAGTACACCCGCGACCTCACGGAGCTGGCGGCCGACGGGAAGCTCGACCCCGTCATCGGCCGTGACGAGGAGATCAAGCGCGTCATCCAGGTGCTGAGCCGCCGCACCAAGAACAACCCGGTGGTCATCGGCGAGCCCGGTGTGGGAAAGACGGCGATCGCCGAAGGGCTGGCGCAGAAGGTCGTGGACGGCGACGTCCCCGAGTCGCTGCGCGGCAAGCGCGTGCTCGCCCTCGACCTCGGCGGCATGGTCGCCGGGGCGAAGTACCGCGGCGAGTTCGAGGAGCGGCTCAAGGGCGCGCTCGATGAGATCCAGCGCGCCAAAGACGTGATTCTCTTCATCGACGAGCTGCACACCGTGGTCGGCGCCGGCGCGGCCGAGGGCGCGATGGACGCTTCCAACATGATGAAGCCCATGCTGGCCCGCGGCGAGCTGCAGTGCGTGGGTGCGACGACGCTCGACGAGTATCGTAAGAACGTGGAGAAGGACGCCGCGCTCGAACGCCGCTTTCAGCCCATCCTCGTCGGCGAGCCGACGGTGGACGAGACGATCGCCATCCTCACCGGCCTGCGTGATAAGTACGAGGCGCACCACAAAGTGACGATCACCGACGAGGCGATCCGCGAGGCGGCCGTGCTCAGCGACCGCTACATCGGCGACCGCTTCCTGCCGGACAAAGCGATCGACCTGCTCGA
>CAZJGT010000256.1:0-2881 GCA_964545565.1 uncultured Thermoleophilia bacterium
GTTGCCCGAGTTGTATCCGTTCCGTGCGTCCGCTGGACGTTCGTCCTATGCGTCACCGCGACGCCGACGCCGACGCCGCTTGTAGAGCCGACCACACCGCCTCCAAGCCCGCGGGGCGCCGACAAGGGAGCAGCCATGCGACTCCTGATCGCTCATAAGAGCAGCAGCGCGCGAACCGCACTCGCCAATGCGGTGCCACGTGACGGCGACGAGCCCCTGGAGATCATCGAGTCGTCCGACGGCGGCGACGTTCTCGAGATGCTGTTGCAGGAGGACCCACCGGCGCTTGCCGTCGTCGACTGGGACCTGCCCGAAGTGGAGGGCCCGGAGCTCTGCCGGCTCGTGCGCGACTTCCACCTCGGGAGCCGGCCGTACATCATCGTGCTGGCCGCCTCGACGCATGCCGACACCTACGACGCCGTGGGGGCCGGCGCGGACGACTGCGTGCGCACGCCGGTCCCGGCCTCGGCGATCCGCGATCACTTCACGGTGGGCCTGCGGGCCGCGCTGGAGAAGCGCACTCCCGCCCAGCGGGCTCGCGACGAGCAAGTCTCGGTGCGCGCGACCCTCGAGGCGGTGTGCACCCAGGACGCCGGCACCGTGGATCCTGCCCGCTTCGCCGGAGTGGGAGCCCGGCCGGACCTCGACACCGGCCGGGGGGATGCCGATGCCCGGCCGGGCGTCGCCGTCCGCCCGGACCTTGATGCCTGCCCGGAGCAGGACACGTCGCCGGACGACGACGGCAAGTACGCGACCCTCGAGTCATGCGGCCCGGTCTCCCTCGAGACGATGGTGTACCAGTCCTGAGCGTCACGTAGAGCCGGCTCCGGGACTGCTGCGGAGCGGCTGGAGGGTGGGCCGCGGCCGCCTTGCCCGGTCTTGCCGCGGCCCGCCCTTGAGCCCGTTCTTCTCCCATCCGCATGGTCATCTGTTCCATAGCGCTCCGGACCTCGATGACGAAGGATGGTACTGGAGTCAGCACACACGACCGGCGACAGGAGGGGAGCGTCCATGCAGCTGCTCATCGCGCACGGAGACCCAGCGTCACGAGCCGCCGTGGCGACGGCGATCACGGAGGGCCCCGACGCCGACCTGGAGCTCCTCGAGTGCGGCGATGGTGAAGAGGCTCTGCACCTGCTGCTGAACGAGGGTGCTCCGCGCCTGGCCGTCGTCGACTGGGACATGCCCGGCATCGACGGCCTCGAGCTCTGCCGGCTGGTGCGCGACTTCCACCTCGACTGCCATCCCTACATCGTCCTGCTGGCCTCTGAGGAGCATCCCGCGATCGAGGAAGGCCTTGAGGCCGGCGCCAACGACTGCGTGCGTGCGCCGGCTCCTGCCGCCGAGCTTCGCGAGCGCATCGGCGCCGGCCGGCGCTTCGTCGAGCTGCCCTGGGGCCAGGCCGACCGCGGGCCCGCGCTCGATGCCGTGCCGGGTCCGCCGCCGGACGATGACGACGATGAGCCGTGGGATCTCTTCGGCATCGGCATCGGGTCTGCCGAGGCGCCTTCCCGGCCCGCCGACGCCGCCGGTGACGGTCGCCTCGACCGGACGGTGCGGCTCCAGGCGGTCTTGGGAGAGCGCTGACGCGTCCTCAGCCCGGCCGCCGTCTTCAGCGCAGGGTTCCGAGCTTCCCTTCCGTCACGCCTATCTCCCGCGCCGCGAGAGCCACGTCTCACCGCGCACGAGGCCGTCGGAGAAGGCCAGCACCCGGTTGCGCCCGGCGCGCTTGGCCGCGTACATCGCCCAGTCCGCCTTGTCGAGGAGCTCGTCCCTCGTGCCGGCGTCGTCCGGGAAGCTCGCGATGCCGATGCTGACCGTGAGGGGGCGCCCGCGGCGCCCGCAGGCCTCCTCGATCTCCCGGCGCAAGGTCTCCGCGACGGTGCGCGCGCCGTCCGCGCCGGTGTCGACGAGAGCGAGCACGAACTCCTCGCCGCCGTAGCGTGCCGCCAGATCGGTGCGCCGGCTGTTGGCCTCGAAGATGCGCGCGATCCGCCCGAGGGCCGCGTCGCCGCTCTTGTGGCCGTGGGCGTCGTTGTACTCCTTGAAGAGGTCGCAGTCGCAGAAGAGCACCGAGAGCTGCCCGTCGCGGCGGCGACAGCGCTCGAGCTCCTCCTGGAGGCGCTCGTGCAGGTACCGGTGGTTGTAGAGGCCGGTGAGCCCGTCGGTGATCGCCTCCACCTCGGCGCGGCTGAAGCGGATGGCCGCCGCGCGCAGCATGGCCGCGAGCGTCTGCGCACGCTCGCCCTGCGTCGAGCGGCCGCGCGATCCGAAGGCGGGCTCGTCGACGGTGACCGCCGCCACGACTGTCCCCTCGCCGTCCAGCACCGGGGCGATGCCCGACACCCATACGCCGTAGTCGTCCGCGTTGAGCACGTTGGCGAGGAGGCTCTCACCGCCCAGCACGCGCGCGAGCTCGTCCTCCGGCAGCCAGGGGTCGCCGCAGCGTGAGATGTCGTCGTCGGTCTCGCCGGTGTCGAGCACCGAGACGCACTGCTCGCCGCGCAGGGCGAAGCTGGTGATGAAGCGCGCCGGCGGGTTGGCGTCGCGCAGGTCGCGCAGCGCGCGCACCATGCGCAGGTACTCCGGCCGCGTCTGGTCGGCCTGCGTACGCAGCAGGGCATGGGCCGCGGGGTCGACGAGCCGCGCGGCCTCGACGGCGAGCCGAGCTACGTGGTCCCGGCGTTTCTGCAGGCGCAAGAGGACGCGTTTGAAGCTCTCGACCATGGCCGGGTCGAACTGCGTGCCGGCGCAGCGCTCGAGCTCGGCGAGGCACTGCTCGTAGCTCAGGGCGCCGCGATAGGGCCGCTGGCAGGACATGGCGTCGTAGCAGTCGACCACGCACATGGCGCGGGCGGTGGGCGGGATCTCGTCGCCCGCG
>CAZJGT010000257.1:0-2860 GCA_964545565.1 uncultured Thermoleophilia bacterium
CGGCGCCCATGAACCCGACCAGCGCCACCGCCGGCCGCCGGAGGCCTGCCTCGGCCACGGCCGCGTCAGCGCTCCCGGATGCGGCGGCGGAAGGCCTCCGCCGCCGCGACCGACTCGTCCACGGTCGCCCCGCCGAAGCGCTCGAGGGCGGCGTCCGCGAGCGCCAGGGCGACGACCGCCTCGAGCACGACGCCGGCGGCCGGGACGGCGCATACGTCCGAGCGCTCGAACCGCGACGCGACGGCGCGGTGGGTGCCCATCTCCACGCTGCCGAGCGGCTCGCGCAAGGTGGCGATGGGCTTCATCGCCGCGCGCAGCACGATGGTCTCCCCCGTGGAGATGCCGCCCTCGATGCCGCCGGCGTGGTTGCCGCAGCGCACGTAGCCGCGCTCCGCGTCGTAGGCCAGAGGGTCGTGCACCCGGCTTCCGGGCAGCGCTGCGGCCTCGAAGCCGAGGCCGAACTCGACGCCCTTGATGGCCGGCACGGAGAGGACGGCGGCGGCCAGCAGGGCCTGCAGGCGGCGATCGCCCTGGACGTAGGTGCCCACCCCGGGGGGATACCCGAACGCCAGGATCTCGACGACGCCGCCCAGCGTGTCGCCGGCGGCGGCGGCCGCGTCGATCGCGGCCGTCATCCGGCGACCGGCCGCGGCGTCGCGGCAGCGCACCGGGTCGGCCTCGACCGCGGCCACGTCCCCGAGCGTCATCCCCGTGCCGGCCGTCTCGGCGCCGATGGCCACGACGTGGCCGGCGACGGTGCAACCGAGCGCGGCGAGGATGCGCTTGGCGACCGCGCCGCAGGCCACTTTGGCCGCGGTCTCGCGGGCGCTCGCGCGTTCGATCACGTCGCGGATGTCGTGGAGCCCGTAGAGGAGGGCGCCGCCGAGGTCGGCGTGCCCCGGTCGCGGGACGGTCACCGCGGCCTCTACGGCCTCCCCGGCCTCAGGCAGGCCGGACGCCGCATGGCGCCCGACGGTCCCGCCGGTCCCGACGGTCCGGCCACCCTCGTCACCCTGTGGCGCCTCGACCGCGAGCACGTCGCCCCAGTTGGCCGCGTCCCGGTTGGGCACGAACAGCGCGATCGGGGCGCCGGTGGTGCGCCCGTGCCGCACGCCGGCCAGGATGCGCACGGCGTCCTTCTCGATCCTCTGCCGCTCGCCGCGGCCGTAGCCGCCCTGGCGGCGACGCAGGTCGGCGTCGATGACGGCGGCGCCGAGCTCGACGCCGGCCGGGCATCCCTCGAGCACGGCCGTCAGGCCGGCGCCGTGCGATTCACCGGCGGTGAGGTAGCGGAGTCTGCTCATGCTGCTACCTTATCCGCGCCGCGCGCGCCCGCACAAGGCGGGGGGACGCGGCGCGTACGCACGACGGGGCGGCCGCCGGCCGCCCCGTCGCTTGCGGCTCTGTGCCCGCAGCGCTACTTGATGACCATCTGACCGGCACGCAACGTGATGGTCTGGTCGCCGTGCAGGAGAGTCACGGTCTGTGCGTCGACGTTGATGGCGATCACCTTGATCTCGCCCCACGAGGTGGAGATCACGGCGCCGACCTTCTTGTCCGAGTACGTCTTGCCGTCCACCTCGAGGGTCACCATGGGGGTGCCGTTCTGGCTGCTCACGCTCAGCACCGTGATGGAGTGCTTGGCGACGCTGCCGCCGCTGCCGCCACCGGTCCCGGCCTCGCCGATGGAGGTGACGGAGATGGTGTACGACACGCCGCTCGTCTTCTCCGTGACCGTGACCATCTCACCCACGTTGACCGTGAACGACTTGTCGCCGTTCTCAAGCTCGCCGTCGATGATCTGGAACGTCACCGCATCGGAGGTGATGCTGCTCACGGTGAACGCGGCGGCTGATCCGCCCGGCACCTTGTCGCCTTGCATGACGCTGTACGAGGTGCCGTCCACCTTGACCTTCGCCGCCAGCTTGTTCGCCTGCGGGGAACCGCTCGCGCTCGGCGAAGCGGAGGGGCTCGTCGTGGCCCCCGGCGTGGGGAACGGGATGAACGGGTCCTTGCTGGTGAACTTGTCGAGGACCGGCACCTGTTTGGCCGGGTCGGCCGCGGCAAGCGCCGTGGTCCCGTCGTCCGAGTAGAACGCCGAGGCAGCCGTATCTCCGCTGGGGGACGCGGCGCCGGAGCTCCCCGCGTCGCTGCCGGCGACCGCCACGGCGAGCGCGAGCGCGGCGCCCACGAGCAGCGCGATGGCGACATAGGTCAGAACGCGCCGGTTCGAGCTCATTGCGCACCTCCCGCGGCGGCCGTCTCAGTCGTGGCCGCGACCGGCGCCTGCCCGCCCCAGAGATAGGCGTTCAGGCCGAGCGTCACGGCCAACTCGGGCGAGCCGCCATTGCTCTCGGGGGTCGCGCCGGTCTGCAGGTCCATCTGCGTGACCTGCAACAGCCTGCCGGTCACCCGGAAGCTCGCATTGCGGAAGGCCACGTACTCCTCTATCCGGTACAGGAAGTCCTCCACGTCGAAGTAGCGCCCCGAGACCTGCAGCGTCACCGTCTGGATGCCGAACGGGCTGCCCGGACTGGTCGTTCCGCGGGTGATGCCGGTGACCGTGACCCCGGACGCCTCGGACGTCTTGGTGAGCTCGATGATGAGCCCCGGCACGCCCTCGCTCGCGGGGAGCATCTTGCCGAGGCGCACGATCTCGGCGCGGGACTGCGGCGCCGTCTTCTTGTAGGACTCGAGGCGTGCGACCTCCTGCTTGGCGCCGTCGAGGGCGCTCTGCGCCGAGTCGACCTGCTGACCGAGGTCGTTCAGCTCCTGACGGGTCGGGTTGAACAGCAGGAAGTACCAGGCGACGATGAGCACGACCGCGATGACGGCGGTGATGATGTAGATCTCCTTGCCG
>CAZJGT010000258.1:0-2775 GCA_964545565.1 uncultured Thermoleophilia bacterium
GCCAGCTTGTCGCGCGCCTGAACCGCATGCAGGCAGCCGTACGGTTCGTCGTCGGCGCCGAGTCGCCGCGCATCACCATCCGCTTCCTGGACCACGCCGCCTACACACGCACCGTGGGCAGCGACAGCGTCGGCAGCACGAGCACGCGCTACTTCCGGAACTCGCCGGGCATGATCCGCGCCAGGATCGTCGTCGACGCCGGACGCGAGGGCAGCCCCGACGCGGTCAAGGCGACGGTGATCCACGAGCTCACCCACGCGATCGGCTGCGGCGGCCACTTCCGCGCGCCGTCAGACCGACGCCGTAGCGTCCTCTACGCGTCGAGCCGGATCACCGCCTGGAGCCAGGACGACGCGGCGGTGATCCGCCTCCTCTACTCCCCGTGGATCGAGTCCGGGATGACGGCGGCGCAGGCGGATGCCGCCTTGCGCCGCTACGCGCGTTCGGCCGACTGACCGGCCGCGTCACCGAGCGTCACGTACGCGACGAGGGGCCGGCCCAGCCGGGCCGGCCCCCGTCCGTCACGCCGTCCGGCTGCGCCGGACTACTCGTCTTCCTTGGGCTGCCAGACCTCCCACACGCGCCCGACGAGGTCGGGGCCGGGCTTGAGCACCTTCTTGCCCGGCTCCCAGCCGGACGGCGTGACCTCTTTGCCGCCCGTCTTGCGCACATGCTGATACGCCTTGATCTGCCGCAGCGTCTCTGCGACCTTGCGGCCCACCGGCGGCGTGAGCACTTCCATCGCCTGGATCACGCCGTCGGGATCGATGATGAAGCGCCCGCGGACGTTCACGCCGGCCTCGTCGTCGTACACGCCGTAGGCCGTGCCCAGCTTGCCGGCCGCGTCGGCGATCATCGGGAAGGGGATGCCCCCCTCCGTCATCTTGGCGAGTTCGTTCTCATCCCACATCTTGTGGACGAATTGCGAGTCCACGCTGGCCGAAAGCACCTCGACGCCCAGCGCCTGGAACTCGTCGTACTTCTCGGCGACCGCCGAGATCTCGGTCGGTCACACGAAGGTGAAATCACCCGGGTAGAAGCACAGGACCACCCACTTGCCCAGGTAGTCGGCGAGCTTGACCTGGGTGAAGCCGCCCTTGTGGTACGCGGGCGCGACGAAGTCCGGCGCCTTGCGCCCGACCATGAGGGTACTCACGTTCGTCTCCTTCGGCTCGATGGTCTGTGCGTCGTCCTTGTCCGCCGGCTCGGCGCCGACGACGGAGCCCGTGGGACGGGCGCACCCGATGTCACTCTCTGCCATGCGTCTGCCTCCCTCCTTCTCTGGTCGTCAGGGACCAGCGTCGGTGTGGTGGTCAGGATCCGACCTTGCTCATGGGGATGCCCAACGCCGCCGCGACGCCCTCGCCGTAGGCCTGGTCCGCCTTGCGGCAGTTGGCGATGTGGCGCACCTTGACGTCTTCGCTCGCGTCGCCCATGGCTCGGCCGGTGTTCTCGAAGAGGGCCTGCTGCTGGTCCGCGGCCATGAGCCGGAACAGCAGGCCCGGCTGCGTGTAGTAGTCGTCGTCGTCGGCACGGTAGTCCCAGCGGTCGGCCGCGCCTTCCAGCGCCAGCGCCGGCTCGGCGTACTCGGGCTGCTCCTGCCAGGTGCCGTTGGTGTTGGGCTCGTAGTGCGGTGTGGAACCGTAGTTGCCGTCCACGCGCATCTGGCCGTCACGGCTGAAGCCGTGCACCGGGCAGCGCGCCGCGTTCACCGGGATCAGGTGATGGTTCACGCCCAGGCGATAACGCTGCGCGTCGCCGTAGCTGAACAGCCGCCCCTGCAGCATGCGGTCCGGCGAGAAGCCGATGCCCGGCACCACGCTGGCGGGGTTGAACGCCGCCTGCTCCACCTCGGCGAAGTAGTTCTCGGGGTTCTTGTTGAGCTCCATCACGCCGACTTCGTGCAGCGGGTAGTCGCCCTTGAGCCACACCTTGGTGAGGTCGAAGGGATGGAACTTGTACGTCGCCGCGTCGGCCTCGGGCATGAGCTGGACGAAGAGCTTCCACTGGGGGAAGTCGCCGTTCTCGATGGCCTCATACAGGTCGCGCTGGCTGCTCTCGCGGTCCTTGGAGACGATCGCCTCGGCCTCGGCGTCGGTGAGGTTGCGGATGCCCTGCTGGCAGCGCCAGTGGAACTTGACCCAGGTGCGCTCGCCGGCGGCGTTCACGAGGCTGTACGTGTGGCTGCCGAAGCCGTGCATGTGGCGGTAGCCGTCGGGGAGGCCGCGGTCGCTCATGAGGATGGTCACCTGGTGCAGCGCCTCGGGAAGCTGCGTCCAGAAGTCCCAGTTGTTCTGGGAGCTGCGCATGTTGGTGCGCGGGTCGCGCTTCACGGCGTGGTTCAGATCCGGGAACTTGAGCGGGTCGCGGAAGAAGAAGACCGGCGTGTTGTTGCCGACGAGGTCCCAGTTGCCCTCCTCCGTGTACATCTTGACGGCAAAGCCGCGGATGTCGCGCTCGGCGTCCGCGGCGCCGCGCTCGCCGGCCACGGTGGAGAAGCGCGCGAAGAGGTCGGTCTTCTTGCCGACCTCGAAGACCCTGGCGCGCGTGTGCGCCGAGATGTCGTGGGTGACGGTGAAGGTGCCGAAGGCACCGGATCCCTTGGCGTGCATCCGGCGCTCGGGGATCACCTCGCGGTCGAAGCTCGCCATCTTCTCCAGATACCAGACGTCCTGCATCAGCATCGGGCCGCGCGCGCCCGCCGTGAGGGAATCCTGGTTGTTCGGGACCGGCGCCCCGAAGTTGGTGGTCAGATCCTTGTGCTCCTCAGTCATG
>CAZJGT010000259.1:0-2759 GCA_964545565.1 uncultured Thermoleophilia bacterium
CGCTCGAGATCAAGGAGTAAGGCGTGGCTGATGCAGTGACCTATCGCGCGACCGGCAAGCGCAAGACCAGCGTCGCGCGCGTGATCCTCACCCCCGGCGTCGGCAAGGTCGCCGTCAACGGTCGCGAGATCGACCAGTACTTCGGCCGCAAGGTGCTCGAGACCATCGCGCTCACGCCGTTCGAGACCACCCGCACCTCGGGCAAGTTCGACGTCGCCGCCAACGTGTACGGCGGCGGCATCAGCGCCCAGGCCGGCGCCGTGCGCCATGGCATCGCCCGCGCGCTCTGCGAGGCCGACGAGAGCCTGCGCACGCCGCTCAAGCGCGCCGGGTTCCTCACCCGCGACGACCGCAAGGTCGAGCGCAAGAAGGCCGGCTTCCACAAGGCGCGCAAGAAGCCGCAGTTCAGCAAGCGCTGACGCCGCGCACAGATCCGCGTTCCCCGACGGGCTGCCCTACGGCGGCCCGTCGTCGTTGCGGCGCGCCCTTCTCACTCGCCGCACGGCGTGAGAGGATGCCGGCGAGCTGACCAGCCTGATCGGCGCGAGGAGGAACGTCATGGCGAAGGTGGCGATCATCGGCGCGGGGTTCGCGGGGCAGACGGCCGCGCTCTATCTGGGCGACGCCCTGGGGGCGGAGCACGAGATCACGGTCATCAACCGGCTCAAGGACTTCGGGTACGTGCCGTCGTGGGTCTGGGTCGGGATCGGCCGCATGCCGGTCGAGAAGACCATGTTCCCGCTCCAGCCGGTGTACGACCGGTTCGGGGTGCGCTTCGTCCACGGTCGCGCCACCGAAGTGCGCGTGGGCGAGCGCGTCGTGGTCGTGGATCGCGACGCCGGCGGAGAGGCGCAGGTCGCGTACGACTACCTCGTCATCGCGACCGGCCCCCGTCTCGACTTCGAGGGCACGGAGGGGCTGGGTCCGGAAGCGGGCCACAGCCAGTCCATCTGCACGGGGTCGCACGCGGTCCGGGCGCGCGACCGGTACCTGGACGAGGTCGCGCGCATGGAGAAGGGCGAGCGGCGCCGGTTCGTGATCGGCACGGGGCACCCCGGGGCGACGTGCCAGGGCGCCGCGTTCGAGTACATCACCAACGTGCACAAGGACCTGCTGCGCCGCGGCGTGCGCGACAAGGCCGATCTGCTCTGGCTCTCCAACGAGCAGGCGCTGGGGGACTTCGGCGTGCGCGGTGTGAGCGTGCGCCGCAAGGGCCACCTGCTGACGAGCGAGGAGTTCATCGCCGCCGTCTTCAGGGAGTACGGCATCCGCTCGCAGGTGCGCACCGGCGTCCTCGGGCTCACGGAGGACACCATCGCCTGGGAGGACTTCGACGGCCAGAAGGGGGAGACGGGGTTCGACTTCAGCATGCTGATCCCACGCTTCCTCGGGCAGCCGCTGGCCTTCGTCGGCGCCGACGGCGCCGACGTCTCCGCGGACATCCTCGCGCCCAGCGGCCTCGTCAAGGTGGACGCCGCGTACGGGCTGCCGTACGACGAGCTGGCGCGGCGGCCCGATGCCTGGCCGTCCGTGTACCAGAACCCGGCCCACCCGGAGCTGTTCGCCGCGGGTATCGCGTTCGCGCCGCCGGGGCCGATCTCGGTGCCGCACACGACGCCCAACGGCACCGCCATCGCTGCGGCGCCCCCGCGGACGGGGATGGTCTCGGGCATCATCGGCCGCGTCGTGGCGCTCAACATCATCGACCTGGTCACCACCGGCACCATGACGCACGGCGAGCGTATGACCGAGATGTACGCTGCGTGCATCGCCTCCATGGGCGACTCGCTCTGGGACGGCTCGGCGGCGGTCATCATGATGTATCCCGTGGTCCCCGACCCTCAGCGCTATCCTAACGACCAGGGCCGGGACCTTTTCGTGACGCACATGGAGATGGGGCTCGCCGGCGCCTGGATGAAACGCATGATCCAGACCACGTTCATGCACAAGCTCCGCGGCCGCGCCGGCTGGCGGTTCATCCCGGAATGAGAGGTCTCGGCATGGAGATAACCGACAACGACCGGCGCCGGATGAACAGCAAGGTCTTCCAGTTCTTCCGCTTCGTGCTGCTCAATCTGAAGATCCTCAAGGGAGTGGACGCGAGCAAGCGCGCCTGATCCGCCGGCGCCATGTCCGGCGCCCGGGCGAGGTTTGCCACCTTCGGGCGACGCGCGTAGCATGGCGCACGTACCGGCGCAGACGCGCCACACCCCACTGAAGGACGGAGAGCGGTCGCGTCATGGGCACGTATTTCGGCACCGACGGTATCCGCGGAGTGGCCGGCGAACTCCTGACTCCTGAGTTCGCCGTACAGGTAGGGCGGGCCGCCGCCGTCGTGCTGGCCAAGCAGGCCGGCCCGCACCCGCTCTTTGTGATCGGCCGGGACACGCGCCTGTCGGGGCCGATGCTGGAGGCGGCGCTCACGGCCGGCCTCACCAGCGGCGGGGCGCGGGTCGAGACCGCCGGCGTGATCCCGACGCCGGGGCTCGCCGCGCTGGTGCGCCAGCGCGAGGCCGACGCCGGCGTCGTCATCAGCGCCTCCCACAATCCCTTCGCCGACAACGGCATCAAGTTCTTCTCTTCCGCAGGACTCAAGCTCAGCGACGGGGAAGAGGCCGAGATCGAGGCCCACATCGCCCGGCACGACCTGCAGTCGCTGGCCGGCGACGCCTTCGGCTCGGCCAGCGTCCTCGAGGGAGCCCTTGAGGGCTACGTGTGGGACGTGGTCAAGCGCATCCCGCTCGACCTCAGCGGCATGA
>CAZJGT010000260.1:0-2759 GCA_964545565.1 uncultured Thermoleophilia bacterium
CTAGCCCCTCGATCGGACCGCACGGGCTCTTGCGCTCGCGCCCCGTCGTGCCGGGTGAAGCACTGCTTCTTCATCTGCCGCGGAGGCGACCGCATCAGCGGCCGAGCGCCGCAGCCAGCGCCGCGATGGAGGCGGGCGGCGTACCGCAGCACCCGCCGACGATCCCCGCGCCGAGCGCGGGGTACGTCGCCACGACGGAGGCGAAGTGCTCCGGCGTCTCCGCATACACGGTCTCGCCGTGCTCGAGTCGTGGCTGGCCGGCGTTCGGCTGGGCGTAAGTGACGCCCCCGCCGAGTTCAGCCATGAGTGGTACCAGCTCGGCCATCGGCTCGGCGGTGATCTCGCAGTTGCAGCCGACGAGCACGGCGCCCGCTTTCTTGAGGGCCGCGACCGCCGCCTCCGGCGAGACGCCCATCATCGTCCGGAAGCCCTTGGCGGCCGGCTTGAAGGCCATGCTGGCCAGCACCGGCCGCTCCCCCGCCTCGGCGAGCGCCGCCTCCACCGCGATCGTCGCCTCGGTGAGATCGAACATCGTCTCGATATTGATGAGGTCCACTCCGCCGGCGACGAGCGCGCGCGCCTGCTCGGCGAAGGTGGCGCGCAGTGCATCCGGCTCCGCGGGACCCATGGGCTTGACCATGTGACCGCAGGGACCGATGTCGCCGGCGACCCAGCGCCCGGGGAACTCCCGGTCGCGGACGCCGACGGCGAGCCGCGCGCCGGACTCGCTCAGCTCGACGGCGCGGGCCGAGAGACCGTGCGCCTCCAGGCGCATGGCCGTGCCGCCGAAGGTGTTCGTGTTCACGATGTCCGAGCCGGCGGCGAAGAAGCTGCGATGGATGTCCTCCACCTCGGCCGGATGGGAGGCGTTCCACTCCTCCGGGCACTCGCCGGCCGCGAACCCGCGTTCCATGAGCGCACGGCCCAGGCCGCCGTCGAGGAGCAGCGGCCGTTCCGCGATGAGGGCGAAGAGGTCCACGGGACGCAGTGTAGCAGACGCCGGCGCAGGCTCAGCGGACCGGGGAGCCCGCATCCGGAAGGCCGGACGTCATCCGCCCTTCGCCACCTCTTCGGTCAGGCGCTTGGCTTCACGATGCGCGATCCCGAGGCACACGTGGAGCGACGCGGCGACGTCACGCCGGGAAAGGCCACGCGCGAGCAGCGTCGCCGCGGCGGCCGTCGCCCCGGGACGACGGGCAGCCGTCGGGTCGGGCGGCCGGCCGAGATCGAGCACGAGGGTGATCTCGCCGCGAACGGCGGCCGTAGGCCCGGCGTCCGGACCGGGGACCGGGTAACGCTCGCTGAGCTCGAGCACGGTGCCGCGCACGATCTCCTCGTGGATCTTGGTGAGCTCACGGCAGACGGCGGCACGGGCCTCGGGCAGGCAAGCGGCGAGAACGGCAAGGCTGCGCGGCAGGCGATGGCCGCTGTCGAAGGCTACGATGAGCCCGCCGGACCGGCGCCAGGTCCCCAGAGCCGACTCCAGTTCCCTGGCTCGTCGCGGCAGATAGCCGACGAAGCGGAAGCCGTCTCCCCCGATGCCCGCGGCGACGAGAGCGGTGAGCACCGCCGACGGGCCGGGCAACACGGTGAGGTCGAGCCCTTCGCTCGCGACCTTCTCGACGAGGAGCATGCCGGGATCCTGCACGCCGGGCATCCCGGCATCGGTGACCAGCGCCACGATCGAGCCTCCACGCAGCAGACGCAGCACCTCGTCCGTCTTCTGCAGTTCGTTGTGCTGGAAGAAGCTCGTCAGCGGCGTGTGGATGTCGAAGTGGCTGAGGAGCTTGCGTGAGCGGCGCGTGTCCTCCGCGGCGATGAGCTCAGCCTCGCGGAGCGCGTCCAGGACCCGGGGCGACACGTCCCCGAGATTGCCGATCGGCGTGGCGCAGACATAGAGCACGGTGACCCTCCTCCGAGCCGTGGACGGGTCTATTCTCTCAGGACTGGCGTCCGAGAGCGAGGGCGATAGACTTGCGCCTATGGACTGGCAGGCCTGCATCCGGACGGCCCGACCCGCGGACGCCGCGGCGCTGGCCGGCCTCAGTACCGACCTCGGCTACCCGTCGACGGAGGCCCAGGTCCGGGCACGGCTGGGCCTCCTGGGCGACCCTGAGCGCGATGTCCTCGTGGCCGACGCAGCGGACGGCGTTGCCGGCTTCATCGACATCCACGTGCAGCGGCTCGTCGAGGCGGATCCGTTCGGCGAGGTCGGCGGTCTCGTGATCGCGGCTCCCTATCGCGCGCAAGGCCTCGGCCGCGCGCTCCTTGACGCCGCCGCGGACTGGTGCCGAGAGCGCGAGCTCGCAATCATGTGGATCCGCGCCAACCTCGCCCGCGTGGGGCCGCACGAGTTCTACGAAGCGCTCGGCTGCCGCGCGGTGAAGGACCAGCGCGTGTACGCCTACCCACTGTGAGGCGCATCGTCCTCGGCGACTGCCTGGGCGTCCTGGCCGGACTTGAGGACGGCTGCGCACGACTCGTCTATCTCGACCCGCCGTTCAACACCGGCAAGGTGCAGAAGCGCACGCGCCTGCGCACCGTGCGCGACCCGGACGGCGACCGCACAGGCTTTGCCGGCGAGCGGTACCGTACGGAGATCCTCGGCAGCACGGCCTGGAACGACGCCTGCGACGACTACCTCGGGTTCCTCGCTCCGCGGCTCGAACAGGCGCGGCGCGTCCTCTCCCCCGACGGCTCCCTGTTCTTCCACATCGACCCGCGCGAGGCGCACTACTGCAAGGTGCTGCTCGATGAGG
>CAZJGT010000261.1:0-2757 GCA_964545565.1 uncultured Thermoleophilia bacterium
GCAGCTCACGCAGCCGACCAGCTGCAGAGGCAGGTTGTCGGCGGTGCTGACGATGGTGTCGAAGCCGCGGTCCATGTTGTCGTAGCAGCTCGACCCGACCTCCATGCGGCAGACGCGCACACAGCGGCCGCAATTGATGCAGCGATTGGGCTCGCGCATGATGAAGTCGTGGCGGAAGTCGGCCGGGTAGTCGTGGGCGTCGCCACCGTGGAAGCGGTTCTGGAAGACCTCGTACTCGATGCCGTAGCGCTGCAGGTCGCACTTGCCGTTGGCCGGGCAGTAGCAATCGAGGCAGAGCTCGGCGCCGCGCACCGCCTCCTCCTCGCTGAAGCCGAGCTCGATCTGCTTGAAGTTCGTCCTGCGGTCCTCGGGCTCGAGCTTGGGCATCTCGGCCGGCGGGCTCGGGTGCGAGACGTCGGTCGTCATGTCGATGAACACCGGCGGGATCTCGGCCATGCGTGCGATCCGCGGGTCGAGGTCGGTCCTGGCGCTGAGCGCGGTGAAGAACGGCGTCGCCTTGAGCTCGGCGAGCGACCGCGAGATCTCGGCCATGTCGGCGCCGCGCAGGTAGGCGTCGATGCTCCAGGCCGCCTTCTTGCCCTGGGCGACCGCCTGGATCACCGTCTGCGCGCCGAGCACGGCGTCGCCGCCGGCGAACACGCGCGGATCCTCGGTCTGGAAGGTCCAGTCGTCCACCTGGATGGTGCGCCACTTGGTGCGCTTCACGCCCTGTTCCTCGCTGGTGCCGTCGAGCTTGGGATACTGGCCGATGGCGGTGATCACCTGATCGCACTCGATCACGAACTCGGAGCCCTCCACGGGCACGGGGCGGCGGCGGCCGGAGGCGTCGGGCTCGCCGAGCTCCATACGCTGCATCTCGATGCCGCTGACCTTGTCGTCCGCGTCGGTGAGGACGCGCAGCGGGGCGCACAGGAGTTCGAGCTTGACGCCCTCTTCCTCGGCCTCGTCGACCTCGGTGTGATGCGCCGGCATCTCCTTGCGCGAGCGGCGGTAGAGGCAGGTGACCTCGGCGGCGCCCTTGCGCACGCTGGTACGGCAGGCGTCCATGGCGGTGAAGCCGCCGCCGATCACCGTGACCTTGTGTCCGACGTGCACCTCGCCGGTGACCTCGAGCTCACCGAGGAAGTCGACCGCGGTGACGACGCCGTCGGCGTCCTCGCCGGGGATGCGCATGTCGTTGCTGTTGAACGCCCCGAGGGCGAGGAAGACGGCGTCGTATTCGGCCGTGAGCTCTTCGAGCTGGAAGTCGACGCCGAGGCGGCTGCTGACCTGCAGCTCGACGCCGAGGCGCCACAGCACGTTGATCTCCTTGTCGAGCAGGTCGCGCGGCAGACGGTAGCTCGGGATGCCGTAGCGGAGCATGCCGCCCGGCTTCGGCATGGCCTCGAAGATCTTGACCGCGTGCCCTTCGAGCCGGGCGTAGAAGGCGGCGGCGAGGCCGGCAGGTCCGCCGCCGACGATGGCGATCTTCTTGCCGGTGTCGGCCTTGGGCTCGACCGGCAGCAGCAGCTCGCCGGTCTGCTCCTCGTCGACCGTCTGGTCGGCCATGAACCTGTGCAGCTGGCAGATGGTGATCGGATGCTCGACGAGCTGCCGGCGGCATGGGCCTTCGCAGGGCCGCGGGCAGACGCGCCCGAGGATGGCCGGGAACGGCAGGTCCTCACGCAGCTTGCGCACGCCGTTCTTGTAGTCCTTGTGCGCGATGTAGTCGAGGAACTGCGGGATCTTGATGTGCGTCGGGCAGGCGTCCCGGCAGGGCGGCGTGCAGAAGGAGTTGTGGTCGCTGAGCAACAGCTCGAGGTACAGGTGCCGCATGGCGCGGATCTTCTCGGTGTTGGTGAGTACCACCATGCCGTCGGACACCGCCGCCGAGCAGCTCGGGATCATCTTGCGGGCGCCCTCGACCTCGACGATGCACATGCGGCAGGCGGCCGTGGCCGGCAGCCGCGGCTCGTAGCAGAGCGTCGGGATGTGGATGCCGATGCGCTGCGCCGCCTCGAGGATCGTGTCGCCGCGCTCGCAGATCGCCTCCTGACCGTCGATGGTCACCGTGATCTGGCCGGGGCGCGGCGTGGTCTGCGGTACGTTCTCCACCGTCGTGGCCATGGTCAGATCCCAGCCCCCTCGGTGGTCGCGCCGGCCACGACCTGTTCGACGCCCGAGCGCACCTTGACGGCGTCGAACTTGCAGACCTGGCGGCAGGTGTCGCACTTGATGCAGTTGGCCACGTCGATCACGTGCAGCTGCTTCTTCTCGCCGGTGATGCACGCGGTGGGGCACTTCTTGGCGCACAGCGTGCAGCCGGTGCAGGCATCGGCGTCGATGTAGTAGGTGATCAGCTCCTTGCACTTCCCGGCCGGACAGCGCTTCTCGCGGATATGGGCCTCGTACTCCTCGCGGAAGTACTTGATCGTCGTGAGCACCGGGTTGGGCGCGGTGCCGCCGAGGGCGCACAGGGTACCGTCGATGACGTACTGGCCGACCTCCTCGAGCAGCTCGATGTCGCCCTCGCGGCCGTCGCCGGCGATGATGCGGTCGAGCGTCTCGAGCATGCGCTTGGTGCCCAGACGGCAGGGGACGCACTTGCCGCACGACTCCTTCTGCGTGAAGTCGAGGAAGAAGCGCGCGAGGTCGACCATGCAGGTCTCCTCGTCGACCACGACCATGCCGCCGGAGCCGACGATGGCGCCGGTCGCGGCGAGGCTCTCGTAGTCGACCGGCGTGTCCAGGAGGCTC
>CAZJGT010000262.1:0-2747 GCA_964545565.1 uncultured Thermoleophilia bacterium
GCGCCGCGACGATGCGGGAGACGGCGCCCTTCTTCGCCGTGCTCGGCAAGGCGATGATCGCCTTGCCGTCGCGGCTGCGGGCGGCGCCGCGCACGAAGTCGACCTGGCCGCCGATGCCGGTGAACTGGGCGGCGCCCATGGTGTCGGCGACCACCTGGCCCATGACGTCCACCTGGAGCGCCGAGTTGATGGCGACGACCCTGTCGTTCTGGCCGATCAGGTACGGGTCGTTGGTGACGTTCACGGGGAACATGTTGACCGCCGGGTTGTCGTCGACGAAGTCGTAGAGGCGGCGCGTGCCCATGAGGAAGGTCGCCGCCATCTTGTCGCGATTCACCGTCTTGTTGCGGTTGGTGATCACGCCCTCGTTGTAGAGGTCGACGACGCCCTCGCTGAACATCTCGCTGTGGATGCCGAGGTCGTTCTTCCCATGCAGGAACAGGAGCACCGCGTCGGGGATGCCGCCGATGCCGAGCTGCAGACAGGAGCCGTCGTCCACGAGGCCGGCGATGTGTCTGCCGATCGCCTCTTCCACGGGGCCGATCTTCGGCGGTTGCAGCTCGATGATCGGCTGCTCGCTCTCGACCACCACATCGATCTCGCTGACGTGGATGAACGAGTCGCCGTGGGTGCGCGGCATGTTCGGGTTCACCTGGGCGATCACCATCGTGGCGACCTGGGCGGCCGGCTTGGTGTAGTCCACCGAGATGCCGAACGAGCAGAAGCCGTGCTTGTCGGGTGGGGAGACGTGCGCCAGCACCACGTCCGGCGGCAGATAGCCCTCGCAGAAGAGCTTGGGGATCTCGCTGAAGAAGACGGGGACGTAGTCGCCGCGACCGTCCTTGACGGCCTCGCGCGAGGAGGCGCCGACGAAGAGCGACTTGTGGAAGAAGGAGTCGGCGAACTCCGGCCTGCAGTACTCCCCCGTGCCCATCGCGACCATGTGGTTGATCTCGACGTGCTCGAGCTCGGCGGCGCGAGCCACCAGGGCGTCGACCAACTCGAGCGGCTCGCCGCAGGCGTGGGCGAACACCACGCGGTCGCCGGACTTCACGTGCGCCACTGCCTCGGCGGCGGTGGCGCGCTTGGCCGCGTAGTCGGTCTTCCAGTCCATCCCCTTACTCCTTCAGCTTGCGCGTGATCGTGGGCGCGAGCTCGGGGGACGGCGTGGGGACGCCGTCGACGAGCTCGCCGGCGACGACCACCGTGGCGGGGTCGTCGCTCGTGAGCAGGTGGTCCGACGCGCACGCCCGGGGGCAGCCGCTCAACTGGACCGTCGCCCCCGGGGGCACGTCGGGGTCGTCGCCGGGCAGCTCGGCGGCCACTGCGGTGCGGTCGATGTGAGGGTTGCAGCCCCCGCAGTACACGACCTTCACGCTCCGCTTGGTCTCGGTCTGCTGCTCGCCTGGCATCGTCAGCCGGCGGCCACCGCCGTGGGGACCTTGAGCTTGTCCTGGTCCCACGGCTTGCCGACGCCTGCGATGGCCTTGGCCAGTTCCTTCTTGTGGTCGATGTTGGACTGGCGCGCGATCATGATGCGCTGCGCCTGCGGCGAGCCGGCGCCGTGCATGGATTCGGTGCGATATCCGACTGCGGCGGTACCGAGCGTGATGTTCTCCACGAGGCGGAGGATGCGCATGCGGTCGATGGTGGGCGTGTCACATGCCCCCATGAGGTACTTCTCGACGATGGGACCGAGCTGCTCGTGCGCCAGGTCCTGCGCGGACGGCATCGTGACCATGAGCCCGCCGGTGATGTCCTCGGCCAGGCGGGCGATCTCGTAGGGGAAACGGGTGACGTTCTGCTTGGTCACGTTGGCCAGCAGAAGGTCGATCTGGTAGTTGCCGGCCGGCATCTTGACGCCTTCCGCCGAGCAGGCGATCCCGCAGGCGAACATCGTCTCGTTGAGGTGCGTCATCTCGACGAGCTTGTCCTTGATGTGACTGGCCTTGGCGACGCCGTTCATGTCGGCGGCCACGGCCGCGGCGCCGATCAGCACATCGCCGACGCCGACCTTGCAGCCGCCGTAGCTGGAGCGATGGTAGCCTGCGAAGCGCTCGACGAGCGGGCCCGCGAACTCGACCTCACCGCACTGGAAGACGTGATCCCAGGGGACGAACACGTCGTCGAAGACCATGAGGGCCTCTTGCCCGCCGAAGTTGGCGTTGCCGATGTCGAGGTCGTTGCCCTCGAGCTTGCGGGTGTCGCAGCTCTGGCGGCCGTAGATGTAGTACACGCCTTCGGCATTGGCCGGACAGGCGAAGCTGACGGCGAAGTCCTCGTCGCCCTCGCGCATGGCGATCGTGGGCATGACGATGATCTCGTGCGAGTTGCAGGCGCCCGTCTGATGCGCCTTGGCGCCGCGCACCACGATGCCGTCCTCGCGCCGGTCGACCACGTGCACGTAGACATCGGGGTCCGGCTGCTGATGCGGCGGGAGCGAGCGGTCGCCCTTCGGGTCGGTCATGGCGCCGTCGGCGACAAGATCGTTGTCCTGCAGGTACTGGACGTACGTCTTGAAGCGCTCGTGGTAGTCGGTGCCTTTGGCCTGGTCGGTCTCGTAGGTCACCGACCAGAGGGCATTGAGCGCGTCCATGCCGACGCAGCGCTGGAAGCAGGAGCCCGTCTTCTGGCCCAGAAGCCGCAGCATCTTCACCTTCTTGAGAAGGTCATCGGTGGACTGATGGATGTTGGTGAAGCGGTTGACCTTCTTGCCGGTGAGGTGGCTGGTGGCCAGCATCAGGTCT
>CAZJGT010000263.1:0-2657 GCA_964545565.1 uncultured Thermoleophilia bacterium
GCATGATGGGCGGCTCCGTCAGCCACGAGTACATGGCCTACGCCGACGCCGGCGAGGACGAGATCGTCTTCTGCCGAGAGTGCGGCTACGCCTCCAACGTGGAGACCGCCGTCGCCGGCGCCGACCGGGAGCCGCCGCACAGCGAGATCCAGACGGCGGCTGACGTGCTCGTGGCGGAGTCGGCGAGCGAAGTCGCGGCGGGCGCCGCGGACGGGTCGCCGGTGCCCTTGGTGGTCGACGCCGTGCTCCCCACCTTCGGCGCCAGGACCATCGCCCAGGTGGTCGACTTCCTCGGTCTGCCGCCGCGTGCCTTCATGAAGGCGATCGTCGTCACCGTCGAGGACGAGGAGGCGTCGCCCGGCGGCCGCCAGGTGATGGTGCTGCTGCGCGGCGACCACGAGATCAGCGAGCTCAAGCTGCGCAAGACGCTCGGCGCCGAGTTCCGCCTGGCGACCCCGGAGGAGGTGGTCGAGGCGCACGGCACCGCGATCGGCTACGTGGGCCCGGTGCCGACCGAGCTCCCCGTGTACGCCGATGAGGCGCTGCGCCGGGGCCACTACGTGGCCGGCGCCAACGAGCCCGACCATCACCGCACCGGCATCACCATGCAGATGGTGCCCCAGGCCGTGTTCGCCGACCTGCGCGCCGCCCAGGCCGGCGACCCTTGCCCGCACTGCGACGGCGACCTCGAGGGCGCCCGCGTGATCGAGGTCGGCAACATCTTCCAGCTCGGGCTCAAGTACTCCGTGCCCATGGGGGCGACGTTCCTGGACGAGGACGGCAAGGAACGTCCCATCGTCATGGGCAGCTACGGCATCGGCCTCGCGCGCATCGCCGCGGCGGCCGTGGAGCAGCATCACGACGACAACGGCATCTGCTGGCCGGCGAGCATCGCGCCCTTCCAGGTCCATCTGGTGCTCGTGCGCGCCTCCGACGAGGGCCAGAGGGGCCTCGCCGACGACCTGTACGCGCAGCTCGGCGCCGCCGGCTTCGATGTGCTGTACGACGACCGGGATCTGAGCCCGGGCATCAAGTTCAAGGATGCCGACCTGCTCGGCTGCCCGGTCCAGGTGGTCGTCGGCAAGCGCGCCGGCGAGGGTGTCGTCGAGGTCAAGGAGCGCCTGAGCGGCGAGCGGCGCGACCTGCCGGTCGCGGAGCTCGCCCCGGCCCTCACCGAGTTGCTGCGCAAGGAGCGTATACAGGCCTGACGACGGCCGAAGTGTTTTCACTCAAGTATCCGGTCCACCGGGCGATATCTGCTACTGCAATGAGCGCCGTCTACACATCGCCGATCGCCCGCAACCGGTTTTCCCAGGAGCGGTTCCCGACCGCCCTCAAGGGACTCATGGATGAGCGGCATCTCAGCTATCGCCAGCTGGCCTACAAGACCAAGCTCTCGGCCGGCTACCTGAACCACCTGACCAAGGGCACGCGACCCGTGCCGGCCGACCAGGTGATCGCCGTGATCGCCGGGTCGCTGTGCGTGGAGCCGGACTTCTTCCTGGAGTACCGTCTGCGCCAGGTGGCGTGCGTGCTCGACAGCTCGCCGGCGCTCGCCGACAAGCTGTACGGCATCCTGCTGCGGGACCTTCCCGTACCCGACGACATCGCCGAGACGCTCAAGCGCCCGCGCCGCGGGGGCAACGGCGGCAATGGGGAAAACGGCGGAAACGGTGGCGGCCAGCGCCCCGGCGTGAGCGCCGTCGGTTTCTAGAAGGCGCGCGCCGCGCGGCGCGTCAGCGGCCGCAGTCGTCCAGGGCTTCCATCGCCGGTTGGATCCTCGACGTGGTGGAGCCCAGCGCCTCGTACTCCCGCTCCGTCGGCCGACGCCCCGCGAGCAGACCGTCCACGACTCTGGCGGCGACGCGGCACGTGTCGAGCGCCGCCCCCGCCAGGTCCAACTCCTCCTCGAACGGTCCGTAGCCGTGGTCCTTGCCGGCCACGAAGAAGGCGACGCGGCCTCTGAGATAGTGGTCGATCACCTCGAGGCGCTCGAGCGCCTTTTGCAGCGCACGCTCGTGCCACGGTGAGAGCTCGCTGGGGTCGGGCATCGTCTGCAAGGGCCCGTCGTCGGCGGTGATGTAGCGCACGATGGCGACAAGCTCATTGCCGGCGTCGGGGAGCTCGAGCCGCGGCTCGCCCAGCCCTGCTTCGCCCGTCTGCTCGGGCTGCGCGGTGTCGCCGGGTCGCGGTGCCTGTGAGCCTTCGTTCATCGGCCTCGAAGGAGTGTGGTGGGGATCACACGGTCGCCCATACAGCGTACTCCATATTCCTCGCCAGACAAGACGTTCCTGCGGCGCCGCGCCCGCAAGGGTCACCCGGCCGGCGGGCGCGGATAGAACAAGGCGAACAGCACCGGCGCCGCGACGGCGAAGGGGAGGACCATCCAGGCGGGGTCTTCCACATGGCCACCGAACGCCAGGCGGTAGGCGATGGCGAGCGCCGAGAACGCCGTGAAGGCGATCACCACGAGGATCATGACCCTGTTCTGCCAAGGGTCACGGGCGGCGACGAGGGCGCCGAGCGCAAGCGCCAGCAGAGCCGCTGCGAGGATCTTGCCCGACGTGGTGTCTGCCAACTCGCCGGCATGGGCGAAGGCGAAGATCAGCGGGACGGCGACGGCGATGCTGCCCACGGCGTAGAGAAGCAGCAGCAGC
>CAZJGT010000264.1:0-2654 GCA_964545565.1 uncultured Thermoleophilia bacterium
GCACCTCTTCGGTGATCTCCTCGCCCCAGTGCGCCGGCAGGCAGTGCATGACCTTCACCTGGGGGCCGGCGTGCCGCACCAGGTCCATGTTGACCTGGTAGGCCTTGAGGGCGGCGAGGCGCACGTCGTGCTCGGCCTCCTGGCCCATGCTCGTGAACGTGTCCGTGTAGATGACGTCGGCGCCCTCGACCGCGGCGGCGACGTCGTCGGTGAGCTCGATCGTGGCGCCGGTGGCCTTCGCGTCCGCCTGCGCCCGGGCGATGATCTCGGCGTCGGGCCTGTAGTCCTCGGGCGTGCAGCAGACCACGTGCATGCCCGTCTTGGCGCCGACCTCGGCGAGCGAGTGGGTGACGTTGTTGCCGTCGCCGATGTAGACGAGCCTCGCGCCCTCGAGGCGGCCGACGTGCTCACGGATGGTGAGCGCATCCGCCATCCCCTGGCAGGGGTGGTGGTCGTCGGTGAGGCCGTTGATCACCGGGACCTGGCCGTAGGCGGCGAGGTCCTCGACGTCCTTCTGCGCGAAGGTGCGGATCATGATGGCGTCGACGTAGCGGCTCATCACGTTCGCCGTGTCCTTGATCGTCTCACCCACGCGCAGCTGGATGTCGGCGGCGCTCAGGAACAGCGGTTGGGCGCCGAGCTGCTCGATGCCGATCTCGAAGCTCATGCGCGTGCGCGTGCTCGTCTTCATGAAGATCATGGCGACGGCGCGGCCCTCGACGAACGCATGCGGGACGCGGCGTCTGCGCACGTCCTTGAGCTCGGTCGCGAGGTCGAGCAGGGCCGTGACCTCGGCCGGCGTGAAATCGTGGATGGTGAGGAAGCTACGACCGGTGAGGTCGAGCTCGGAGAGACGGCGCTTCGCCTTCTCGGGCATGGAACCCCCTTCGCTGGGACTGGTGCACGCCGCGGATCCGGAGACCCGCGGAACCCCGGCGACGGTCGGCGTTCAGCGCCGACCGTCGCCGGGGTGCTCTTCCGCGCTGATGCGGCAGAAGGCTATCAGATGAACTTGTGCTCGCGGAGCACGTCCTCGAGCGTCGGGCTGCCGATCTCCTGCAGGTCGTAGCCGACCTGCACGGCCGGCAGCTCGATGTCGATGATGCGACGCAGGTCCATCGGCGTGCCGATGACGACGACGTCGGCGCCGGAGGCGTTGATGGTCGTCTCCAGGTCCTTGAGCTGCTGCTCGGAGTAGCCCATCGCCGGCAGCAGCACGCCGACGTTCGGGTACTTCTCGAAGGTCGCCTTGATCTCGCCGACGGCGAAGGCTCGCGGGTCGATGAACTCGGCCGCGCCGTACTGGCGGGCGGCCACGGTGCCGGCGCCGTACTTCATCTCGCCGTGCGTGAGCGTGGGGCCGTCCTCGACCACGAGGACGCGCTTGCCCTTGATCATCTCGGGCCTGTCGACGGTGACCGGCGAGGCGCCCATGATGATCTGCGCCGTCGGGTTCACCGAGCGTACGGCCTCGAGCTCGGCCTCGATGCCGGCGCGGTCGGCCGAGTCGATCTTGTTCAGGACGACGGCGTCGGCCAGCCTCAGGTTGACCTCGCCGGGGTAGTAGACGAGGCCGTCGCCGGGACGATGCGGATCGGCGACCGTGATGTACAGGTCGGCGGCGTAGAAGCTGAAGTCGTTGTTGCCGCCGTCCCAGAGGATGACGTCGGCCTCCTTCTCGGCCTCGCGCACGATCGCCTCGTAGTCGACGCCGGCGTAGATCACGTTGCCGGCCATCACGTGCGGCTCGTACTCTTCCATCTCCTCGATGGTGCACTCGTGCTTGGCGAGGTCCTCGACCGTGGCGTAGCGCTGCACGCGCTGCTTGACGAGGTCGCCGTACGGCATGGGGTGACGGATGCTGACGACCTTCTTGCCGGCCTTTCGCAGCATGGTCTGGATCTTGCGCGTGGTCTGGCTCTTGCCGGCGCCGGTGCGCACGGCGCAGACGGCGATCACCGGCTTGGTGCTCTTGACCATGACCTTGTCGGGGCCGAGCAGGCGGAAGTCGGCGCCGAGGGAGTTGACGAGCGCCGAGCGATGCATGACGTACTCGTACGGCACGTCGCTGTAGGCGAACACGACCTGCTCGACGCCGTACTTCTTGACGAGCGCGGGCATCTCGGACTCGTCGTGGATCGGGATGCCGTCCGGGTAGTGCTGGCCGGCGAGCTCGGCCGGGTACTTGCGGTCGTTGATGTACGGGATCTGCGTGGCGGTGAAGGCCACGATCTCGTACTCTCCCTTGTCCCGGAAGTACGTGTTGAAGTTGTGGAAGTCGCGCCCGGCGGCCCCCATGATCAGGACTTTGGTTCTCTCTGCCATGCTCACTCCTGTGATTGCAGGTCCCTCCGCGCCACGATCCTTATCGTCAGGCCGGCGGAGTGAACACCTTGTGGACGTAGGGCGACGTGAAGAGCCGCAGCGTCGCCGCGTAGTTGGGGACGAAGGTGATGGGGTCTCCGAGCGCCGGCGGACGCTCGAGCGCGTCGACGTCGAGGATGAGGTGATCGCTGGATGCTCCGAGGACCTCGACGCGTGGATCGACGGGCGTCAGGCCCTCCGGCGGCGCATCCTGACGCCCCAGGGCGCAGATGGCGCGCCGCCGCTCGCCTCGGTCGACGAAGGTCGGGAAGCCGCCGAACGCGTCCTGG
>CAZJGT010000265.1:0-2644 GCA_964545565.1 uncultured Thermoleophilia bacterium
CGCGGGGGCGTAGCTCAGCTGGTTAGAGCGCCGGCCTGTCACGCCGGAGGCCGCGGGTTCGAGTCCCGTCGCTCCCGCCACCCTCCCTCTTTCCGTCTGATCCTAGCCCAGCGGGCCCACCTCCGCCTCGACCGCGTCGAGGATCTCGCCGGACTCGACCAGTGCGGCCATGGCGTTGTGGTCGGGGAAGAGCGGGCGGTCGACGTCGAGGTGCTCCACGTGCCTGCGGATCACGGCCTTGGCGGCGCGCACGCCCTTACCGGGCGTGAAGTCGCGGAAGTCGAGCGCCTGCGCCGCGCCCATGAACTCGATGCCGAGCACGCCGTAGGCGTTCTCGAGGATCTGCCGGTTCTTGAGGGCCGTGTTCATCCCCATGGAGACGAAGTCCTCCTGGTCTGCCGCCGCCGGGATGCTCATGGTGCTCGCCGGCGCCGCGAGGATGCGCTGCTCGGTGATGAGCATGTCCGCCGTGTACTGGCTGAGCATGAGGCCGCTGTAGAAGCCGGGGTTGGGCGTGAGGAAGTCGGGCAGGCCCTGGCTGGTGGCCGTGTTCTCCATGCGGTTGAGCCGGCGCTCGCTGAGCACGCTGACCATGGTGATCGCCTGGCCGACCATCTCCATGGGCAGGCTGACGGGTGTGCCCTGGAAGTTGGCGCCGGTCAGGGTCAACTTCTCCTCGGGCACCCAGATCGGGTTGTCGCCGACGCCGTTCAGCTCGATCTCCACCTGGCTCTGCGCCCACTTGAGGGCGTCGTGGGCGGCGCCGATGACCTGCGGCGTGGAGCGCATGGAGTAGGCGTCCTGCACCTTGGTCTTGATCTTGCCGGTGGCCAGGTCGCTCTCCTGGATGCAGGCGCGGATGGCGGCGGCGCTGCGCACGGCGCCGGAGAAGCCGCGCAGCTCGTGGAGCTTGCTGTTGTAGGGCTTGAGGTTGGCGAGCAACGCCTCGAGGCTCATCGACGCGGCGATCTCCGCCTGCTTGAGCCAGCGGTCCGCGTCCCAGCAGAGGAGGGCGCTCATGCCCGTGAGCACGTTGGAGCCGTTGATGGCGGCGAGG
The DNA here is from genome assembly GCA_964545565.1 of uncultured Thermoleophilia bacterium. GTDB lineage: Bacteria > Actinomycetota > Thermoleophilia > UBA2241 > UBA2241 > CAIXSE01. The sequence continues at coordinate 1,058 of CAZJGT010000265.1, forward strand.
CCGTCGCGCGCCTCCAGCCCCGGGACGGGGATGCCGGCGCGCTCGAGCGCCTCCCGGCTCGGCATGCGCTCGCCCTGGTAGAAGGAGTCCCCCTCGCCCATCATGACGAGCGCCATCTGAGCCATGGGGGCGAGGTCGCCGCAGGCGCCCACCGAGCCTTTGGAGCTCATGACGGGTGTGACGCCCTTGTTGAGCAGCTCGACCAGGGTCTGAGTGATCTCGGGCCGGTTGCCCGAGTTGCCGTGGGCGTGGACGTTGACGCGCGCCGCCATGGCGGCGCGCACGACCTCGATCGGGGCCGGCTCGCCGATGCCGGCGGCGTGGTTGTAGACGAGGAAGCGCTGGAACTGCTGCACCTGGTCGTCGTCGAGCACGATCTCGCTGAACTCGCCGATACCCGTGTTGGTGCCGTACATGATCTCGCGCGCCGCGATCTTCTCCTCGATCATGGTGCGGCAGGCCTTGATGCGCTCGAGGGCCGCCGGATCGAGCTCGACCTGCTCGCCGTCGCGGGCGATGCGCACGAGCTTCTCAACGGTGAGCGACGAGCCGTCCAGGGTGATGGTCACGGGTGTGTCTCCTCTCGCGGGTCTCAGGCGCCGCACAGGGCGGCCGGAAGGGCCGCGGGTGGCGTCCGCTGCAGTCTCGGTACCGGGTGGCGTCTGCCGGTGCGTGGACCAGGGCACCCGGCGCTTCTCGCACCGATCCTCGAGTCACCGCCGACGCCGCCGCTGAGGGCCAGCATAGCTGGCTCCGGTCGGCCGTGACAACGCACGGCTCGCGAGGCGGTGCGTGACCGGTTCGGCTTGATGTCAGGCCGGTTCCACGTCAGGGTTGACGACGCACGAAGCCGAACACCGCTCCGGGAGGATGCAACCGTGTCTACCCCCTCACCGCATGCGTCACCGCCGAGATTCATGTACCTCAGCGACGCGGACAAGACCGCCATCTACGAGGCCGCCCTTGACATCATCGAGACCGTGGGCATGCGTGTCCACCATCTCGAGGCGCTGGAGTCGCTGCGCGCCGCCGGTTGCACGGTAGAGCAGCCGGACCTCGTCAAGATCCCGCGCGAGCTCGTGGAGAAGGCTCGCGCGACGGCGCCGGCGATGATCGAGGTCTACGACCGCGCCGGCGATCCGGCCATGTCCCTCGGCCGTCACAACAGCTACTTCGGCACCGGCTCGGACCTCATGAGCACCTACGACCTCGAGACCGGCGAGCGCCGGCAGAGCGTTCTCGCCGACGTCGCTCGCGCCGCGCGACTCTGCGACGCGCTGCCCAACATCGACTTCGTGATGTCGTGTGCGCATCCCAACGATATCGAGCCGGGGCGGTCATATCTCGAGAGCTTCAAGGCGATGGTCATGAACACGACCAAGCCTATGGTCATGACGTCCGAGCACGCCGGCGACCTGGCCGTGATGTGCGCCGTCGCGGAAGAACTGCGCGGCGGGTCGGAGGAGCTGGCCGCGAAGCCGTACTTCATCATGTACCTCGAGCCGGTGAGCCCGTTGAGCCACCCCGTGGAGAGCATCGCCAAGCTGCTCTTCTGCGCCGACCACGGCATCCCGGCGATCTACTCGC
>CAZJGT010000266.1:0-2623 GCA_964545565.1 uncultured Thermoleophilia bacterium
CGCGCATCCTGGTCTTCAGCACCAACAACATCTCCGACCCGGGCATCGACCTGGCCGGCAGTTCGCACATGCACTACTCGCCCAACGTCGTGGTGATCAGCGTGCCGTGCACGAGCGGCATCAAGCCGAGCTGGATCCTCTATGCCATGCAGCAGGGCTTCGACGGTGTCTTCATCGCCGCCGACGGGGAGGAGTGCGCGTACCTCCCGGACTGCGGCGAGCGCACCGCCGGCATCATGACCGATGCTCAGACGCTGCTCACCGAGAAGGGCTACGAGCCGCAGCGCGTGCGCATGGCCGCGATCTGCTCCGTCTGCGCGGAGCCCTTCACCAAGTACATGCACGAGTACTCGACGTCCCTGGCCGGACTGGGACCATCCCGGAAGGCGACCGCATGAACGATTCCACCAAGTACGACGCTCTGGTGGTCGGCAGCGGCATCGGCGGGATGGAGTCGGCTCTCAAGCTCGGCGACATGGGCTACAAGGTCCTCGTCGTCGAGAAGGACGCCAGCGTCGGCGGCAAGATGATCCTGCTCAGCAAGGTCTTCCCCACCCTCGACTGCGCCAGTTGCATCTCCACTCCCAAGATGGCCGCCACAGTCCACCACCCCAACATCGACGTCCTCACCTACGCCCAGGTCGAGGGCATCCGCGACAACGGCGACGGCACCTACCACGCCAGGATCACACAGAAGCCCAAGTTCATCGACGAGGCCGCCTGCACCGGCTGCCGCCAGTGCGAGATGGCCTGCAACGTCGCCGTCCCGGATGAGTTCAACGCCGACATGGTCTCGCGGCGCGCGGCCTACATCGCGTTCCCGCAGGCCGTGCCGAAGAAGGCCGTGATCGACCGCGCGGGCGTCTCGCCGTGCACCTACGAGTGCCCCGCGGGCATCAAGGCGCACGGCTACGTCGCGCGCGTGCGCAGCGGCGAGTACGAGGAGGCCTTCGGCCTGGTGCTCGAGACGACGCCGCTCGTCGGCTCGCTCGGTCGCGCCTGCTACGCGCCGTGCGAGGACCAGTGCACGCGCGGCGAGCTCGAGGGCCCGCTTCCGATCCGCCGTCTCAAGCGCTTCATCGCCGACACGCACTACGGCCGCGGCGATGCCAAACCCCTCGAGAAGCCCGAGCAGAACGGCAAGAAGATCGCCGTCGTGGGCTCGGGCCCTGCCGGCCTCACCGCCGCCTGGCAGCTCGCCCGCCAGGGTTATGGTGTCAAGATCTTCGAGTCCGCGCCGCAGGCGGGCGGCATGCTTCGCCTCGGCATCCCGGCGTACCGGCTCCCCAACGACGTGATCGACGACGACATCTCCAACGTGACGGCGATCGGCGTCGAGATCGAGACCGGCAAGCGCGTGGACGACGTGTCCGCGCTCAAGAACGACGGCTTCGACGCCGTCCTGCTGGCGACCGGCACGCACAAGGCCGTCCAGTTGCGCGTACCCGGCGAGGACCTCGGCGGCATCCAGAGTGCCCTCACCTTCCTCGCCGACGTCAAGCTCGGCAACCCCGTGGACCTCGAGGGCAAGAAGGTCCTCGTGGTCGGCGGCGGCAACGTCGCCATCGACGCGGCGCGCTCCGCACGCCGCCTCGGCGCCGCGTCCGTCGACCAGGTCAGCCTGGAGTGCTGCGAGGAGATGCCGGCCCACGACTTCGAGATCGAGGAGGCCAGGGCCGAGGGCATCACCCTGCACGACGGCTGGGGCATCGACCACTTCGAGGGCGAAGTCGCCGTCCACCACGCCGAGATCAAGGTCTGCACCTGCGTCTTCGGCGACGACGGCCGGTTCGCGCCCGAGTACGACGAGACCCAGCGCGACACCATCGACTGCGACGTCGTCATCGTCGCCGCCGGCATGCTGGCCGACACGGAGGCGTTCGGCCTCGAGACCAACCCGAACCGGACGCTCGTCGCAGACGACCAGACGCTGCAGACGGCGACGCCGCACGTGTTCGCCGCCGGCGACGTCGTGACCGGGCCGACGATGATCAACAGCGCCGTCGGCCACGGCCGCCGCGCCGCGTTCATGATCGACCGGTACCTGCAGGGCCAGGAGCTCGACGCCTCGCTGTTCGACGAGGCCCTGGGCGTGGTGGACAAGAACGACGTGCTCCGCCGCCAGGACGTCTACGACCGGCGTGAGCCCCTGGAGTCCAGCGCCGTCATGAGCGCCTCGCCGACCGACTTCGCGGAGACCGAGGGTCCGATGACCGAGGACGAAGCGTTCCTCGGCGCCGCCCGCTGTTTGGACTGCGGCGTCTGCTCCGAGTGCCACGCCTGCGTGGACGTCTGCCCCGCAGACTGCATCGACTTCAGCATGCAGGAGAAGGAGATCGAGGCGGAGGTGGGCAGCGTGGTGCTCGCCACCGGGTTCAACCTCTTCCCGGCCGACGCCAAGCCGCAGTACGGCTTCGGCCGCTACAAGAACGTCATCACCGGCATGCAGATGGACCGCCTGCTGGCGCCGACTCGGCCGTACAACGCCGTGATCCGCCCCAGCGACGGCAAGGTGCCGGACAACATCGCCTACATCATGTGCACCGGGTCCCGCGACGACACCGTCGACAACCCGCTGTGCTCCAAGATCTGCTGCATGTACTCGGTCAAGCAGAACCAGCTC
>CAZJGT010000267.1:0-2621 GCA_964545565.1 uncultured Thermoleophilia bacterium
GCCATCGACGAGGCCGAGGACGGCATCCCCACCGACATCACCGCCGGCATGGCCGAGATGGGGATGTTCGGCGTCACCATCCCCGAGGAGTACGGCGGCATGCCGCTGCCCGACGACGAGCGGCTGATCTACGCGATGATCACGGTGCACGAGATCGCCCGCGCCGACCTCAGCATGAGCACGCCCGTCTACACGCTGCTCACCATCGGCTGGTCCTACATCGTCAACCTCTATGGCACGGACGAGCTCAAGCAGGAGCTGCTCCCGGCCGTGGCCGCGGGCAAGGCGTTCGCCGGTATCAACACCACCGAGCCCGGCGGCGGCTCCGACCTCGGCGCCATCACGACCGTCGCGCCGTGGAGCGAGGAGAAGCAGGCCTTCGTCATGACCGGCGAGAAGGCCTACGTCAGCGGCCCCAAGGAGTGCGAGAAGTGGGGCGCGCCGAGCGGTCACTGCACGCTGGTCAAGACCGATCCCAGCCAGGGCCACAAGGGCATGACCTTCATCTGGGTGCCGGCGCACCTGGACGGCATCACCTACACCACCTACAAGGACATGGGCCGCATGGGCCTCAGCACCGGCGGCTGGATCTACAAGGACGTCGAGCTGCCGCGCAAGTACGTGCTGGGCGAAGAGGGCAAGGGCTTCTACGTCAACATGGACGGCTTCAACGCCGCCCGCGTGCTCGTCGCCGCCGCCTGCCTCGGCGGCGCCGAGAAGGCGCTCGAGATCAGCGGCGAGTACACGGCCCAGCGCACCACCTTCGGCAAGCCGCTGGGCAAGAACCAGGGCATCTCGTTCGAGATGGCCGGCGACTGGATGCAGCTCGATATGCTCAAGCTGAACCTGCAGCGCGGCGCCTGGATGATCGGCCAGGAGCACACCAGCCCGGGCCAGTTCAGCCGCAAGGACATCAACAAGGTGATCAGCACCTGCAAGTGCCTGAGCCCCACGCTCTGCCACGACATCGCCCGCCACGGGATGATGTACCACGGCGCCTTCGGCTACACCAAGGAGACGCCGCTCGAGATGCTGCTGCGCGGCGTCATGAGCTACGAGGTCGGCGCCGAGGGCGGCCTGATGATCATGCGCGGCATCATCGCCCGCGACGAGTGGGGCGAGACGCACAACCCGTTCAAAGACTGAAGTCCTGACCTGACGAGGCCGGAGGGAGGCCGCCACATGGAATCAGTCGAATGCATCGTCGTCGGTGGCGGCCTCGCCGGCCTCTCGGCTGCGTACGGCCTGGCTGAGGCCGGCGTCGAGGTCATGGTCCTCGAGCGCGGCGACTACTCGGGCGCCAAGAACGTCACCGGCGGGCGCCTGTACGTGAAGCCCATCCGCGGCTTCTATCCGGAGCTGTGGGACGAAGCGCCGTACGAGCGCCCGGTGACGCGCGAGCTGGTCACGATGATGGCGGACGGCGCGCACACGACCATCGAGATCGCCTCCGACAGGTTCACCGGCGCGCAGCCGCAGAGCTACACGGTGGTGCGCGCCAAGCTCGATCAGTGGCTCGCGGAGAAGGTGACGGAGAAGGGCGCGATGGTCGTGCCCAACATGAAGGTCGACGAACTGCTGCTCAAGGACGGCCGCGTGATCGGTATCCGCGCCGGGGGCGACGAGATCGGCGCGAGCGTCGTCATCGTCGCCGAGGGCGTGCTGCGGCTGCTGAGCAGCGCCGCCGGGCTCGCCGGCGAGCCGCAGGCGAGGCACCATGCGCTCGGTTACAAAGAGGTCATCGAGTTGCCCGCCGGCGTGATCGAGGACCGCTGGCGCCTGAATCCCGGCGAGGGCGCCGCCCAGTTCTTCATGGGCGAGTGCACCAGGGGCATGATGGGCGGCGGCTTCCTCTACACCAACAAGGACAGCATCTCGCTGGGCATGGTGGTGGGCATGGACGCCATGCGCAAGCGGCGTGACGGCACCGAGAGCTGGCAGCTCCTCGACGCGTTCAAGGAGGTGCCGCAGATCAAGCCGCTGGTCGCCGGCGGCACCGTCGCCGAGTACTCGGCGCACGCCATCCCCGAGGGCGGCATCAGCCAGGTGCCCAGGCTCGCCGGCGACGGCTACCTGGTCGCCGGCGACACCGCCGGCCTCAGCCTCAACGCCCTCGTGACCGTGCGCGGCATGGACTTCGCCATCGCATCCGGGTACTACGCCGCCGAGGCGATCAAGAAGGCCAAAGCGGCCGGAGACTTCACTGCCGCCGGCCTCGCGAGCTACGAGGCGTCTTTGCGCGGGAGCTTCGTGCTCAAGGACCTCGAGACGGCGCGGGCCATACCGGGCTTCATGGAGAACCCGCGCCTCTTCACCCACTACCCCAAGGCCGTCTCGCAGCTGCTCGAGAGCATCTACACGATCGACGAACGGCCGCAGGCGAGCCTGTTCAAGAAGGCCTGGCGGGGCGTGAGGCGCGACTTCCTGAACGTGGCGACCGTCAAGGACGCCTGGTCGATGCGCAAGATCTGAAGGAGGGGAGCCATGCCGATGAAGATCGACGCCAAGCTCGGCCTCGACGTCTTCAAGCTCGACAAGGAGCCGCACATCGTCATCGACACCGAGATCTGCAACACGGTGTGCACCGACGATGCCTGCATCTACGTGTGCCCGGCCGACCT
>CAZJGT010000268.1:0-2531 GCA_964545565.1 uncultured Thermoleophilia bacterium
CGTCGACGAGGTGAGCGTGATGCCCATGATCTGCGGGATGAGGCCCAGTCGCGTCATGAACTCGGCCACGTCGCGGTGCTCCTCGGTCTGGCCGGTGAAGGTGACGTCGGTGCTCGTGCCGGCCGCCGGCGGTGCGGCCGCCTCGACGCCGGCGGCGCCCGGCAACATGGCCGGCGGCACCGTGGCCATGAGCGACTGCAGGCGCACGTTGTCGGGGATCACGAGGCTCAGCTCCTGGAGCAAGGTCGAGAACGGCACCGTGGAGGCGTAGATCGCCTTGGCGGTGTCGGTCATGGCCGTGCGCTGGTCCTCGATGAGCTTGTAGGGACTGAGCTTGGCGATCTCGGCCTGCACCAGCTGTGTCTGCTGCTGGATGCCGGCGAGCTCGTCCTGCTTGGCGCCCACGTCGCTCCTGTACTTCACGTAGACGAGGCCGAGCACCACGACGACGAACACGAGGATGAGGATCGCCCAGATAAGACCGCGTTCACGCGAAGCCTTGACGCGTTCTTCCTGCGGCAGCAGGTTCATGCGCTTCATGTGCCTACTCCTCGTCCTCGAAGGCCAAGCCGAGCGCGATCGCCAGACGAGGCGCGATCAGCTCGAGCTCCGGTTGCGGGAGTTTCGACTTGTTCTCGGCGATGTGCTGCAGGGGATTGCCCATGGCGACCGGCAGATGCAGGGCGCCGGCCAGGTAGTCGCCCATGTTGCGCGTGAGCGCGCCCTCCCCGCTGATGAGGATGCGGGCTATGGACGCGTCATGCTGCAGCGAGTGATAGTAGTCGATCGAGCGCCGGATCTCGTCGGCGAAGCCCTCGCAGGTCGCGTCGAGCACCGTGTGGATCTCGCCCACGGTCGTCGGCTCAAGATCGCTGGCCGCCGTGGCGCCGCCACTGAGGCCGACGGTCAGGCGCATGAGGTCCGCCTCGGAGCGGTCGATACCGCGATTCTGCATGAGCGCCTGCACGAGCGCCTCGTAGCCGAGGTTCACGACGCGCGTGAACTGCGGCGAGCCGCCGGAGGCGACGACGAGGTTGCTGATGCCGGCGCCGATGTTGATGAGCGCACTGGCGCCGTCCGCCTCAGGCGCGCCCTGGTCGACGAACGCGACCGGCGGCGCCACCGAGCGCAGGAGCGCGAACGCCTGCAGGTCGATGCCGTCGATGGTGAGGCCGGCCTTACGCGCGACCTGCATGAACTGGTCGACCATGTCGCGCTGGGCGGCGACGATGAGCACCTGCTGGCGGCCGCCGCCCTCGCCCTCTCCGGGCGTGGTGGACAGCACCTGGAAGTCGAGGATCGCGTCCTCGAGGGGGATCGGGATGGCTTCTTGAGCCTGGAACTCGATCGCCGCCCGCAACTCCTTGGGGTCGATGATGGGGAACTCCATCGTGCGTACGACGATCTTCTGGTTGGCGATGCCCACGGAGAACCGCTTGCCCGTGAAGCCCGCCGCTTTCCAGAAGGTCTTGAGCTCAGCGGCGAGACCCTCGATGTCGACGACCTCGCCCTCGAACATGAGTCCGTCAGGGAGCGCCCGTGCGGAGACCGCAGTGAGTGCATGTCCCTGGCGACCAGACTTGACCTGTACACCGACCATCGAGGCCTGCTCGATGTCGATGCCCACGCGCAGTGCGTTCATGGCCATACTCGCCCCTCAGCTTGCCTTGCCCTAGCGCCTGTGTCGGCACCCACGGGGGATACCTTTAGGCACTCATTTCGACAGGTCGCCGCGCACTCCCTGCCCCCCGGTCTCAGGACCGCCACTCTGTCACAGGGAGAGCATCGCGTACAAGTGGTTCGCCTCCGCCGCCCGTCATCCTGCATGACTCATCCTCCGTGCTCGAGAATGGTCGGCACGGCGGCGCCGGCGAGCGGGCGCAGCCGCCAGTCTGGAGACACCTCGATGCGGGTCGGCGCGTCGATGGTCAGGCGCCCCGCGTGCAGGCTGCCGGCGAGGAACAGACCGCCGCGCACGCGCAGGCGCCCGCTCACCACGAGCGCGCCCGTGAAGGTGACGCTCTCCCCCGGCTCGCCGAGCACGGCGTCCCCGCGGACGACCAGCAGCACCCGGCCGGCCTGCGGCGGCAGTGACCCGTCGACGGTCACCTCGTCCAGCGGCGGCAGGACGATGCAGGCGCCGCCGTCCGCGTCGGCGCCGGCGGGGGCGCGGAGCTCGTCCAGGTTGAGGCGAGCTCCACTGAGAGCCGCGCCCGGACGCGCCGCAGCCTCCGCCGCGGCCGCCGAGAACTCGGCCGGCGGCGGCGCCAGCCACTCGTCCGCCGCCGGCCGCCCGGCGTGAAGGTCGGTGTCCAGCGGATACCGACCACTCCCGGGCGCTTCGTGGATCTCGGCGCCCTCGGCGAAGATCCCGGCGCCGCCGTGCACCGCCGCGGCCGGAAAGACGTCGCCGTGGACGCCGTCCACGGGGTCCCCCGCCGGCGTCAGCGAGCCCGCGCCCTGGATGAAGGCGACGTTCTCGCGCCCTCGCAGGCAGCCGCCGACGTACACGCCGCTGCCGGACACCTGGA
>CAZJGT010000269.1:0-2531 GCA_964545565.1 uncultured Thermoleophilia bacterium
GGGTAGTGGGCATAAGCCCATGACGTTCCACGACACTGGAGTACCATGGACTCTCGCCTGCGGCATCTGCCCATCTCGATGTTCTCGCTCATCCTCGGCCTCGCCGGCTACGCCGTCGCGACGCAGCGGGTGTTCGGCTACCTCGGCTGGAGTTCCAGGGTCACGGACGTCCTGCTGTACGTGGTCACCGCCTTCTACGTTGTGCTGCTTGTCGCTTACGGCCTCAAGGTGGCGATCTACCGGGACGCCATGCTCGCCGAGTTCCGCCATCCGGTGATGATCAACTTCTTCCCGACGATCACGATCTCTCTGCTGCTGCTCAGCATCGCCTACGTCGAGCTGAACACCCCGCTCTCGTATGGCCTGTGGCTCGCCGGCGCGGCGCTCAACCTCATCCTCACCCTCATCATCCTCTCGAGCTGGATGCGACACACGCGCTTTGAGATCACGCACTTCAGTCCGGCGTGGTTCATCCCCGTGGTCGGTAACCTCATCGTGCCGATCGTGGGGGTGCAGCACGCTCCGGCCGACATCTCCTGGCTGTTCTTCGCCACCGGTCTCGTGTTCGCGGTCGCTCTGCTGGTGGTCTTCGTCTACCGCATGGTGTTCCATCAGCCGCTGCACGACCGGCACCTGCCGACCCTGTTCATCCTCATCGCCCCGCCGGCCGTCGCGATGATCGCCTACGTGAAGCTCACGGGCGCCTTCGACTCGTTCGCGCGGATCCTGTACTTCCTCGCCGTGTTCTTCGCGATCTACCTCGTCGCGCACATCCGCCTGTTCGGCCGGCTGCGCTTCTACCTCTCCTGGTGGGCGTACACCTTCCCGCTGGCGGCGCTCACGATCGCGACCTTTCTGGTGGGCAAGGAGACGGGAGCGGGCTTCTATCTGCATGCGGCGACGGTCCTGTGGGCGGTCGTGACCTTGCTGGTGGCAGGGCTGCTCGTGCGCACGGGGGTCGCGATGCGACGGCGCGAGATCTGCGTCGCCGAGCCGGGCGTGGTGAAGGACGGCCCCGCGCCGGGCGCCGACGCGCTCGCGCCGGAGGACAGCGCGGCCCGGGCGTAACGCTCGCGACTCGCCGGCTGGCGGTCAGCCGGCGGCCGGCGAGCGGAGCAGGGCGTGAGCCTGCAGCGGCAGGCCTGAATGGTGCGCCACGAGCGCGCACTTCACCTTGAAGAGGAAGAAGATGCCGGCGCGGGCGTCGCTCAAGGTCTCGTAGTTGCCCTGACCCTTGGCGATTACAAGGTCCGCCTGCTCGTAGACCTTGCGGAAGTGCGGCGAGCAGTCCTCGAGCAGCGTGCCTGGTGCGTCGGAGCCGTTCTCGATCACGGGAGCCAGCGAGTCCAGTCCGGCGACCGCGGCGTCCCCAAGGGTCGCGTCGTTGAGGACGGGCGCGCCGCGCACGGCGATGGTCAGCCGGGCGGTGGGGAGTTGCTCGATCAGGAGCCTGTCGACGACGATCTCGCCGCAGTTGTCGGTGAGAAACAGGATGTGGCCGGCGTTTGCGACGGCGGCTTGGAGCTCCCAGACGGCGCCATGCAGTGGCTCGGCAGCACCGAGCTCAAGGGCGCGTGCGACGCCGTCGCCGTCCTGTGCCCGCCCGTCGCTGACGGTGCCGGACACGACCGCGGCATTCATGCCCGCGTCCAGCACATTGGCGGCGATCGCCAGTCGCACGGCGGCGTCCAGGGGGTCGGCGGCGTCGGCCACGAGAGCCCGGAGGCGCGGTATCGCCGCGAGCGCTGCCCGGTTGGAGCTCCTCTTCAGCTCGGCGTAGGGGTCTTCGTCGTCCGCAAGACGGCGCACCAGACGGTGGATACGCTGCCCGACCTGCGGCGGGGACTGGCCGGTCTCGAGCTCGGTCGCCAGCATGCCCAGCGACGCTCTCATGATCTCGACCTGCAGAGCCTCGTCCTTCGCGGCAGAGCGCGCCGCCTCGAGGGCTTGCCTGACCAAGCAGGGGAGGCAGTCGAGAGTGGTACGCATCGCTGTCGCCGCGACCTTTCCGTGGCCGATGATATGAGCACGCACGAGCCCGGCCTGCGGGCTCGGGTGCCGGCGCCGGCGGCCCGGCGCCGGGCCCGGCGGCCCGGCGCCGCACCCGGACTTCGGATGATAGGGGCAGGCGCCCTGCGCGACCACCCGGCGGCGCGCGTGTCGATGCACCAGCCGTCCGCGACGCGGTCTCCGGTGCGTCTCCCGCAGGCTGTCGCATCCGCCGCCTTGAGCCTGTGCTACGGTGCTGTGCAGAAGGGAACAGGCCCGGCTCCGGGTACACTCATCACGAGATCGATGACCCACCCATCAGGCCCAGGACGAGAGTGAGCTCCGTGGCGAAGCCGATCCTCCTTGCGGGCGGCGGTCCTCAAAGAGCGAAGGCCGACGGCGATGCGCCCGTGCATGCCTGCATCGCGGCGATGCCGGGCTGGAAGAGCGCCGTCGGGCGCCGCCTCGACGCGCTCATCGTGCGCGCCGTCCCGGACGTGCGCAAAGCAGTCCGCCGGGACGCCCCCTTCTACGGCATGGAT
>CAZJGT010000270.1:0-2526 GCA_964545565.1 uncultured Thermoleophilia bacterium
CGCTCACGACGATCATGTGACCATACTGGTCACGACCTCCCAGGTTGTCAAGGGGTAGTAGAGCCGAAGCGCTACCAGCGTACTCCGTCGGTGCGTCGGTGTCCGCGGCGTTCTGGAGTGGTGTGGGTGACAAGTTCGACCGGTGCCAGGTGACGTTGAGATGGTGGCCGGTCAAACGGCGTCAGGGCAGAGGGAAGCCCTGTTCTTGAAAGTGCCGGTCGAATGCGACCGCGGTGACCACGCCCAGATCGCGCATGAGCTCGAACCCGGCGCAGTCAACAAGACTCAACCCCCGGCGCCGCGCCGCCGCCCAGGCAGCCACCGCCCGTTCGTGAAGTCCTCGGTCCACGAACACAATCTCGAGCGCCGGCAGCAGCGCGCGATGCACTCGCAGAGCTGCATCCAAACCGAGTCGGCTTTGCACCAGCGCGGTGAGCTCGGCGACGACGTAGTTGCTCGTCACAAGGACTGCGCCGTCGCCGAGCAACGATCTGACGATGCTGGATGCGTCGTCGTGCCGTGCATCGGCGGCATCGAGCAGCGCGTAGAGCCCGCTCGTGTCGGCATAGACGGTCTGCGCTTCGTCAGCCGCCATGGGCCGACTCATCGTCGTCTAGAAGAGCCTCTGCCAGATAGCGATCATGATGCTCCGCGACGTCGGCCAAGCCCGAGGAAAAGGCTCCTATCAGCTCGAGCGCCCGGGCATGGACGGTCGCTTCACAGGCCTGGATCGGGCGGCGAAGGTACGCCGCCAACGCTCTCCGCACGATCTCGGCCTGAGAGGTGCCTTCCGACTCAGCCGCTCTGCGCAGATGGTCAGACTGCTCTTCGGTCAGCTGCACCTGAAGCCGCTGCATGTGACGTAATGATGCCATACCGATGTAGGATACCATCAATCCATCATTGTGCGATGCTTAGCGTTCGGCAGCTATGCTTGTTCCCCTTGTGGTCTCGGTGAGGTAGACCGTTCTCGCCTGTGCCGCGGTACTTCACCAGGTAGACGAACCGGTCCCTCGGGAGACGATTAGGACGAGAGGCGCGCCTGCGGGTGCCGAAGACCGTGCCGTCCTCACCGTAGCACTGCGTTGAAGCCCTCCAGGGCGAGGGCGGAGAGTGGAGTCTCACCGGCCGGCCCGTCGCTCGTTGAGGAGCGCGCGGACGAGACGGCCGTCCTCGTCGGCGGGCCGCGACTGAGCCCGGACATCGAGCGAAGGAGTGGTGCAGCCGAAGGCGCGGGCGAGGGCGGCCCGGACGGCGCTGACGTCGTCCGGGCCCAGCGCGCCCGCGCGCCGCTCGATGAGCCGGTCGTCCAGGGTGAACAGCTTCATGCGCACCACCGACGGCACGGGCAGTCCGGTGGCGTCCAGAGCCCCCACCGGCACCTTCGCGCTGGTGTGTCCTGTCTGGAATGGTGATGAAGGTGAGATGAAGGAGAGACCGGAGCTTAGCGCCTTCGAAGGTGCAAGGCCCCGGTCTCGCGCACACCGGCTTCACTGGGCCGGCGGACCGCGTCACAGCGGCGGGGCGGCCTCACGGCGCCGCCGCGGCGGCGGCGCCCACGTCACGTCATCTGATCCGCATGGTAGCGCCGCGGGCGCTCGTGGACGCCACATACTTGACCGTCTTGGCCGACCTGGCGTAGAAGCGGTACCGGCCGGGCTGCTTGATCTTGATCTTGACGCGATACCTGCCCTCGGTGCCCTTGCGCAGGTTGACCGCCTGATACGTCTTGTGCTTCTTCCACTTGCCCCCGACCTTGCGCTCGGCCACGACCTTGATCGTCTTGGAGCCGCCGGCGAAGCAGGGCTTGAGCGAGCCGCTGACGGTGAAGTGCCAGCCCCTGCGGACGTTCTTGGGGCACTTGGGCTTGCCGACCACGGGCATGACGCCCACCTTGACCGGCTTGCTCTCGCTGGCGCCCCACTCATCGCTGCCGGCGAAGACCATCTTCCACCAGTAGGTGCGACTCGCCTTCCACAAGTACGTGTACTCGCCCGAGCTGTACGGGGCGGCGCTGTTGGTGACGGTTCCAGCCGTTTGCCAGGGACCGTCGGGGTCGACGGCGTACTGGACCACGATCTGCTGCTGGTCGAGGGGGCGCGGCGCGGCTTCCGCGGTCTGCAGGATGCCGTTGAGAATCCCCTTCGAGCCCCAGTACACGGGCTTCTTCTGCGCCGTGACCGTGAGCTTGGTGGGCACCGGATCGGCCACGGCGGCGGCCGGTGACGCCAGCGCCGCCGCCACAAGCACGGCCAGCGCGAGCAGCAGCAAGAGCCGCCCGGCGCCTCGGCCCCTGTTCAAGCGAAGATCCATCGGTACCCCTCCTCTGCGGACAGTGGATGCCGCAGCCGCTGCGCGGGCGACGCCGGCGACGCCGTGGCCGCCCGTGACCAGCTCGGCGCTGTCGCCCCCGGCGCCCATCACGGCGCCAGCGTCTCGACGGCCACCGTGCCGCAGGCGTCGCGCAGCGAGCGCTCGGCGGCCTCGAGGTCGTGGCCACGCTCGAGGCCGGCGCGGCCGTCGGTG